>CAYYMF010000103.1:0-6196 GCA_964472755.1 uncultured Chitinophagales bacterium | reverse complement strand
AAAGAAACAGAAAATTCTTTTGTAGTTGAGGCTGCCATTCCGGGTGTAAAAAAAGAAGATGTAAAAGTAGAATTGAATGAAAATGTATTGACTATTTCATCAGAAACGAAAAAAGAAGAAAACGAAAGCAATGACAAATATACTCGAAGAGAGTATAGCTATTCTAGTTTCAAACGTAGCTTTACTATCGATGAAGATGCCATTAATACGGAAGGAATTGATGCTAAATTTGAGAATGGAGTATTAGCAATAATATTACCAAAAAAAGAAGCCAAAGCGCCAGAGCAAAAAGTAAAAACTATCAATGTAGTTTAGTTTTATAAGAAGTGTTTTTGGAGCGGTCAGTAATGACCGCTTTTTTATTTTGTGCTGTATTGGTATAGTTTGTACACATTTATTAATTGAATTAGTACTGATTTTCCAATAGGTTATTTATTTTTGTATTTTATAATTAAAGAATGAATTTTTTAAATAATAAAACGGTACATGAGCTTTTAGAGTTTGGAAAGGAAAATCATGAAGCCTATATTAATGCAAAACCATTTCCAAGTGGTTATTACGATAATTTGTTTAATCCAGAAATGTTGCGTGAAATTATTGCAGAGTTTCCTGAAATTGGCAAAGTAAAAGAAGATATACAATACACAAATCCTAATGAGTTGAAATTAGCCACCAAAGGAGAATATCGTTTTGGTGAGAAAACGAAAGCATTTATTCACTTTCTAAATTCGCAACCATTCTTGGAATTTTTACAAAATTTGACTGGAATAAAAGAAACACTTATTCCTGATCCATATTTGGAAGGTGGAGGATTTCATGAAATTAAACCTGGAGGTTATTTGAAAATGCATGTTGATTTTCATAAAAACCAGAGGACAAATTTGGATAGACGTTTAAATATATTAGTTTACTTGAATGAGGATTGGAAAGATGAATATGGTGGACATTTTGAACTCTGGGAAAAAGATATGAGTAAATGTGTTACTAAAATTGCCCCACTATTTAATCGATTAGCGATGTTTTCTACAACAGATTTTTCTTGGCATGGCTTACCAGATCCATTAACTTGCCCACCTTATAGAAGCAGACGTTCAATTGCTTTATATTATTACACCAACGGAAGACCGGAAGGTGAAGTAAATGTTGGAGATAAAGGAAGAATTACTACAACTTTTGCAACAAGAAAAGGTCAAGATTCTACAAAAATGACTATTTTTAATTCATTTGTCAACTTTGCAAACGATATTTTACCACCATTTTTAGTAAGATTAATCAAAAAATTCAGAAATACTTAAACAAGAAATTTATGTTCAAAAAGTTCTTAAACTTCTTCATTTTTGCTTATGCAAGAATACAAAATTTACCTTATTTTTGGTTTTCAAGATTAATCAAAAAAGGCTACCATATAATAGTACCATCGGCAACTTATGCACCTTGGATACATGATAAATTTTTTCTAAAAACATTTGCTGAAGCAAAGAAAAATTCCTTATTGAATTTTTATCAAGCATGGGAACTATGGCAATTAGCAGAAAATACTTCAGGTAAAGAAGGCAATATTTTAGAAGTTGGTGTTTGGCGTGGTTCAAGTTCTATAATGATGGGAACAAAACTTAAACAAATAGGTAGCAATAAAAAAATATTTGCCTGCGATACATTTGAAGGTGTGGTTAAAGCAGGAACGAAAGAAGATAATTTTTATGTTGGCGGAGAACATAAAGATACTTCATTAGAATTTGTAATAAATCATATTGAAAATAATTTCCATTTGAATAATGTTCAATTGTTAAAAGGCATTTTCCCTGACGATACAGGACACTTAGTAGCAAATGAAAAATTTTGTTTAGTTCATATTGATGTTGATGCCTACATTTCAGCAAAAGACATTATGACTTGGGTTTGGAACCGGCTTACAGTTGGTGGCGTGGTTGTTTTTAATGATTATGGATTCCCACTCACAAAAGGTATCACACTTTTAGTCAATGAATATTTACAGCGTGGAGATGCGGTTGTTATACATAACTTAAATGGTAATGGTATTATTGTAAAAATAAAGTAGTTAAATGGAAGAATTGCAAGCTTGTCCGTGTTGTACTAGTAAAAATTTTAAGCATAATATTGAGGTTAAAGATTATTACGTTTCCCAAGAAACTTTTTCAATTGTTTTATGTAACGACTGCGGCTTTCAATTTACAAATCCAAGACCAGAAGTTGATAAGATAGGTAAATATTATGACTCTGTAAATTATATTTCTCATCATTCAAACAATGATTCTTTGTTTCATAAAGCTTATCGTTTTATAAGAAATATAATGACTAAAAAGAAGCTAAATACACTTCGTCAATATGTAAATAAGGAAATTGCAGACATCAGTTTGTTAGATTATGGAGCTGCATCTGGTGATTTTTTAGCAGCTTGTCAGCAGAATAATATTACTAAAGTTATTGGGATTGAACAAGATGAAACGTGCAGAAATAATGCCAATCAGAATCATCAATTAGAGCTAAAAGCACCCAATGAGTTAATTAATATTCAAACTGAAAGTATTGATATTATTACACTTTGGCATGTGTTGGAACATGTACACAATATTGATGAAACCTTATTGCATTTTCACAGAATTTTAGATAAAAATGGCGTTTTGGCAATTAGTGTTCCAAATATAATTTCTTATGACGCTATATTTTATAAACAGTTTTGGTCTGCTATTGATGTGCCAAGACATATTTATCATTTTGAACCTAAAACTATTAATGTTTTAATGAATCGATTAGGTTTTCAATTGGCAGGAACAATGAAAATGCCTTTTGATAGTTATTATATTAGTTTACACAGTGAATATTATCAAAAACGAAGTGGCATTATGGCAATCTTTCGTGCAATTATTATTGGGTTTATTAGCAATTGGAAAGCTAGAAAAACAAGCAATTATTCAAGCCTAACTTATTTTTTTAAGGTAAAAAAAGTATAAGACTTTTTCGGAGTAGTGAGATTTTTTCGATTCATTTCTTAATACTCAATAAAAGGTTTTGTTCTTTGCTCTAAAAATCTTTATTCTCATCTCTCACATCTCACTACTATTTTTTCAACCACAAAGCTCACTAAGTTTTTTTACACAGAGTTTCACGGAGTTTTTTTTAGTGAATGGTGCATTGTAAATTGAGAATGGTAAATAGTGAATTGTCTTGATTCTTGACTCTAAAAATCTTTATTCTCATCTCTCACATCTCACTACTAATTTTTCAACCACAAAGAACACTAAGTTTTTCTTACACAGAGTAGAACAGAGTTTACACAGAGTTTTACAGTATCTTGATTCTTGGCTCTTGGTTCTAAATATCTTAATTATTAATTCTCACTACTTGCTACTCACTATTGAGGTCCCATTGGATTGCTCACAGGTTTCTTATTTTTTTGTGGCTTATTGCTATTCATATTTTTAGTTGTCGTTTCTTTTTTATTAAAGTTATTATAGAAATCATTTGGACAACCAATTCCTTTATTGCAGGAAACAGCAAATAAAGCAATTATCATTAAGTAGAAATATTTTATCATTGGAGGTATTTATTTAAGATAAATATAGATAATTATTTTAAAAATGTATTAAAGATTAATTTTTTTTAGGGTTTTTAGAATTAGTTCTAATTCAAATCCTTTTTGTTGAGTATAAGCAATTAACTTCTGTCGGCGTTTAAAATCATCTTCCTCTTTCAATAATCTATTTTTTTTTTGTAATACTGCAATTAAAGTTTGCTCATAAATATTCGCATCAATTTGATTTAATTCTTGTTCTATTTGGTCTTTATTGATTTGCTTAGACTCCAATTGATATTTAATTTTAAACTTTCCCCATTTTTTGACATTCAGCTTGCCTTGCGTAAATTTTTCTACAAATCTCTTTTCATCAATAAATTTATTTTCTTGCAAATAAGTAATAAAGGCTAACTCTTCGGAAGATTCAACGCCCAATTGTTTCATTTTCTTCTTGACTTCTGCCAAACATCTTTCTTGGTAAGCACAGTATGTTTCTAATTTCTGAATAATTTGCTCTTCAGATAAAATTGGATTCACTGTAGCTTTGGACATTTTTCTCAAATGGCTTATTGTCGTTTGGATTTATTCAAATATAGATAAAATTTGTTGATTTTAAATTTTAATTCAAAGAATAATATTCAAATGAAATAGAATTTTCAAAGAATAGAAATTGTAATTTTGTATGATGCAATTTGCTGAACATCCATTGAGAACTTTTATTCTAAATTTGCCTGATTTACCAGGAGTGTATAAATATAAAGATAAAAATGATGTTATTATTTATGTTGGAAAGGCAAAAAATTTAAAGAAAAGAGTTAGCTCTTATTTTACAAAAGAAGATCATCCTGTAAAAACTAAGTTGCTTGTTAAGCAAATTCAAAAGATTGAATATACGATTGTCAATACAGAAAAAGATGCACTTTTATTAGAAAATTCACTCATCAAACAATTGCAACCCAAATTCAATATCAATCTAAAAGATGATAAATCGTATCCATATATCAAAATATTTAATGAACGATTTCCAAGAGTGGTTTTCACAAGAAATAAAATAGATGATGGTAGTGAATATTTCGGACCATATACTTCGGTTTTTAATGTTAGATATATTTATAACTTATTGAAAGAAATGTATCCAATTCGGACTTGTACTTACAATTTATCTAAAGAAAATATTAGAAAGAAAAAATTTAAAGTTTGTTTAGAATATCATTTGGGTAATTGTTTGGGACCATGTGAAGCCTTACAAACTGAAGAAGATTACAATAGAAATATTGAACAGATAAGAAATATTTTGAAAGGTAAAACTCGGGTTGTAAAAGATATTCTGCGAGATGAAATAGAAATTTATGCTCAACAATTAGCATTTGAAAAAGCAGCAGATTTAAAGAAAAAATTAGATGCACTGAATGAGTATATAGAAAATTCTGTCGTTAGTAATTTAGAAACCGAAGATGCCCATATTTTTGGTTATGTTGAAAATGAAACTAAAGCATTTATAAATTATCTGTACATCTATGATGGAAATATTGTACAAACAAAATCTTTTTTTATCCAAAAAAATATTGAAGAAGAAAAAGAGGATATTTTAACAATGGCAATTGTAGAACAAATAGGGTTATTGAAAAACAAAGCTTTAGTATTATTGCCTTTTGATATATCTTTTAGTGATGAAAGTTATCAGTTTTTTGTTCCGAAAATTGGAGAAAAGAAGAAGTTAGTAGATTTGGCACAAAAGAATGCTTTTGTACAAATGCAAAAAGCAGTTGCTCACACCAAAACGCCTAAAAGTGAACGTATTTTGGAATTAATGAAATCTGAGCTAAAATTAAAATCATTGCCTGTACATATTGAATGTTTTGATAATTCTAATTTCCATGGAGATTATCCAGTTTCTGCTTGTGTAGTCTTTAAAAATGCTCAGCCTAGTAAAAATGATTATCGACACTTTCATGTTAAAACAGTTGTTGGTCCAAACGATTTTGACACCATGAAAGAAGCTGTTTTTCGTAGATATCATCGATTGTTGGAGGAAGACGCTGATTTACCACAACTAGTTGTAATTGATGGAGGAAAAGGACAATTGAGTGCTGCATTGGAAAGTTTGAAAAAGTTGAATTTGGAAAATGAAATACAATTGATTTCCATTGCCAAACGTTTAGAAGAAATTTATTATCCAAATGATAGCATTCCTTTGCATTTGAATGTTAAATCTGAAACTTTGAAAGTATTACAACATATACGTGATGAGGCACACAGATTTGGAATTACCTTTCATAGACATATTAGAGATAAAGGCACTTTACAAACCGAACTGACAAAAATTGAAGGTGTAGGAGAACTGTCTGCACAGAAATTATTAGCGGAAATTGGTTCAGTAGAGCAGATAAAATCAGCATCTTTAAATCAATTAGAAAAAGTGGTTGGGAAGCGTATTGCAAAAAAGGTTTTTGATTATTATCTTAAATAAATTCTTGTTTTCTATTTTAATAATTAATTCTTTCAAACTAATATATCACTTTCGAAAGATATTATCGCCTTTTGCTGAAATTTAGGTTTAATGGACATTTTTAATGGTCTTTATTTTTGTGATCTTAAAATTTGAACAAACTTTTATAGATATTTACTAAATCTGTATAAACGGAAACAAGCTCTGCTGGA
>CAYYMF010000102.1:2939-6236 GCA_964472755.1 uncultured Chitinophagales bacterium | reverse complement strand
GCGTCCAGCGCTGGACAGCACCTGGTGGATGACGTGATGGAGGGCGAGGATGGCGACGAGGATGGAGACTATGACGGTGGCGACGACGTCGAAGGCGCTGACAGTGACAGTGAGGACGAGGACGACCACGAGGAAGAGGAGGAAGAAGACTCCGCGGCAGCAGCTGCAGCGAGAGAGTTGCATAATTTGTCCCTGTCTCAGAATGGAGAGGACATCGCCAAGCGCCTCGTGGATGAAGACAGAAGAAAGCGCGCAGAGTTTAACGCGATGAAAGCCACAGAGAAGGACAACACTCAGCGTGTGTTGTTTGTCGTGCCATCTGAGCCGTTGGTCTGGCAGGTGGCTGCCTATTTCACGAAACTTCTACGCGAAGAGGGTGAAAGTGAGACAAAAGTGTGCGTGGTCACTGATCACTTCTTGTACTACCCTCCGAGAAAGTTCGATATTATGCCTCAGATTGTGGTGGGCACGCCACTGGCGCTGGAGACTGCCCTGACTAAGCCAAGAGGTCTGGTGGGCAAGCACGAAGTCAACAAAAAAGCACAGGTAATTTTTAAAACTGTTTTGGTTATGTTTGTGTTGAGTGCACTCATTCGTAAGTTGAATACGGCGTGTCGTTGTTCTGCTCCAAAATTCACTGTCGCCGCGATCTAATATTTCACTCTCTAACACTGTACCTTTTCTCTGACTCTCTGACAGGGTGATTTGCTCCCCGGTGGTTTCGACCACTTTGACTGGGTCATCTACGACGAGGTGCACTCTCTCGACGGACCCGAGGGTGCCGCTCTGCAGCGCCTCATTCGCAGCATGACGTGCAAGTTCCTGGCTCTGTCTGCGACTGTGGGCAATGCCGATGAGCTCAGAGGATGGATGGAGAGAGTCAAGGGAGACCAGGTGCGTTTATGCGTTGTCTATGTGTGTTGTGGATGTATTGTGGTTGTGGGTGTGGTTGTTGTAGTATTTTCTTGGTGGTTAATCAGTGTTTTGTTCATTCACAACATGCTCATCTTGTTGTATGTGTCCACTCAGATCATGGGTCTCGAGGCCATCACCGTCAACCAGTCTGACATCGCCAACGCCAAACCCGACCTGGTCGTCCCCTCTGTGACAGTGTCTGCGTCTTCCTCCACTCCACCCGTGCAGAAGGTGGTGACCATCACCAAGACGTTGACCCTCGAGACGTCCACTCTGACAGTGAGCAGCAACACGACTGTGCTGGAGCTGAAGCAGGCTGTCTACAAGCAGTGGCCGTCCACTGACCCCCTACCACAGGTGAGGGTTGTTTTTTGTGCATTATTTGCTTGTGTTATATGCTTGTGCGTCGTAGGGTACCACGAGTGCCTGCATTATGTGATTCTTGTGCTTGCGTTGGACGCTTCTGTTCAGTGTGGGAAATATTCTACAGACATGTGTTGATAGGTCATAAACTAACTTCCTCTTTTTTTCTTGCACACCCAGGTCGATCATGCTCGCTACCCCTTCCAGCTGGTATACAAAGACATCGACCTCGCCCACGACGACTGGACTCTCGCACAGTACAGCGTGATCAGCACTGACTCCGCCTCGTCTGCTGAGCCCGTGGTTATTTATGTGCGTGCCTTAGTGCATTTACTCGTGCACCAGGGACGCTTCATCAATCTGCAAAGATACGTGTGGAATGACTCGAAGGGAACGAGCAACGCACTGCAGACTCTGTCCCCGCTCGCGGCCGTGGAGAGCGTCGAGAGCCTCAGAGACGGCGTGCTGAACAACTCGTCTCTGTCGTTCACGTCTAATGATAGTTTCAGAGTTTGGGAGGTACGTGGATGCATGCAGTTGGGCTTGTCTTGTCTTACCTAGGTTGATTGTGTTAATGGTGATAAAGTGCGTTGTGCGTTGTGCGTTGTGCTGTGGCCCAATGTTTCTTTTGATTATATGTGGTGCATTACTCGATTGACTCGAATAAAGTAATGCTCTCTGGTGTATTGAGATATTCGATCATTTGCACCGTTGTTTAAGCTGCATACTAATCATCTCTCTTTCCTCTTCCTCTTCCCCACACATCATTCTTTCAGGATATCCGCCGTATCTACCCCAGTGACGCCCCAGCCGTCATGTCCATGAGTCCATACAACTTCTTCGGAAAGACTGAGCGCATCACTCTACAACGCACAAAAGACTACGAAGATCTGCTGAAAGCTGGTCTGTCACGTCTCGCAGCAGAGTTCCCTAAGGAAACGCGCGAGTTGCTGTTTTGTGCTCAAATGCATGACCCACCGAAGGAATTCGACCTTTGTGAGATGATTCTGGACCTCAAGTCTCGCGACATGCTTCCAGCGCTACCATTCCATTTGAACTCATTCGAGGCGATTAAACTGTACCAGCAGTTATTGGCTGGAATTGAGTACCGTCAGAAGAGGGACCACCCAACTTACTATCTTAATCTGGCACTGGAGAAAGATGCTCGAAAGAAGGAGACGGAGGCACAGAAGAAATCCACCGGTGAGTCCTCAGTGTGCTGGGGTGTGCTTTATCTGTTTATTTTGTATTCAAGATGTCATCAGTGGTGTTTTAAAGTGGCTTTGTATCATGCTGTATTTGTTCTATATTTACCTATTAGCAACATTTTTGTTTGTGTCCCAACTGACACCCCCTTCATATTTTTTCTCACTTAATCGTCGCTCAGGCAAGAATGAGAAGGACCTGGAGGAGGCTCAGAAGGCTGGGGACATCGACACAACTCAGGACTTCACGGTGGACGAGTTTGCGCCTCATCCAAACTATATTTTCAGCAAAGGACTGCCTCTGAGTGAAGGTAAACTAAGCATGGTTGCGCGACTGTGTTACATTATATAAGGTGTGTTGTGTGTGTGCGTAGTGTGTGAGTATACAATGTGTGCTCGTTTTCGGACGATAAAGTCTCTAATGTGCTGTAGATGTGAGGGTGGTCGATGATTGAAACAAACTATAGAAATCACATTGTCTGATTGACGAATTGAAGAGAAAAATAGCATTAAATGAGACCTTACGCCCCCTTTCCATGCAATCTTTATGATGTTTTTTACGTCTCTATATGTGCTTTGTGTGAAGTGTTCGCATTATATTGGCTGTGAGACATGTGCTGCCCGTGACTGCTCTCCTTGTTCGATAATGCGTAGATCCCTCTGCTGCTTGCTAACCAGCGGTGCCGTCCACTGTGCTTGACGGCCACTGCCAAATGCTTGCCGCATATGTGTGTTCTGAGTGTCTGTTTGGTTTTGTGCGCTTTGTGTGAAGTGTTCGCATTATATTGGCTGTGAGACATGTGCTGCCCGTGAC
>CAYYMF010000102.1:0-2839 GCA_964472755.1 uncultured Chitinophagales bacterium | reverse complement strand
TGCTCTCCTTGTTCGATAATGCGTAGATTAAGTTAACCATGCTGTAAGCAAACCACTTGGCGGTCTCTTTTTTTATGGCGGACATTGTCAAATGCTTGCCGCGCACTTATAGTTTATTTCTAAATCAATTTCAGTATTATGCCTCTGACCATGATCGTCTGACCAAATCATTCTTTCTGTGTCTTTCTTTTTATTCTCTAGGCGAGTTGACCCTGCTGGTAGACGAGATGGAACGTTTTGATTCGTTTGAGAAGCGTGACGCCCAGGCGATGAAAGACCAGAAGGGAAAGAACCAAGCCATTTTGAAGCACGCACTGATTCGTGGTCTCCGCCGTGGTATCGGGTTGTTTATCAACCAGATCTCATTCCCCTCATACCAGCGAGCAGTCCAGAAGCTCGCAAGTAAGGGTAAACTGGCGGTGGTGATTTCCGACGATTCTCTAGCGTTTGGAGTGAATATGCCCTTCAGAACGTGCATCTTCTGTGGTGAGATGTTTGGGAAGCTTGACGAGCTGATGGCTCAGCAGATGTCTGGACGTGCTGGCAGAAGGTAATTATATTTCATCAAGTTATTATTATTAAACCGTAATCAGTTTATGTATATACTATTTATTAATCTAAATGTTCTTGTGTATATCTAAATGCCTTGCATATCGCATGTGCTTAAAATGCAGTAATGCTCTCTGTTTTCCGTGCTGTGTGTGATGTGGTTGTAGTGTGGGTGGGTGTACTTCGATGATTACAAACAGCTTCCGCCGTTTCCCTATTAAATTAGTCGCCTTGCTTGTGCGGGGCGGCTATATATGCGTGACACAAGTCGCATGCGCTTTAAATGCAGCAATGAGAAGTACATTTGCTCTGCTGTTCATGTTGTGTGTTGTGTGTGTTCTTGTAGTCTTGCGTTTTCTTGTTGTCTATTTCTAACCGATTTTTGCTTTGTCTCTGTATTTTTAACTTTTTCAGAGGCTTAGATACTCAGGGCAACCTGGTGTATGCCGGAGTGCGCTCGTCGATGGTGCGGAGAATTATGATAGGAACCGTGTCCAACATCACTGGTAGGTGCTTAGTTTGCTTTGCAGTTATCTGACCAAATTGTTGGTGGTTCTTATTTTATTGACTTGTGGTGTTTTGTGTATCGGTCTCCAGTCTCTCTATTGCTTTTATGCGATTGCACTTTCTTTCACATTCACGAACATATCATCTAATTTCCTATCGCAACACTCATCTCCCTTATACCAGGTACGTACCAGGCTCCTCGCTATGAATCACTGATTCTCCAGCCGGTACTGTCGCCCCGTCACGTGGGCTTCCAGCGCGCCGAGATTGTGGGTGGTCGCTCTCTGGCGGAGTTCATTCAGAAGAGCGAGCTCACCGTTAAGAATTACACGATGGAGACGTCTCTCCAGAGTATGCTTGACCTTGGTAAGATTGTGATTTGAGATTGGTTTTGTGTGATTTGTTTTGCGATAAAGGACTGCGTTAATCGTTGCTGGTTATCTCTTTTTGTATCGAGTGAATCCTTTAGAAATGTCCTACTGCTTTATTCACTCATCCTTCGCCCACTCCTACCTCCTACAGGCATTCTCGTCTTCTCTCCCGCCCAGGGCACGTTAGTCCCCAATCCAGACCGCCAAATGACGTATGCACTGCTGGCGATCATGTGGGAGCTGCGCGACAACATTCCCGAGTCCATTTCGATGGGGCTGATGCTGCCGGACATTTATGAGGAGTTCTCTGAGGTGAGGAAGTTGGTTGTTACGATGATAAGTGGCGTGGATTTGTTGTTGGATCTGTTAGTGGTATGATTCTCTTTTTGATTTTTGCATTGTTGTTGTTTAGTTGTTTTTTTGAGGTTAATAATGTTGTTCTCTCCATTTTATTCGCTGATGTGACGCTTATTCTTCTTGTTTCTCTCTCTCCCTATCTTTGTCTTCCACAGCTTGTAAGGGACATGTCCATGAACGAAAAGAAAGTCACAAATGAGAAGGCCGAGTTCTACGTTATGTCCTTCATGATCATCTTTGTCCTGCTCATTGACCGTACACCTTACCGTGGAGAGGGCTACTTGAAGCTATCTGAACTGCAGTTCTTCAAGCTTGATGTGCGCAAACAATACCTCGACGAGTGGTCAGAGCGCTTTGAACGTGTTCAAAATGAAATTCCTGATAAATACGCCAACTTGAAATCCCCTGTTCCACCTGGTACGGAGCTGGATGGTACATTCTTTCAGTGTGTTTTGGATCGTAATTTCATCCACACACTGAGTGACGAGCTGAAACAAGAAATGAAGGCCAAGATGTGGCATGCTGGAAATTGTTTGCGTATACTTAACAATAACTCATGGCCAGAGGAATCATACTATCGTGTGTCATTCTTTATCTTCAGAAAGTGCTTTGTCAAGCTCAAGTTCTTGAACGCAGAACTCATTCGGTCTGTGATTGACTTCGACGATGTGTCCTCTCAAGATCGCGAGAAACGTGTGGACACAGAGAGGACTATCGAGAAGCCTGTGGAGGCAATGCCTTGGAGTGATAACAGTATCAAGGAGGAGAGCGCGATTGCGGCGAACAGTTGGCACTCTGCTGTGGGTAAGTAGTCGAAATTAGGGCGTTGTTGTTGACAATAGCTTTTGTGTAATAGAACATTATGGGATAGGCAGTTTTTTACTCGCATGCGTGTGTATGATTAAGCTGTGCTGTGTATGTGTTTTGTGGGTTCGTATAAGTTCCTGTTCTGTGAGTTGTGTGTAGTGTAGTGCACGGCGCATCTATATAGAGTCGCATTCCCAGTTGAACAATACTGTCGGGTGTGCTGTGGTGCGCCCAGATCCCATATGACT
>CAYYMF010000101.1:3983-6339 GCA_964472755.1 uncultured Chitinophagales bacterium | reverse complement strand
TTGCCATTTTTTGTAAATTTAGATTTTTTGTTCCTAAAATGGCAAGATTGTAGTATTTTAATGCATTTAAGGTATCTTTTAGTTCTATAAATATACGTGCTTTTAAATGATAAATATTATTAAGTCGATCATCTAAACTTTGAGTTTTAAAAAAAACTTCGCTTTGCTCAATATAGCTGAGTGCAATTTTTGCCTGATGTAAATTCAAATATAATTCTCCTATCAATTGTTTACTTATTGCTTCTCCTAAAAAGTCTTTGTTTTTTTGTTTTATAACTAGAGATTTCTTTGCATTCTTAAAAGCCTCCGTGTTCTGCCCTAATTCTTTTTGAAAATTCGCTAAATTATTATAACAATAAGATAGCCCAGTTTCATTTTTTAATTCTTCAAAAATAGCTTGTGCATTATATAATAATCCCACTGCTTTCTCATACTTAGCTAATTCCGTATAAATATTTGCTAAATTGATATAAGCATCAGCTAAAGATAATAAGAAATTATCTTTAGTTGTTTTATAAAGTTCAATTAATTTTTCTGAAAATAAAATCGCTTCATAAAATTTCTTTCTCTTTTTATTAATCAATGTAGCTGCTTGATAATATGAACCTAAAAATACTTTTATATTTTCTTGTTCAGCACTATTTTTAGTTTTCGCTAAATACAAATCAGTTTTATCATACTCTCCAATATTGTTATATAGAATTGCTAATTGTGAATAGCTACTAATCGTAAATTCCTTTTCTCCAATTTTTTCACCTAATTCAATTGCTTGATAAAATAGGTAAGTGCTTTTTCAGTATTTTTATTAGAAAAAGAAACTCCTAAATTTCTATACAACTTTACTTTCTCTGAACCAATTGGCATTGTTTCTTCCAATAATAGTAAACGATCAATATTGGTATAAGTCTGTGCAATAAGTTCCTGTTTAATTAAAACAATTAAAAAAATAAATAAAACTTTAATAATAATTTATTTGAATAAGATAAATAAATACTTATAAAATCTACAATATGTATTAAGTTTTATAAAAATAGAAATAATAATTACATAGAAAAATTATTTCATTTGTAATGATAAACATAATTACTCTTTTCTTAATGTATTAAGTTATACTTTTATTGTTCTAAAGTTCTCAAATGCTTTTTTATTGAATAAAAGCTTTACTTTTGCACAAAAATTTATCATGAGAAAAACATCTGAAATAAAATTTATAGTTAATCTAGACGAACAACAAATGCCTGAAAATATTACATGGTCTGCTTCAGATAGCACGAATCAAACAGGCGAACCTTGTAAAAGTATGATGATTGCACTTTGGGATGATAACGAAAAAAATACTTTAAATATCAATCTTTGGACTAAAGATATGCAAGTTGATGAGATGCATACACATTTTTTTCAAACACTTTTAAATTTAGGAGATTCGTACTTTAGAGCAACAGCAAATCCTTATGTGCGTGAAGAAATAAAACAATTCTGTATGGATTTGGCGGACAAAACAAGAGCTTGGGAAGAATCTGAGAGAAAAGATGTATGATTTTTTAATAATAGGACAAGGTATTGCTGGCTCGATGCTGACTTATCAAGCACAGCAAAAAGGGTTTAGTGTCTGTGCTTTTGATACTTTCAATCCAAACTCAGCTTCTAACGTAGCTAGTGGTGTAGTCAATCCGATTACTGGTAGAAAAATGCTTAAAACTTGGAAAGCTGATACGATTATTCCTTACGCAATCGATACTTACAAAGCTATTGAAACAGAATTGGACATCAAATTTATTTATGAGATACCTATTGCAAAAATTATTACTTCTGAAGAAGATGTTAATTTATGGAATAGCAAGCTAGAAGATTCTAGATATCGAAATAATATCTCATCCATTCAGTCCTTAAACAACCCAAATATTAATGAAGCTTATGGCATAGGTTTTATTCATCCAACATTTTGGATGGATATGAAAGTAATGGTTCAAAAAATAAGAAATAACTTATTGAAAAACAATTTATTATTTGAAGATAATTTAGATTATAGTTTAATAAAATTTGGCAATACTATAAAATATAAAAACATAGAAGCAAAATACATCATCTTTGCTGAAGGATTTAACATTCAAAATAACCCATTTTTTAATTTTATACCTTTTAAACCCGCAAAAGGTGAGCAATTTAAAATCTATTCTAAGGAATTAAAATTAGATTATATCATCAACAAAAATATATTTATTATTCCTTTAGGTAACGATACGTATCACGTTGGTTCTACTTATATTTGGGATGACGAAACAGAAATTGTAACTGAAGAAGGTAGAAAAGAAGTCTTAACTAAATTGGATAAAATTGTCAAATGTAAATATGAAGT
>CAYYMF010000101.1:0-3973 GCA_964472755.1 uncultured Chitinophagales bacterium | reverse complement strand
TAAAAAAGCAGGTATCCGTCCAACCATCAAAGATAGAAGACCTGTTTTAGGTGCACATCCCAAGCATAAAAATATGTTTGTATTTAATGGAATGGGCACAAAAGGCATTTCATTAGCACCTTATTTTTCTAATGAATTATTATTACATATCACTGAAAATAAAGAAATTGATAAAGAAATTAACATTCAACGTTTTCTTTAATTAGTACAATATAAGTTATTAAAAATCAAATTCTTTTCCGTTTTTATTTAACCATTTATCCCACTTCTTATAATCAGGCATTGCAAATTCCACCCATTCCCAAAATTTTGGCGAATGATTCATTTCTTTTAGGTGTGCTAATTCATGAATAATAACATATTCGATTACCTTTTGTGGCAACAATAATAATTTGGTAGAAAATACTATCTTCTTTTTAGAAGAACAACTCCCCCATTTTGATGTCGTATAATTCAATTTTACTTCCTGAATTTGCTCTTTAAAATATTGAGCATTTAAGTTCAAGGTAGCTTCAGTGATTTTTTGAATAAAAAATTTAGTTGTAAACTTTGATAAATAGGTTTGTATAGCAAGTACTTTTGATTTTTCATCTAAAGTTTTCAATAAATAAAATTCAATATTTCCATTGCCTCGATAACTCAATCGATTTCTACCGGTTTCAATTTCAAAAACTTCGATATAAAATTGCTCTTGAAAGATTTCTATCTTTTTTTGATGGTAGTCGTCAATTTTTTTATAGTGCTTTTGATATAATCCTTTCTTTTCTATAATTGATTTTGCCCAAGATAAATGAGCCTTTAATCGTTCTTCCTTTTCAATTTGAGAAAGATATTTAGGTAATCGAACAATTATGTTTTGTTGTGTAATCGACACTCTTGAGTTTTTCCTATTTTCAATAAAAACCTTTACCGCAACAGGAAATTCGTTAATCGTATCTAAATCAAACATAAATTTTATAGTAACAAGATAATAAGAAAATTTGAAACAATAAATTTACATTCACAGCAACTTCTTAAATTTATTTAAAATCCATTCAACTAGTTGTAAATATCACATTTATATTGTAATTTTGACCCAAATTAAAAATATACTTTATGAAACAAATTTTAAGTATTTTATTATTATCTATAGTTTTGATTTTGGGTGTTAGTGCTTGTCAAAACAACTGTAAAAAAGGCAATGATGCTTGTTGTAGCTCTAAAAAAGAATGTTGCGACAAAAAAGAATGTAAAGAAGGCAAATGCACTCCAGAAGACAAATGCTGTGATGATTGCTCAGGAGAGCCAAGCAAAGGCAAAGAATGCTGTGCTCATGATGCAGCTGCAACAAATGCTGTAACCACAGATACCACTGTAACTACTGAAGTTGTAAAATAATTATTTACTAACATGTTTATAATCTAAGCTATTCCTCATTTGGAATAGCCTTTTTTAATTATTCTTTTTTGTACCTTTGATAAAAAGTTCTATATATGAGAATTACATCAACGCTTATTATTATCGCCATAGCTATTTTAACTTTTCAAACAACGATTGCTAAAGAAAAAAAAGAAAAGAAAAATAAGAAAAATAAAGGTGAAGTTGCAATGATGACAGAAGATACTGTTCCTGCGATTGATACAAATAAAATTGACAAAGAAGGCTTTAAACCAATCAAAGAGCTTACAAAGAAATGCAGTAAAATCTCTGGTTTATTTAATTTATACCAAGATTCTGCAAGTGGAAAATTATATATGGAAATCACTGAAGATAAATTAGGAAAAGAATTTATCTATTTTGCTCAAACTATAAATGCGGTCATTGATGCAAATTACTTAAAAGGTGGTTATTTAGATGAAAAGATTATTAAAGTAAATCGTTACTTTGATAGATTAGATTTTACTATACAAAATACAGACTATTATTTTGACCCCTCAAATCCATTAAGCAAATCAAAAAATTCCAATATCAATCAGCCATTATTTTTGTCTGAAAAAATATTAGCAAAAACTGGAAAAACTTATTTAATTGATGCCGATAATTTATTTTTCAGTGAAAATATCATGCAAATTAAGCCAACACCTGAACCGATTCCAGGTGTAAAACCTTTTGTTTTAGGTTCATTAAATAGAAGCAAATCTAAATATTTAAGTGTTAAAAATTTTCCCAACAATTCATTAGTTTCAGTTGCTTATGTTTACGACAATCCTTCTCCATCTAATTCTGGAAAAGATGCAGTTACCGATGCACGTTTTGTTACTATAGAAATTGCTCATAATTTAATTGCAATGCCTCAAAATGATTTCCAATCAAGAAGGGATGACCCAAGAGTTGGATTTTTTATGAGTAAAAAAACAGACCAAACATCAACTTCTCCAACTCCCTATTTAGATATTATTCATCGTTGGGATTTAAAAAAGAAAAACCCAGAGCAAGCACTTTCTGAACCTATTACGCCAATTGTTTGGTGGATTGAAAATACTACGCCAAAAGAATTTCGACCAACCATTAAAGAAGCTGTATTAGCTTGGAATAAAGCATTTGAAAAAGCTGGTTTTATCAATGCTATTGAAGTATATGAACAACCAGATAATGCAACTTGGGAAGCTGATGATATTAGATATAATGTATTAAGATGGACTTCTTCGCCAAATCCTGCTTTTGGTGGTTATGGCCCACATTTTGCCAATCCAAGAACTGGACAAATTTTAGGTGCAGACATTATGTTGGAATTTATTTATTTGACTAATCGAGTGATTTATGAAAAATTATTTGATGTTGCTGGCTTATCAGAAATTGAGGAAACAGCTCTACACACCAATCATTCTTGTCAGTTTGGACAACAAATGCACGAAAATATTTTGGCTGGTTTGAGTATTATGAATGCAAATGATTTTACTGACCTTGAGCAAAGAGAATTTATGAAGCAAGCTTTATTTAATTTAGTTATGCACGAAATGGGTCATACATTTGGCTTAAACCATAATTTTATTGCAAGTCAAGTACTTAGTCCTGATGAAATGAAAGACATTAAAATTTCAACAGAAAAAGGACTAACATCTTCTGTAATGGATTACACAATTCCTAATATTTCTCCTAATAAAAACAAACAAGGTTTGTATTTTGATCTTAAGCCAGGATCGTATGATACTTGGGCGATTCAATATGGTTACACGCCTTTTAAAGATACCATTGACGAGCAAAATGGTTTAGCAAAAATACTTTCTGAATCTACTAAAAAAGAACATTTATTCTTTAATGATGGTGATGATATGCGTTATCCTGGAAGAGGAATCGACCCACGAGTAATGATAAGTGATATGAGTAGTGATGCTATTGCTTATGCTACTGAAAATACAGAGCAAATGGTTTCTACAATGGGAAAACTTTTAGATAAATACAAAAATGAAAACCAATCCTATTATCCTATCCGAAATGCATTTACGGTTTTGACGAGTGCGATGTCAAGAAATTTCGGAGTTGTCAGTAGATATATTGGTGGTATTTATATTGACCGTTCATTTATGAATCAAAATAGTCCAAACAAACCTTATACACCAGTTCCATTACAAACACAAAAAGCAGCTATGAAAATGTTGAGAGATTATTGTTTTGGACCAGAAGCATTTAGTAAAAGCACTGAAGTTTATAATTACTTACAATATCAAAGACGTGGTTATAATAGAGAAGGAAATGAAGATCCAAAATTACACGAAAGATTCTTAAACATTCAAAAAGGCGTATTAGATCAATTATTAAATACAAATGTTTTACAAAGAATTGAAGACACTAAATTGTACGGAAATCAATATGATTTGAATAAAATGCTTACGGATTTAACCAATGCTATTTTTATTGAAGGCTTTAGTAATCCTAGCACAATTAGACAAAATTTGCAAGGAGAATATATCAATAGATTGTTGAATATTATAGATGAAAAATCAGGTAATACTTATAGTGTAAAGTCTGCAGCTTTTGGTCAAATAGCTAGAGT
>CAYYMF010000100.1:0-6447 GCA_964472755.1 uncultured Chitinophagales bacterium | reverse complement strand
GGATAAAATTCTTCCTTAAAACACGCTGAAAAACAAAGCATGCAGAATAAAAGAATAAAAAATTTTAATGATATATTACTTAATTTTGTTGTCATGATTAATGCATCAAAGTTAGAAGAAAAAATTAAATCCAACAACTATGACTTTGATGACTTAGCACTGGAAATCTTCTATTTTCAATACAAATATAACAAAGTTTATCGTGAGTTTGTTGACTTATCAAATATAAAAATAGATTCTATTCAATCTATTGAGCAGATTCCTTTTTTGCCTATTCAATTTTTCAAAACACATAATATTTATTGTGGTTCGGAGCAACCAAATTTCTATTTTGAAAGTAGTGGCACTACACAAAATATCAATTCCAAACATTATGTTAAAGACATAGAACTTTATACACACATTTTTAAAAATGGATTTCAAGATTTCTATGGTGCTATTCAAGATTATAATATCATAGCTTTACTTCCAAATTATTTAGAACGACAAAATTCTTCATTGGTTTATATGTTTGACCACTTAATTAAATCAAGTAATTCACCGCTTTCTGGATTTTACTTATCTAATTTCGAACAATTAAATCAAGTTTTACAACAGGCAAAAACAGACTCTAGGAAAACCTTACTTTTAGGTGTAACTTTTGCTTTATTGGACTTTGCAAACAAATACCCACAAGATTTATCACCGTATTGTATAATTATGGAAACTGGTGGAATGAAAGGCAGAAGAAAAGAAATTACCAAACAGGAAGTACATGCTGCATTACATGAAGCTTTTAATGTTGAATCAATTCATGCAGAGTATGGCATGTCTGAATTGTTGTCTCAAGCTTATTCAAAAAACAATGGTCAATACCACACTATTCCAAGCATGAAAGTATTATGTCGTGATGTATATGACCCAAAGCGAATTTTAAATTTTAGCGAAAGAGGTATTTTGAATATTATAGATTTAGGAAATTTATATTCGTGCAGCTTTATTGAAACACAAGATATGGGCATTGCTTATTCCAACACACATTTTGAAGTTTTAGGTAGATTAGACTATGCTGCAATTCGTGGTTGTAACTTAATGGTTTCCGATTTATAATATTACCCTACTCATTTATTTTAGGTAATACCTTTTCATCAATTTCTTGGTCATTTTTCAATTTTCTTGGATAGTTTTTCTTAAATGAAATCACTAAATAAAAACTATAAAAACCAACTAAAATAAGCTTAAAAATAATAGAAGATGAACTACTACTACTTATTGGAAGATAGGACAAAAAAATAAAAAATAACAAGAAAGTTAAAATTATAAAAACCATATTTCCAAAGTATTTAAAATTGGTCTGTCCATTATAAATTATAGAATTAGGGTTTGCATTTCTAACTAATGACAGCAATGCTTTTACAAAAATTAAATAAGATGCTGCTTGGCTTTCAAAATTAGCTATTCCTGCATAAGTTGTTGATAGGATTTGGTATTCGTTATTATCAATAGTATAAACAGTACAACTATATCTATTGGTATCATATCTATTATTGGGTAAATATTCAAACCTTAATGCTTTTATATCAAGATAAGGTGTAATTTTATCCTTAAATTCTATACTTGTAATTAATAACCCTCTATCCGTTAATGTATAAGTTACAGGCTTTCTTAAAATAGATTTTCGGTAAGTATATTGAATTGTATCCATCGTTTTTCAAAGTTTGGATAACTAAATTAAATATCTTTTTTGAAAGAAAGAGATAATACACTAAAAAATCAAACAACAATATTCACGATTCTACCTTTCACTAAGATGATTTTCTTAGGTTGTTTTCCTTCTAAATATTTTAAAACTTGCTCATCAGCCAAAACTATCTTTTCTACATCTTCTTGAGTTGCATCTAAATTAATTTCAATATTAGTTCTATGTTTTCCATTCACTTGAATAGGATAAGTGTAACTATTCTCTATTAAGAAAGCCTCATTGTGTATTGGAAATTCAGCATTAACCACCAAATCAGCCATGTCTAATTCAGTCCATAAAACTTCTGTGGTATGTGGTGCAAAAGGTGCTAATAACTTACACAAATCTGCTAATGTTGATTTTGAAACTTGAGACAATTTTCCTAATTCATTTACCGCAATCATAAAAGTAGATACACAAGTATTTAAACTTAGATGCTCAATATCTTGATTGATTTTTTTGATACATTTATGTAATATTTTTAATTCTTCAGCAGTTGCCTCAGTATCAACATATTTTTTATTACCATTGTCATCAAAAAACAAACGCCAGAATTTTCTAAAAAATCCAGAAACTCCAGATATTCCATTTGTGTCCCAAGGTTTGGCTGTATCAATTGGTCCTAAAAACATTTCAAACATCCTAAAAACATCAGCTCCATATTGAGCAATCATCTCATCTGGATTCACAACATTGAATTTAGATTTAGACATTTTTTCTACCTCACTTCCACAATAATAATTTCCATCTTCTTCTGTTATGAAAACTGCGTCTTTATAATTATGGTCATCTGTTTTTAATTTTTCGATATCAAGAATATCATTTTTGACATATTTTATGTCTACATGAATTCCATACCCATAATCATTCATTGGAGATAATTCAATCTCAGGTATAATGTTTTTTAAATCATCTCTAAACATACCTATTTCATTATTAAAGTATTTTTCTCTACAAATTTTATTTAAAAGGGCGCTTAATTCATTATAAATTGGACAATTATTCTGATTTCCTATTGTATAATTTTTAAGAAATATATCTCTTTTATTTTTAGATATGAATATTTGAGGAATTGTGATATTAGTTCCTTCTTCGATATTGCTTCCTCCTACATATTGTTTAACAAAAGCTATTCTATAGACAAACTTACTTACTCCTTGTATCATTCCTTGATTAATCATTTTTTGGAATGGCTCTTCAGCACTCACTTTCCCTATATCTTTCAAGAATTTATTCCAAAATCGACTGTACAATAAATGCCCTACTGCGTGTTCACTCCCACCAACATATAAATCTACATTTCTCCAATAATCTTGAACATCAAAATCTACAATTTCATTTGAATTATCTGGTTGCATATAACGTAAATAATACCAAGAACTTCCTGCATAACCAGGCATCGTATCGGTTTCCATTCGAGTATTAGCTCCAAACTGATGTACCCATTCGGTTGCAGTTGCCAACGGACTTTGGCCAGTTCCAGTTGGTTTATAACTTTCTACTTTTGGTAAAGTCAATGGCAATTTATTCTCTGCAACAGTATGAATAATACCATGCTCATCATAATAAATTGGGAATGGTTCGCCCCAATATCTTTGACGGCTATAACCAGCATCTCGCATTCTATATTGAACTTTTCCGTAACCAATTTTTTGCTCTTCCAATTTAGAAATAAGTCTATCAACGGCTTCGTTATAAGTCAAACCATTAATAAAATCAGAATTAATATATTTGCCCTCTTTAGTATCATCAGCTGCAGTTTCAATATTTGTTTGTGCATCAGAAATTGCAATAATTGGCAAATCAAATTTCTTAGCAAAAAGCCAATCTCTTTGGTCGCCTGAAGGCACTGCCATCACCGCTCCTGTTCCATAACCTGCCAAAACATAATCTGCTATAAATACTGGAATTTCAACATTTGTAAACGGATGTAAAACAAAAGCTCCTGTAAATTGTCCAGTTGTTTCTTTTATCTCTGACTGTCGTTCAATATCCGATTTTGCACCAGCTTTTTTCACATATTCATCTACTGCTTGCTTATATTCCTCAGTAGTAATTTGTTGCACTAAATCATGTTCAGGTGCAATAACCATAAATGAAACACCAAAAATTGTATCTACACGTGTTGTAAAAACATCTAATTTATCCTGATGATTTTTCAATTGAAAAGATACCATCGCACCTTTAGATTTTCCTATCCAATTGCGTTGCATCTCTTTCATCGCATCTGACCAATCTAAGGTATCCAAACCTTGTAACAAACGTTCTGCATAAGCTGTTATTCTCAAAAACCATTGGCTCATTTTCTTTTTCTCCACTGGATGTCCACCACGCTCCGAAACGCCATTAACAATCTCATCGTTAGCCAAAACCGTTCCCAATGCAGGGCACCAATTTACAAAAGAATCCTTTTGAAAAGCTAAGCGGTAATCCATTAGAATTTGTTGTTGTTGCAAAGGAGAAAAACTATTCCATTCTTCGCCACTAAACTTTACTGCTTTATCATCACAAGCTGCATGAATTTTTGTATTACCTTCATTTTCAAAAACAGCAATAAGTGTAGTAATTGGAAGTGCCTTAGCTTGTTTTTTGTCATAATAATGATTGAATAATTGTAAAAAAATCCACTGTGTGTGCTGATAATATTGAGGTTCACAAGTCGAAATTTCTCTACTCCAATCATAACAAAAGCCAATTTTTCTTAATTGAGAACGATAAGTTTCAATATTTTTTTGGGTGGTAATTGCTGGATGTTGTCCTGTTTGAATTGCATATTGTTCAGCTGGCAATCCAAAAGCATCAAATCCCATAGGATGCAAGACATTAAAGCCTTTCATTCTTTTATATCTAGAAACAATATCAGAAAAGATATACCCTAATGGATGACCAACATGCAAACCTGCTCCACTTGGATAAGGAAACATATCTAATACATAATATTTAGGTTTTGAAGGATTATTTTCTACTTTATAAATAGAATTATTTTTATCATCATAATTCCATTTTTGACGTGCTTGCTCTTCTATCTGACTGAAATTGTATATCATATTACAAAAATAAGCATTTTGAATTAGGAAATAATCACTTAGCGAGTAAGGAAACTATTAAATTATCTTGTATTCCAAAGTTTATACCCAGCAACTTCAAGCCTTCATTAATTCAATCATAAAATAATATCAAATAAATCCTATAAAATTTATTTTACCTATTTAATAATATTGTTTTAATATCACTTTATTTACTTTTGGATATAAAATTAATTTAAGCTTATGATTCAAACTGATATTTGTATAATTGGGGCTGGTCCTGTTGGACTTTTTGCTATTTTTGAAGCGGGATTATTAAAACTTCGTTGCCATTTAGTAGATTATTTACCACAAGTAGGTGGACAATTATCAGAAATATATCCAAAGAAACCTATTTATGATATTCCTGGCTTTCCATCGGTATTAGCTCAAGAATTAATTGATAATTTAATGGAACAAGCTAAACCCTTTTCTCCAACATTTACCCTTGGCGAAAGAGTGGAAGGCATTGAAAAACAAGAAGACGAAACATTTATCTTAACGACTCACAAAGGCACACAAATTCATGCTAAAATCATCGCTATTGCAGGAGGTTTAGGTGTTTTTGAACCTAGAAAACCAGCTATTGACAATATTAATGATTACGAGAATAAGGGCGTTGAATATATGGTTATTGATCCTGAGAAATTCAGAAATAAAAAAGTTGTTATTGCAGGTGGTGGCGATAGTGCCTTAGACTGGACGATGTATTTAGCAAATGTCGCCTCTGAATTGACTATGGTTCACAGAGGAGAAATGTTTAGAGGTGCACCAGATAGTGTCGATAAATGTAAACAACTAGAAGCTGACGGTAAATTAAAAATGGTTTTAAATTCAAATATTACCCATTTGCATGGTGATGAGCATTTGAATAAAGTAACCATCACTCATAAAGATGGAGATGCTCACGATATTGAAGTAGATCATTATTTAGCACTATTTGGTTTAAGTCCTAAGTTGGGACCAATTGCAAATTGGGGTTTAAATATTGAAAAAAATGCTATTTTAGTAGATACAAAAGATTATAGTACAAACGTGAAAGGAATTTATGCGATTGGAGATATCAATACTTATGAAAATAAAATGAAGTTAATTCTTTGTGGTTTTCATGAAGCAGCATTGATGTGTCAAAGTGCCGCTGAAATTATTAATGGTAAAAAACCAACTTTAAAATATACAACAGTAAACGGCGTTAATGCATTTTAAAAAAACAGTTATTTATATTTATGGAGCATATCACAATATACATTCAACAAGAAAATTTTGAATTCGTACCACTTGAAATTCCTTTAGGTGTAGATATGAGTTTGATGGAAGTACTTAAAGGAGAAGAACACCCAATTGAAGCAATTTGTGGTGGAATGGCTTTGTGTGCTACTTGTCGAGTGGAAGTTTTAAACCAAGATGAACTTAATCTTGATGAGAAATCTGATAGTGAATTAGATATTTTAGAAACCTTACCTTGTTATACTGGAAATTGTAGATTAACATGTCAAATTAGAGTTTCTAAGGCAATTGATGGAATGAGAATTAAATTCCCTGAGCAAGTTTTTGCATAATTATTATAAAATAAATAATATATAGAAAAGCAGGAATTAAAGTTCCTGCTATTTCTTATTTATAACTAACTGAAAAACTCTTATCTATACTTTTTGCCAACAT
>CAYYMF010000099.1:0-6452 GCA_964472755.1 uncultured Chitinophagales bacterium | reverse complement strand
CAGCCGGCAGCTGCCACTTCCAGTCCGTTTGGAGGAGGCGGGGCTTTTGGTGCCGGTACAACAACTGGTTTCGGTGGCGCTCAACAAACGCAACAACAACCTAGTGCCTTTGGAGGTTTCGGCACAACGGCTCCATCGTTTGGTACTCAAGCAACTCCTGCCTTCGGTGCACCAGCTGGTGGGGGGCTCTCGTCAGCGTTTGGCGGGGGCGGATTCGGGCAGCAACAGCAACAACAGGGCGGGACAGGAAACCCCAGATTTTCTGCTGCCACGGTGAGTAGCTGTCATTGTTAGCCATAAGTGCTGTATTATTAATGTATGGTACTTTCAGGTCGCGGATACCACTACGAAACAGGGCCACTCCACAACGACGAATCTGTCGCTTCAGGTGATCACGGGCATGCCGCAGTACGCCAACAAAAGCATCGAGGAGCTGCGCCTGGAGGACTACCAGCGAGGCAACAAGGGCGGAGCCGCCTCGGGTCTCGGTGGGTTTCTGGGCGGCAGTAGCACCACTGGCGGCCTGCAGTCTCCATTCAAGCCAGCCGGTGCGTTCGGTTCCGCGCCTGCCACCACTGGCGCATTTGGGTCCAGTTCCTTTGGTGCGCCTGCCGCAGCATCAACTGGGTTTGGAGGAAACACCTTCGGAGCAACCAGCAGTACCCCTGCATTCGGCGCAGCGCCGGTGAGCTCAGGGTTTGGTAGCGCAGGTCTCACGGGGGGATTTGGACAGCAGACGTCTGGCTTCGGCGCAAGCCCTGGCGCGTTCGGTCAGACAGGCCAAACCACTGGTTTTGGCGCCGGTCAGACGTCGACGCCTTTCGGTCAGCCGTCCCAGACAGGGTTCGGACAGACAGCCCAACCAACAGGCTTTGGCCAACCACAGACTACTGCTTTTGGCCAGACAGCACCAACTGGCTTTGGTCAGCAGGCGAGCACAGGCTTTGGTCAGCAGGCGAGTACAGGCTTTGGTCAGCAGGCGAGTACAGGCTTTGGTCAGCAGGCGAACACCGGTTTCGGGTCCACACAGCCAGCGTTTGGAGCAGCGCCAACCACCACGGGATTTGGAGGCACGAGTGCTTTCGGGACTCCTGCGTTCGGGCAGACGCAGACTCAGCAAACTGCGCCTGCGTTTGGAGCGCCCGCAGCTGGTGGAGCTTTCGGAAATGGTGGCTTCGGTGGAACAGCCACCACGCCAGCGTTTGGTCAGCCTCAGCAACAGCAGACCGGCGGTGGGTTCGGTGGGTTCGGAGGTTTCGGTGCTACCTCCACCGCAGCACCTGCCACCACCACTGCATTCGGGTCAAGCACTTCTGGCGGGTTCGGAAGCGCTGCACCGGCGACCAGCTTCACTCTAGGAGGGACCTCGAGTGCCGCACCTGCATTCGGAGGTTTCGGTGCTACTTCGACTACTGGTGGCGGTGGTTTTGGTTCTCTGGGAGGTGGAGGTGCTGCTGGTGGCGGGGGGATGTTTGGTGGACTTGGAGGCACCACTCAGTCCCAGACGGGCAGCACGCCCAGTGGGTTCGGTACCACAGGTGGAGGGTTCGGGAGCGTCACGACGGGAGGGTTCGGTCTTCCTTCGTCCACCGCAACGACGTCAGGGTTCGGCCAGCCCCAGGGTGCGGGCGGGCTCAAGAGTTCTTTCTCGCTACCCTCTGCCACGGGCACTGGAGGATTTGGCGGGTTCGGTGGCTTCGGTGCCCAGCCCCAGCAGCAGCCGGCCTTTGGGCTGGGCGGAACCACAGGGTTCGGTGGAACATCGACGTTTGGTCAGGTTCAATCAGGGCAAGCGCAGTTGGGTTTCAGTCAAAATCTTCCACAACAACAACTGGGGGGCCAACAGTTCCAGCCGACGCAGAGTCTGGACTCGCGCATCGATCTTCTGCGCCGGAAGAAAGACGAGCTGGTCCTGGGCACACAGTCCACTCTGACCGGTCCCAACGGCGAGCAACTGGCTCCTCAGCAGACGGAGCAACAGAGACAAGTCCCGAACCTGTTCGCAGGGTTTTCGGGTGGCGAATCCCGCTCCGCTTATGTGCGACCCTCAATCGCTGGAGGCGTAAAGGCCACAACGCGTGTTGTTCCCCGCGGCATGGGCAGCAGTATGTCGCCAGCCACCCCTGCAAAAACGGTGACGTCTGCCGCCACTCCTAAACTGCTGCTTGACACGCCTGCGCCCCTCGATTTTGGCAGTGGTGCCAGTTCGCGACTTACGTGGTCTGCGAATGGCTCGGAAGGTCTCGGTACTCCTGCAGGGAGGGCGTCTTCAGTGACCGCTGAATTGTTCGCTCCGCGCGGCAGAGACGCCAAGAAACTACTGCTGTCGGTCACGCGCCTCCCGGATCCCACAGAGGACTTGCCGCCGCCACAGCATTTCCAGCACAGTAAGGACTACAACGCCACGGTGCCTACAGCAATCACAGATACTCCAAAAACAGTCAGCGGCGTGTCTTCGCCTGTTAAAGAGTCCTACAGAGACATTTCGTCCGCTACGCCTGCGAAGTCCATCGAGGGGTCCGCCGCGCCCACCAACTTGGCTAGCGCCCAGAGCAGCCGCTACGACCCAACGCCAAACAGAGTGGGAGGACGTCTGGGTGACGCCACTGGGTTGACTCCCTATGGCAGCACTCCTTTAGTTGGGCGTCGCAGCACCGAGGGTACTCCTGCAGCTGTGAATGTGATTGAAGATGATGCCGCAGAGAGTGACAGCCGAGTACCCCGTCAGATCGCCTTCCACCACTCGTCGCCCGTCATTGCCGGTAGGCGCGGGGGACCTGCTGCGGTGGTGGTGGAGCCCTCGTCCGATCCGCCTGTGCTGACGAAGGATGACTACTTCACCAGCCCCGACATGAGTGTGTTGCGGCGCATGACGGACAGCGAGTTATCGCGCGTGCGGGATTTCGCCGTGTTTCGGCCCAATGTGGGCAGGATCGAGTGGGAGGGAGAGACGGACGTGCGCGGTTTGGACTTAGACATAGTTGTCCGCATCGACAACAAGGAGGTGTTTGTCTACGAAGGCGTCGAGGACCCGCCACTGGGCCATGGTCTCAACAAGCCGGCTGTCATCACTCTGGAGCGCGTCTTCCCTAAGTCCAGCGCCTCGGATGAGAAGAAGCGCGGCTTCGTCCGCAAGCTCGAGGACTTCTGCGTGGCGAACGACGCGGAGTTTCTCAGCTACGAGCCCGGCTCTGGACAGTGGGTGTTCGCGGTGAAGCACTTTTCGCGCTACGGACTGGATGACGACGACGACTCCGAGGACGAGAACGCGCCTCCCCCGCAGGAGCAGCAAGAAGCTATGGAGACCTCTCCAGTCCGTATGCATGGTACAGATTTCTGCGGAAACGTTACACCACTGGCTCCGTCGGAAAACATTCAGCGCCTCCGCCGCATTCTTGTAAAGGGTGCTAACAGTCAGCCCACGCAACTCGGGTCAGCTGTCAGCGGGTACTGCGACAGCCTCCTGGGACAGCAGGACGCTGCTTCGGCTGGGAGGCAACGCCAATCAACTTGGATGATGACCGGGCCTGCCACCGTGACTGCCGCTGCGACTCCTGCGGAACAGCTGGAGCGGTCCCTGTACCGTGAGTGGAATGATAAGATGACTGAGGGCGCAGCAGGACTGGCAGAGGAGGCTCTGCTCCTGGAAACGGGGAAAAGAGCTTTCCTGCCCGTGGAGGAGACTTTCGCTGTTAAGAGCCTCCGAGAGGTCAAGCAGCGCGCTGCCGCCGCGAGGGGTTTGGATCCCTCCGCGGTTGATCTGTCCTACACGAAGACGGGTCTGGTGGCCGGACAGCAGGGCTCAGCGGCGATGGCTCTGCGCAGAGGTATGACCCACCACGGACTCAGCATGGGGCGCTCTTTCCGCGTCGGTTGGTCCGCGGACGGGCGGATAGTGCACCCGGGGAAGCTGCTCTTCGTCCCTAACGACGAAGCTTATGGTCGTGTGCATAGAGTGGCCGTGGAGGCCGTCGACCCCACGCGTTGGGTGTCAAACCGCTTCGGAGAATCATCGGTTACCAACGTGGAACCAGCGCTGTCGGCAATTCTGGCGTCGTCTCATCAGCAGTTTGGGAAAGGCTCATCAATGAATCCTTTCAGCTCTTCGCCCGATTCGGCTGCCACGTCGGCGGTCACCAGCAGCAGGCAGTTGCCGCAGTGGAAGGGCCCTCTGGCGGACCCGGGCGAGCTGCACGAGTACGTGTCCTTTCTTGGCATGCTCAAAAAGGCTGTGGCCGCATTCCAGGGCAAGACATCCACAGCGGACGCAGACCACCCTGACTGGCTGGCATGCAAGGCGCTGGAGCTGGTGGACGCGGCCTATGGCCAAGAAAAGACGTCAATCTCGGCGAACCCGGAGCAGCGCGCGTGGGACCTTATGCCTCTCTTCGAGGACCGGCCCGCAGACGGCCCGCCAGAAATGTGGGAGCGGCGCAGAATGGCTCTTTCACGATGGCTGGAGGCTACTGTCGCACCACAAGGTATGCCGATCATTCTTAATGCACTGCCCTTAACAACGACTTAAACATACATTAATTAATCTCTAGTCAACGCGACGGACAATGCCGACACAGGAAGCTGCGGTCAGTCGCCGGCCACTTATCAGCGCATTTTCGACCTACTTTCTTGTCGTCGCCTGGATGACGCCGTCGGCGTGGCCGAGAACTCTGGAATGTTCCGCCTCGCGACGCTGCTGTCCCAGGTGGACGGAGACGCCTCTCTGCCCACTCTGCTGCGCAACCAGCTGGAGGTTTGGCGATACTCGGACGCGGAGCAGTCGATCCCCGAGGACTTACTGCGCATCTATCGCCTCGTTGCGGCCACCGCCTTCGTGGAAAGTGGCTTCGAGGATCAGCCACCCCTCAGCATGCTGCGGAACCTGGGATGGCTGCGGGCGCTCGGGGCGCTCTTCTGGTACTGTTCGCAGCACGACAGCCTCTTTGTGGATGGCGTGGGTACCCTCTCGGCAGCCCTGGACGCGTACCGCATCGCACTGGCCGATGACTTGGTGGACCCACCACAGTGCGCGCACACGGCCGACAGAGATCCTTTTGGCGCGTGCGTGGACTACCCATACGCGAAGCACGGATTGTACCACTTACTGGAGTTGCTCTTTCCCTCTGCGTCTGCGGATCTTAGCGCCACTGACATGCACGGATCCGATGAAGAGGACCTGTTGGTAGCGGACACGGAGCGGAAGGTCGTGGCCAGTCTCAACCCGAGCGGATACACGCGCGACGCTTTGGACTATCGCGCAAGTTACCTCGTGCTGGTGATGCTGGAGAGCGCGGGCATTGCGGACCCCGCCGCTGCTTACGCCTCCATTGTGCGGCAGCACTTTATATCCCAGCTGCTGTCGATTGGCCAGTGGCGATGGGCCGTGTTCGTGGCCATGCAGATCCAGGACAGGTCCGCGCGCCACGCCCTTGCCCGCGACATTGTGCTGCGTTTCGGCGGGGCGCGCCACTGGGAGGAGGAGGTATACGTCCCGCCAGTTGCCGCTACTGCCGCCCTGTTTGCTGGTGGCAACATGTCAAGTGGTGTTTTTCTAACGCGCTGCCTGGGCGTGCCGGAGCAGTGGGTGCATGAGGCCACGGCCTACCGCTGCGGGTGTGAATTCGACTACCAGTGCCAGGTGTCGTATCTAAACTTCGCGCACCAGTGGCACCAGGCCAAGCAGGTGTTGTGCGTGCACATTGCGCCCGGTGCAATCCTCGCGTCGGACATGTCGGCTCGCAGCCTATTGCACCTTCTGGAGTCCATCGAGCAGCAGGAGGAACAGGACCGCACCAACGAGCAGGCGCGCGGTAGTCACGCAAAGATGTTGGGCGAGCCGTACACTGACTCGTGGACGGATCTAGCGGACATGTTCCTGGCCTTCTTGCGCCTGCGCGACCTAGTAGAGAGCCTGACGGACTCAGACCTGCTGCTGCTCGAAGGCAGTCGGCGCCGTGTCGAAGAGGAGGTTATGGACCGCCAGTTGTGCGAGATCCTGGTGGAAGCAAAGCGGATCCTGGCGCGTTTGTCATCGTTCCAGAAGCAGCAGAACTTGATTGCGCCGCACTTACAGCATGCGTTCCACACGCAAAACCCACTCGGTATCGAGGTGATGTACGACATGTGCACCTACCTATACCGCCTGGTGTCCCGGCTGGTAGAGCTGACTCCGCGTGCGCACCAAGACCCTGCCGAACGCTTGGCGCTCATCTCTGACGAGTTCTTCCGCAGTCGCGAGGAAGATGTCTTTGACGAACACAAGCGGAAGATAGTAATGGTGGCGCCTGTGCGGGAAGACGCGCTACAGGCCACGCTGAATCACTTCAGCAGTGAGTACCTCGAGGACGCTGCTTGCCGTGTCATGGCCCTGTGTGCGCAGTAGACATTGCTACAAGGATCAATATTTGCGAGAGAATGGTGTTGCTTTTCATAGTATTGTTGCAATGACCAGTAAA
>CAYYMF010000098.1:0-6496 GCA_964472755.1 uncultured Chitinophagales bacterium | reverse complement strand
CTTTTTTGGTACAATCATTTTGAAGATACTCTTCAATAATTAATTGGCGTTCTGCTAAACTAAATTCTCTAGGATTTTTTAATCCTAATTTGACTTTACTTGTTTCCATTTTTACACATTTTTTTATTTAAGAATGTGTAACCCTATTCTAGGACAAGACAAAATACCAGTATTGAAGCGTAATTGTTAATTTATTTTTAGAATAAATTTCAACTTTCAAAGCTGGTAAGAAGCTGACAAAAAAATAAAATCGGCAACACACTATAAATGTATTGCCGATTCTATTTCATGGTAATTGTGCAAGCTGTTATTGCTCAGTCATAGCTTCATTTTCAATTTCTACAGTTTCTTTTCTTTTTGAACCTAACATTAAAATTTCATTAGCGACAATTTCTGTAATTTGACGTTTGTTACCACTTTTGTCTTCATATTGTCTATAAGTAATTTTGCCATTCAAGGCAATTTCTGAACCTTTATCTAAATAGTTTTCACATACCTTTGCAACTTTACCCATTGCAATGATGTTGTGCCAATAAGTTACTTGTTTACGTTCGCCTTTATTGTCCACATAGTACTCAGAGGTAGCAAGGCTAAACGTTACAATTTGTTTTCCACTTTCAAAGATTTTCACTTCAGGTTTGTTTCCTAGGTTTCCGATAAGGTTGACTTGATTTCTAATTGCTGCCATAATATTTAATTTGTAATAAGGACGCAGACCCTAAAGAAATTCCATAAATAATTGTTTAAAAAATGAAATAATGTAGTAATGAAATAATTAAGTAATTAATCACTTAAACTAATTGTCGTAATCTTTTTTTTTAGTATTCGAGTAAACACGACAGATGTCTATCTACGTTCGATATAATAATCGGATTGTACATCTCACTTTCCGAATCTCACTACTCACTTCTGAAAATAATCTTGATTCTTGACTCTAAGCATCTTGAATCTAAAATCTAACAGAAAGAAATTTACCAAGTAATATTCAACTTCAAGTTAAATCGTCGGTTGGTGAGGTAATTAGGAATTGCCCATTGGTTATTGTCAATATCTTTTACCCAACGATAGGAAAGTGTATTATATATGCCTATTATATTAAAGACCTCAAAAGATGTCCATATATTTTTAAAATGGCTGCCAAAACTATTTGGTTTTTTCAAACCTCTTTTCTCTCCATTTAATAATTCATAAGAAAATCCGATATCTAATCGTCGATAAGGTGGCATTTTTAGTACGTCTTTATAACGTTGTCTATCTGGTGGACCAAAAGGCAAACCAGTACCTACGACTAAATTAAAATGAACTTTGAAGCTTTTGTTTTTCACTAAATAATCTTGAAAAAATAAATTCACAAAAAATGCTTGATCGGTTGGTCTTCTAATCATTCCTGGATAGACCATTTGAGAATCTGCAACACCGTTAATATTATTTTCTTTATAATAAAAATCATGCTCTAAATTTTCTCGAGTTCTTAAATAAGAAAAGCTTATCCAAGAATCGGTTCCTTTTACCAATTCTCCAAACAAACGCACATCAACACCAGTTGCATAACCTTTTGCAGCATTATTAGCAAAATAGCGAATTCTAATATCTTGAATCTCATAAGGATTAAGATTCCAAATGTATTTATAGTAAGCTTCTGTCGTCAATTTGAAATTACGACTACCCCAAGCATTAAAATTATATTCAGAACCTACAATTATTTGTGCTGTTTTTTGTGCTTTTACTTGTTGATTAATACTTCCATCAAACCGCCTTAGTTCTCGATAAAATGGTGCTTGTTGATACAATCCAGCAGCAAATCGAAAACTTACATCTGCTTTTAAATCTGGTTGATAAAAAACTTGTATTCTCGGTGATACTATAATTTCTTTATTGACATTCCAAAAATGATAACGAATCCCAGTTGTTAAACTCAATTTTACAGAATCTTGTCGAATATTCCAAGTATTTTGAAAGTAACCATGTGTTCGTACAGATGACAATTGAATAGCCGATTTAATTCTATCTTGTGTAGTTACTGAATTACCATAATATGGAATGGAAAAACCTGCAGAATCCACTCTTGTCCACTCGCTCATTTGGTCATCAATATGCTCATATTGGACTGTATTTCCAAACTCTAATAGGTTTTTATTTAAAGCCACTTTTGCTGATAAACTTGCATTAAAAACTGTTGCTTCTAAACTATTTCTTGCCCAGTTTTGGAATGTGCCTGCACCCAAACTATTTTTTACATTCCCAAAATTATCTTTATTGGGGTCAATTTCAATTTCATCTAATGCGTAATAACCAATGATATTAAAGCTCTCTACTTCATTCATTTTCCAAAATGCGGAATTGAATTTCAAACTCCACTTTGAATTAGGAATAAATTTATAAGACAATCCAGTCATAGAATTTTTAAATCTTGAATTTTCACCACCATCAAAATCTACTAAAAAACGTATCAATTGATTGAAAGTGCCTGTTTTAGTTTCTTGTAATTCAGGCGTAAATTTAAAATGATTTGCCGCATGATAGGCTAAAATCTCTAAGTCATGCTTGTTGTTTGGCTTATAATGTAAATCAATTTGAGCATCAAAAAAATTGGGATTGTACTCTCCTTTCCTATCTAAAGAACCTAATACGTAAGCATTGGTTTTATAACGAACACCTGTTAGATAAGTAAATTTTTGTTTTTTAGAAACACCTTCCAAATGAGCATTCACACCCAACAAACTCGCCATTATAGAACCTCCATGTTTTTCTGGTGTTTTATATTTTACATTCAAAACAGACGACATTTTATCGCCATATTTTGATTCAAATCCACCAGCAGAAAAGGATAGTTGCTCTATTAAATCAGGATTGGCATAACTCAATCCTTCTTGTTGTCCACTACTTGTTAAAAATGGTTTATAAATTTCAAAATCATTGATATACACCAAATTTTCATCATAATTACCTCCACGAACTGAATATTGACCAGTCAATTCGTTATTGGATTGTACACCAGCAAAAGTTTTAACGATAGTGCCAATATCATTCGTTGGATTAGGAAAATATTCTACACTTTTTCCTTTAATAACTTGTGTATTCGTATTTGAATTACTTTTGGATATAATTTCAACAGAATCTAAGCTTTCGATATGTTCAAGCAGCTCTATATCTACTTCTTTTCGCATTTTATTGCTTGAAAAAACTTTTATTGTTTTGGTATCAAACTGCAAATGCTTAAAACTAACTTCACAAAAATTTCCTTCAAAATCTAATCGAAGATTATATGTCCCATCAATATTAGAAACAGTAACATTATTGGTATTATTTTGAATGATATTGACATTAGGAATTGGGTAATTTTGAATATCTCGGATTACGCCACGTAAATGAATTGTATTTTGGGCATAGCTTATTTGAGCTATCCAACAAAAACTGAGTATGGTAAAATACTTCTTCATCGATTGTGAATATATTAAAAATAGATAAGATATAAGTTATATAAATAAAAAACAGGGTAAGAAAAATCTTACCCTGAAAATATTCCATCTTCTGAAGATACTAAATTAGTTCAAAACTTCTATTTACAAAGTTAGTCAATGCTTCACCTTTCAACATATTTTGTGATAATAAAGCCAAGTCATACAATTGTTTCAAATGCTTTTCTTGTTGCTCTCCAGTTTCTTCCAATAATTTATGATTGATAGAATGATTAGTATTAATTACTAAATTAATTTTTTCATCCATACCACCAAACATAAAAGGTGAGCCACCACCCATTTTTTGCATTTCTTGCATTCTTCGCATAAACTCATTTCTTGTAATTACAATCGGTGCATCATTTGGAGAAAGTGCTTTTAATTCAATATCAACTTTTGCTTTTTCTACCGTATTTTCAAACAACATTTTCAAGGCATCTTCCTGTTCTTTGGACAATGCAGATTCCACATGCTCATCTTTAGAAATTAAATTGCTTAAAATATCAGCATCTACACGTTTAAATTGTGTTTTCTCATTTTTCATTTCTAATTGTTGAATAAAATGATTGTCTATCATAGTATCCAATTGTACTACTTCGTAGCCATATTCTTTAGCTTGTTTGATATAACTGTGTTGTTCTTCGCTATCTGACGTATAAAGAATAACCAAATTACCATCTTTATCTGTTTGATTGCTGGCAACTTTCTCTTTTAATTCAGCAAATGTATAGAAAGTATTTTCTGTAGATTGGAACAACGCAAAGCTGTTACTTCTTTCATAAAATTTCTCATCGCTTATCATTCCATATTTCACAAAAAGACCAATATCTGACCATTTTTCTTCAAATTGTTTTCTATCTGATTTAAAAATTTCTAGTAATTTATCAGATACTTTTTTTGAGATATGTTGATTGATTTTTTTGACATTACCATCACTTTGTAAATAAGAACGAGATACATTCAATGGAATATCTGGCGAATCAATTACACCATGCAATAAAGTTAAATATTCAGGAACAATTTCGCCGACATTATCCGTTACAAAAACTTGATTGGAATACAATTGAATTTTATCTTTTTGAACTTCAAAATTCTTTTTCAATTTTGGAAAATATAAAATTCCAGTTAAGTTAAATGGATAATCTACATTCAAATGAATCCAAAATAATGGTTCATCAAAATTCATTGGATATAATTCTCTATAGAAGTTTTTATAATCGTCATCACTCAATGATGAAGGAGATTTTACCCAAGCAGGAACAGGATTATTGATAATTTCTGGTTCTAGAGGTTTTTCAGCCTTTTTATCATCTTCAGATTGCCACTTAAAACCAAACTGAATCGGTATTGGCAAAAACTTACAGTATTTATTTAAAAGTGATTTAATTCTGTGTTCTTCCAAAAACTCTAAAGAATCTTCAGCTATATGTAAAATAATATCCGTTCCTCTTTCTTGTTTTTCTATCGATTCTAAAGTATAATCTGTAGAGCCATCACATATCCATTTTGCTGCAACTTCATCTTTATAGGATTTGGTTTGAATTTCAACTTTTTCTGCCACCATAAAAGCGGAATAAAATCCTAATCCAAAATGTCCTATTATATTTTTTGAATCTGTATTTTTAAGTTTCTCTACAAATTCTCCTGCTGATGAAAATGCAATTTGATTGATATATTTTTTAACCTCATCAGCTGTCATTCCAATTCCTTTATCGGAAATGGTAAGCGTTTTATTTTCCTTATCTAATTTTACTTGAATGGTGGTGTCTCCAATTTCGCCTTTTACTTCGCCTAATTGCGATAAGCCTTTTAATTTTTTTGTGGCATCAACAGCATTTGAAACCAACTCACGAAGAAATATTTCGTGGTCGGAGTATAAAAATTTCTTAATAATTGGGAAGATGTTCTCGGTTTGTACATTAATTTTTCCTGTTTCCATATTGATATTCTATTTATTTAAAGATTTTACAGATTTTAGGATTTCAAATAATATACCAAATGAATACAAACTGACAAGATGTCCGTAAAAATATTCTTCTAAAAAATAAATAATTGAAAATAGTTAAGCTGCCCAAGAGTCTCTATCCAAACTACGAAATTGAATAGCTTCCGCAATATGTTCTGTTTGTATATTGGGAGATTTAGCTAAATCTGCAATTGTTCTTGCTACACGTAATATTCTTTCATAAGCACGAGCCGATAAGCCTAATTTATTCATTGCTACATTTAATAAATTTTGGGAATTTGCATCTAATGCACACATTTCACGAGTTTGCTTTGTACTCATTTGTGCATTACAATACACCTCGCCATTTTTAAAACGCTCTGACTGTATTTGCCTTGCTTCGATAACTCTTTCTCGGATTGTTTTACTATCCTCTCCTTTTTTATAAGATGACAATTCGTTGATATTTACAGGCGTAACTTCAACATGTAAATCTATTCTATCTAACAATGGACCAGAAATTTTATTCAAATAGCGTTGTACCACTCCAGGACCACAGACACATTCTTTTTCAGGATGATTAAAATAACCACAAGGACAAGGATTCATACTTGCAACCAACATAAAGTTTGCGGGATAATCAACTGAAAACCTTGCTCTAGAAATATTTACTTTTCGTTCTTCCATTGGTTGTCGCATTACTTCTAAAACTGTTCTTTTGAATTCAGGTAATTCATCTAAAAATAAAACACCATTGTGTGCTAAAGAAATTTCTCCAGGTTGTGGATGACCTCCACCACCCACCAATGCAACATCAGAAACCGTATGGTGTGGCGATCGGAATGGTCTTTCATACAACAAGGCGGAATCTGCTTTTAATCTTCCAGCTACAGAATGAATTTTTGTAGTTTCCAATGCTTCACTCAATGATAATGGTGGCAATATTGTAGGAAGTCTTTTAGCCAACATAGTTTTTCCAGCACCTGGAGGTCCAATTAAAATAACATTATGTCCACCAGCAGCAGCAATTTCTAAGGCTCTTTTGATATTTTCTTGCCCTTTTACATCAGCAATATCTTATTCTATATGCTGG
>CAYYMF010000097.1:0-6532 GCA_964472755.1 uncultured Chitinophagales bacterium | reverse complement strand
AATTCGTCTAAATTCGGGGTGTATTTGGCGTACAAATATTACATTTCTTTGTTTAAGAAAATCCAAAGAAGAACGTCCACAGAAATTTTAAATAGTCGTGTTCGTGTTTCTAACCTTCAAAAAATATTTGTGGCATTTAAAAGTTATGTACAGTTTAAAACTGCCATTTTATGATGAAAATACTTATATCATTTCTACTAACTTCCATGCTATTAACTTCTTTGAACAATTCAGATATGAATGAAGTTAGAACAAACTTTAATTTAGCGGTTCAGGATAAAAATATATGTAAAAAGATGATGGAAAAATTGGAACAATACAATGAAAAATCATCTGTATATTTAGCATATCTAGGAGGCTATCAAACGATTTGGGCAAATCATGTATTTAATCCATCAAGCAAACTGCAAACTTTTAATAAGGGTAAAAAAAACATTGAATTAGCAGTCAAAAACGCACCTGACAATATTGAAATCAGGTACATTCGTTTTTCGGTTCAGAAAAATGCACCTGCTTTTTTGGGGTATAACAACCATTTAAAAGAAGACAAGGATTTTCTTGTTAAAAACAAAAAAAATATCAATTCAGATTTGCTTCAAAAAAATATTGAAATACTCTTAAAGTAATTAGTTATGAAACATGAATTATACAGAGAGCAACAATTGAATTGTGATTTACAAACCGCTTGGGATTTTTTTTCATCACCGATGAATTTGCCAAAAATAACCCCAAAAGATATGGCATTTACCGTGTTGTCTGAACAAAAAACAAATAAAATATTTGAAGGAATGATAATTGATTACACGGTTTCGCCTTTGCTCGGCATTCCGCTAAAATGGAAAACAAGGATTACATCGGTAATTCCCAATAAGAGTTTTACGGATTTTCAGGAAAAAGGACCTTACAAATTATGGAACCATCACCACGAATTTATACCCAACGAAAAAGGTGTGTTAATGATAGATAAAGTCGATTATGAATTGCCTTTCGGACTTTTAGGAAATATAGCCCACGCTTTATTTGTAAAAAAGAAATTAGAAAAAATATTTAATTACCGATTTCAAATTTTAGAAAACTTATTCAACAAAAATTAAAATGAAAGTACTACTTGTTATACTTGTTTTTATACTAATGGAAGCAGCTACTTGGCTTATTCACAAGTATATTATGCACGGTTTTTTATGGTTTTTGCACAAAGACCACCACGATCATAGCAATAAAGGCGAGTTAGAAAAAAACGATTGGTTTTTTGTGATTTTTTCACTGCCCACTATTGCGCTGGTGTATTTTGGATCATTGGATAATTTTAATGAGTTGTTTTTTATTGGTTTAGGAATTATGTTCTACGGAATGGCTTATTTCTTTGTGCACGATATATTTATCCATCAACGAATGAAGTTTTTCTCTCACACGAAAAACCGTTATTTTTTGGCACTTCGCAGAGCACACAAACAACATCACAAACACTTGGGAAAAGAAAAAGGCGAGTGTTTTGGGTTTTTATATGTGCCATTCAAGTATTTCAAAATGTATTATAAATCTAATTTTTGATGACAAAAAAAATTGGCATTATCGGCTCAGGGATTGCAGGACTAGCAAGTGCTGTAAGGATGGCGGCAAGAAATTACGAGGTCCATGTGTTTGAAGCAAACAATTATCCTGGAGGAAAGCTTACAGAAAATAATTTAAATAAATATCGATTTGATGCAGGCCCAAGTTTATTTACGATGCCTGAATATTTCGAAGAATTATTCGCTTTAGCTGGAAGGAGTTTTTATGATAGCTGCCCATATCAACGATTGGACGTCATTACTCATTATTTTTATATGGACGGTACTCGTTTTAAATCATACTCAAGCGTTGAAAATTCTGCTCAAGAAATGGAAAACGAACTAAAGGTCGATAAAAAAGCAGTAATAGAGCATATTGAAAATAGTAAAAAAATATTTAATTTGACTTCTAAAACTTTTTTACAAAAGTCAATTCATCATTATAAAAATTTTTCACTTTTTGACTTATTAAAAATTACGACTCATCTTAAAACACTTAACTTGTTTAATACAATGCATGCTGTTAATGTAAAAAAATTAAACAATCAAAAAGCAATACAGTACTTTGACAGATTTGCAACATATAATGGTTCAAATCCTTATGAAGCACCCGCAGTGTTAAACGTTATCCCACATTTAGAGCACAATATAGGGGCTTATTTCCCGAAAGGAGGTATGATTTCATTGACGGAATCTTGTTATAAACTAGCAATTGATTTGGGAGTTAAATTTCATTTTAATAAAAAAGTAAATGAAATAATAGTACAAAATAAGAAAGTGAGTGGGTTAGCATACAATGAAGTAAAACAAATAAATAATCAACACATTGATGTGGGAGATATAAATTTTATACCACTAGATACTGTCATTAGTAATATGGATATTGCATATACCTATAAAAAACTTTTACCGAAACAAACTTCACCTAAAAAAATATTAAATCAACCTAGAGCTTTGTCTGCACTCGTGTTTTATTTTGGTATAAAGAAAGAATTTAAAGAATTGGGATTGCATAATATCTTCTTTAGCGAAAACTACAAAGAAGAATTTGATACATATTTCAAAAAAAACACCCTTTACAGCGACCCAACTGTTTACATAAATATTTCCTCTAAATTTAAACAAAACGATGCACCGCAAGGTTGTGAGAATTGGTTTGTTATGATAAATACACCACCTCAAATTGGGCAAGACTGGGACAAACTAATAAAAGATGCACGCACACATATTTTACAAAAATTATCAACTATTTTAAATACTGATATTGAATCACTCATTGAAGAAGAGGATGTTTTGGAGCCAAGAATTATTGAATCTAAAACATTTTCATATCAAGGTTCTTTGTATGGAAACAGTTCCAACAATAAGTTTTCTGCATTTCTAAGGCATGCAAATTTTAGTAGTCGAATTAAAGGTTTGTATTTTTGTGGTGGAAGTGTTCATCCAGGTGGTGGAATACCATTAAGTTTATTATCAGCAAAAATTATAGATGACATCATACATTAAAAATAATTTGTTTAAGCTCATAACAGCAAATATTATTCTTATATACGCTGTTGGAATTCTTACCATTACTTTCAGTAATGATAGTATGAGAGGGGTAATTTTAGGCTTGACACCCGTTAACCTTATTATGAATTTGGTAATGTTACTTACTTTCCACAAAATCTGGGATCGCTCTTTTATCCTGAGTTCTTTATTTATTGCGCTATTAGGTTATTTTATTGAGGTAATTGGCGTAAAAACCGGTGCCATTTTTGGGAATTATACATACGGTGAAAATTTAGGTGTTAAAGTATTTGATGTGCCAATAATCATGTCTTTAAATTGGTTTATTTTGGTTTATAGTGCTGCTGTTATCTTGAATAAAGTAAAAAACATACTTCTTTTTTCATTTTTAGGAGCTACCCTAATTACTTTATTAGATGTCTTCATGGAACCATTATCTGCAAAACTAGATTTCTGGTATTGGGATTTAGGAGCGCCAATTCAAAACTTTATCGCATGGTATCTGTTCTCACTTGTATTATTTATTATTTTCAGAAAAATAAATGGTTCAATTACAAATCCTCTAGCAAAAATTGTTCTGCTGCTACACTTTATATTTTTTATAATACTAAATGTTGTCCTTAAATAATAGTGTCCTTTATAAACTTATAACGAATAATTAATTTCAATCATAATGGCTTACACCTATTCACTCATATTATTTTTCACCATCATCGTTTGCTTTGTTGCATCTTTTGATAGAAGAATTAAATTCAATCATTATTTTGGTTCATTCCTAAAAGCTGCCATTTTAGTAGCTGTTCCTTTTATCGCTTGGGATATATGGTTTACAGCTCATGGAGTATGGTGGTTTAATACAGATTACACCCTTGGAATTTCGTTTTTTGGTTTGCCTTTGGAAGAAATTTTATTCTTTATTTGTATTCCGTTCTCTTGCATTTTTACCTATTACACCATTGATAAATACTACAAATGGGAAGTCTTAGGGGCTTCTAATAATTTATTGGTTTTTGTAAGCATTATTATTTTGTCGGTGGTCAGCTTATTGCATACAGACAAAATTTATACTCTCATTACAACAATAGTTACGATACTTACATTGATTTATTTACATTTTATTGCTAAAGTAGATTGGCTTACTAAAGCATCTTTGATTTTCACGCTTCTTATGCTTGGATTTTTTCCGGTTAATGGGGTATTAACTGGTAGTTTTATTGAAAATCCGATTGTTAATTATAATCCAAAAGATTTTTTGGGAATACGAATGTTTACCATTCCTATTGAAGATGCAGTTTATGGATACTCTCAATTTCTTTTGGTGCTTTATTTTTTTAAAAATTTCTCAAAAGCAAAATAAATATGAAAATATAAGGCAATCTGAATTTGAAAAAACACAATATATTTTAAAATAAGTAGTAAGGAAATGAACTATTTAGTAAAAGATAAACAGCTTGAATTGAAGTATGAGCCCGGAAAAGGTGCGTGGACATACCATGTTCAAATACCTAATACAAAGCACATTGTAGGAAAATGGGGTTCGTTGAAAGCTTCTGGCACTATTGACAATTATCCTCTTGAAAAAATCAATCTATTTACCATTTCAGGACAAGATAAGTTGATTTCCATAAACGAAAAAATCAGAAAAGCAATAAATAAAACCGGTGGCGACAAAGTAAAAATAACACTCTATTTGTTGACTTCAAATGAACAAATTACTGAGGATGAAATTTTAGAAACTTTTTCCCAGTCAGGTGTTTTAGAGGTTTTTGAAAGTTTGACTGAGGACGAAAAAAAAAGAATAATTGAAGAAATAAAATCTAAAAATTCAGATGAAAAACAAATTAAAACCATGCTGAAATTTATCAATAAGTTTGATCAGAGCAAGACTAAAGAGCATTAAACTGTATTGATGAGATAACTTTTAAAATAGGATAAAATGAAAAGAAAAACAATCATAGGAACTGCTTTTATCGCTTGCGGGATTTTACTGTTAAATTCTTGCGCATCTATTCCTAAAAATGCAAAACCAGTCGAGAATTTTGATGTCAATCGCTATTTAGGTGCTTGGTACGAAATTGCCCGATTTGATTTTCGATTTGAAAAGGATTTAGACAACACTTCAGCACAGTATAAATTGGATAAAAAAGGAAATGTAATGGTCTTGAATAGCGGTTACAATTTCGTGAAAAAGAAATGGAGCAAAGCCGATGGATTGGCAAAATTTAGAGGAGATAAAATAGTGGCTGCGCTAAAAGTGAGTTTCTTCGGACCATTTTATTCAGGCTACAATGTAGTGGCTTTAGACGAAAATTACCAATATGCTTTAATTGCCGGAAAGAATTTGGATTATCTATGGATTTTATCCCGCACAAAAACTATTCCCGAGGATATAAAAACAAAGTACTTGAAAATAGCGGAAGAAATCGGTTATGACACTTCCAAATTGATTTGGGTAAAACACGATAAAACAGATAGTCCGTATTTGAATGAAAACTAAACTTTCCATATTCTGGTTTCGTAGGGATTTGCGATTGGAAGATAATGCTGGATTGTGTCAGGCTTTGGCTGCGGAATTTCCGGTATTGCCGATTTTTATTTTTGATACAGCTATTTTAGATGCGTTAGAAAATAAAAGTGATAGGCGAGTAGATTATATTCATCAGGCACTTTCGGACATTAACTTAGCATTAAAAAATCATCATTCAAAGTTGAATGCCTTTTATGGAAAACCTTTAGAAATATTTCAACAACTTTCCCAAGAATATGACATTCAAGCGGTGTTTTGCAACCGAGATTATGAACCACAAACCATTGAAAGAGATACCGAAATTTACAACTTTTTCAAAACCCAAAACATTCCTTTTAAAGCATTTAAAGACCAGGTGATTTTTGATAAAAACGAGATTGTAAAAAATGACGGAACGCCTTATACGGTTTATACGCCTTATGCTAAAAAATGGAAAGAGATTTTAACCGATAAAGATTATCACATTCACAAAGCAGATTTTAATCACTTTTTGAAACAAGATTTCACCGAAATTCATTCTTTAAAAGATATTGGATTTAAGAAAACAGAATTTCATTTTGAAACGCCAAAATTAGAAGCAAAAATCATTGATGAATATGATAAATACAGAGATTTTCCGGCACTTCAAAAAACAACTCAATTAGGGATTGCGTTAAGATTTGGAACCATCAGTATTCGTAAATGTGTGGATTTTGCTTTGCAACACAATCAAACTTGGTTAGGCGAATTGATTTGGCGGGAGTTTTTTATGCAGATTTTGTATCATTTTCCAAAGGTGGTCAGTCATTCTTTTAAGACGAAATACGATTTTATACAATGGCGGAATGACGAGCAGGAATTTGAGTTGTGGTGTACTGGAAATACAGGCTATCCGATTGTAGATGCTGGAATGCGACAGCTCAACGAAACGGGTTATATGCACAATCGGGTTCGGATGATTGTTGCC
>CAYYMF010000096.1:0-6540 GCA_964472755.1 uncultured Chitinophagales bacterium | reverse complement strand
ATAATTCATTAATACCATCCTCACTTCTATCAAAATGAATTCTTATTAAAGTTTTGGTAACTATATACTTATTTAACCTAACTTTTAATTTTATTTAGAGCAAATATAGGTATTTCTAAATTATTTTGCAAGAAAAGGTTTAATTTTTTAAACTTCATACTATTTATAACATATAAACAAATATGTTATGATAGAATTAAAAAAGTTTTCTAATTTAATAGAACTGGTTACCTACTTCAAAAACGAACAAGTCTGTAGAAATTATCTGGAGAAGATTCGTTGGGATAAAGACTTAACTTGTCCATACAATACTTGTATTAACGGCAAAGTATTCAAATATAATGATGGGAAAACCTATAAATGTTCTTGCTGTCAGAAGCAATTCAGTGTTCGTGTAGGTACAATATTCGAAGGAAGTAAGATTGGCTTGCAAAAGTGGTTTGCTGCTATCTACCTTGTCACATCACATAAGAAAGGTATTTCATCAATTCAACTTGGAAAGGACATCGGTGTAACTCAAAAGACTGCGTGGTTCATGCTACACCGAATTAGAAAAGCCCTTGGACTTCATCAATCTGATGATAAATTTGACGGTATTTGTGAAGCAGACGAGACTTATATTGGTGGATTGGAAAAGAATAAGCATTGGAATAAGAAAACAAAAGGAACACAAGGAAGAAGTGTGAAGACAAAGACCATTGTTGCTGGAGTTCTTGAGAGAGGTGGTGAACTTCGTGCAAAGAAAGTGGAAGCAACAAACGTAAAAACACTTGGCAAGTTCGTTGAGGACAATGTGAAGGAAGGTGCAAGAATAAATACAGATGAGTGGCTTGGTTATAAGAAATTGCATAAGAAATTTGACCATAGAGTTGTAAATCATAAGAGCGGTCAATATGTTGAGGGTGATGTTCACACAAACACGATTGAGGGCTTCTGGGCGATGCTTAAACGTGGAATTCGAGGTATTTACAATGTGATGAGCCCAAAACACATTCAAAACTATATTAATGAGTTCGTATTCAGATATAACACAAGGAATATGAATGAGCATGAACGCTTTGTTACTATGCTTAGTAAAATGAATGTTAGAGTAAAATTTTGCGAATTAACGACTTAAAATGTTGCACAATCAAAATCTTTTAAGTACCTTTGCGGGTATGAGAGAGATAATTGATAAATGGAAGATAAATAAGAGCGTTCTTGCTACTAAGATGAGTATGACGAACACTACCTTCAACAAGAAACTAAAGAATGATTCTTTTGCAGATGAAGAACTGATTCAACTAAAGCGGATTCTGACAGAAATGAGTTCGGATATTGATTCTGTAGCTGGAATTGACTTTAATGACGCACTTAAATTAATTACTAAATAATGAATATTAAATTAAGAAATAAAACGAATAATGAACTTGTGTACGAGTTCACTACAGATAATATAAAAATAATCAATGATGACTTTAATTTTAACATTAAAATATCTATTAGTCGTGATGTTTTTGATTTTTTAAATGAAAATAATTATACCGTTTCATTTGAGCAAACTCAGCACATATTTGATGGTAATTTATCTGATAAAGATATTCTAATTCAATTAGACAAAAGTAAACTATTTTTTCTTAATTTTCCATTTATTTCTATGGATGATGAAATGTTGGATAAGTTTTATTCAATGTCAATTTTTAATCACCTAACAATGGCAGAAAAAGAGTTAAATAAAATATCTTATGTTGAAAAACATCAAAAAATAAAAAACACATCTTTGTTTATTGAAGATAAAGAAGTTAATATAGATTTAACCATTATGAATGATAAAATAATTTTTGTAAATTAAAATGACAGATAAAACTAAAGAATTCCTACAGAAACTTAAAGACTCTGGACATTGGAACGATGATTATGATTATTCTAAAGTTGAATATGTTAACATAAAGAATAAAGTTTTAATTATTGATAAAGAATTTGATTCTGAACATTTGATTACTCCAGATAGTTTATTGAATAATAATAGTAAATGCAATTTGCAAAATGCTGTTAATGTAAATGATTATCTAATCAAACAATTTATAATTATCCATGGTGATAAATATGATTATTCAAAAATTAATTGGGTTAATTCAAAAATTAAACTTATAATTATATGTCCAGAACATGGAGAATTTGAGCAATTAATGAGCAAACATAAATGTGGTCAAGGTTGTCCAAGTTGTATTGGCCGACATAAAAATTCAAATGATATTATAAAAGAATTTAATGAAGTTCATGGTGATAAATATGATTATTCATTGGTTAAATATACTGGTGTTAGTGACAAGGTTAAAATTATTTGCCCAGAGCATGGTGTATTCGAACAAAGACCAAGTGGACATAAATCTGGTAAAGGTTGTAAATTATGTGGTAACAAAAGTTCAAATAAAAAAACAAATGATGAAATAATTAATGAATTTATAGAAACTCATAGTAATAGATATGATTATTCTAAAGTTGATTATAAATCAATTAATGATAAAGTTACTATTATATGCTTAGAACATGGAGAGTTTGAACAAAGTGCAAGTGCTCATAAAAATGGTCAAAACTGCCCTAAGTGTGTTGGTGGGGTTAAATTAAATTTAAAAGACGTAGTTAATAGTTTTAGAGAAGTTCATGGTAATAGATACGATTACTCCAAAGTTAATTATAAAAATAACTCAACTAAGATAACAATTGTTTGTCCAGAACATGGTGAATTTAAACAAGTCCCAAGTAGCCATAAAAATGGTTCTGGTTGTCCTAAATGTACTGGTAATTTTAAAAGAACAATAGATGATGTTTTAGAAGAGTTCCAAGAAGTCCATGGTGATAGATATGACTATTCTAAGATGGTGTATGTTACTACACATGATAAAGTTACTATCATATGTGCAGAGCATGGTGAATTTGAACAAACACCAAGAGACCATAAAAAAGGTCATAATTGTCCAAGATGTGCTGGTGTATCTACATTATCAACAGATGAAATAATTAAAAAATTTAAAGATACACATGGTGATAAATATGATTATTCATTGGTTAACCATAAAAGGTCTGATGTTAAAGTAACAATAATTTGCCCCGAACATGGTGCATGGGAAACTCGACCATATAACCATATTAAAGGACATGGTTGCCCAAAATGTGGTGGTGGTGTACTATTGACTAATGAAGAGATAATATCAGAATTTATAAATATTCATGGAAATAAATATGATTATTCTAAGGTTAACTATAAATCTATAAATGATAAAGTACTAATAGTCTGTCCAACTCACGGAGAGTTTGAGCAGTCACCAAGTGCCCACAAAAAAGGCTCTGGATGTCCATCTTGTACTCGTGGATTTTCAAAAGACTTTAAGTTGAGGTTGGTTTCTAATTTGGATGGGTCTGACTTATTAACAATGGACCCAGTTGAACTTCAAATAATAATTCAACAAGGAAAGTTACCATCTGATTTTAGACCACTTGTAAACACTGAAGCCGAATCTGATGAACGTATTGCAACTCTTCGTGAATTGCAAGAACGATTTGAGTCAGAAGACGATGTTGCTACAGGGGAAACATTTGATGATGCTGAACAAATACCGACTGTGGAATCAGAGGAAATAGCAGTTGATGATATTGATAAAGAAATTACAACAACCACGATTGAAAGAGAGCCAAGATTACCTATTGTAAATCAAATACAAGATTTACATTCATTGGATAATGTGATATATACTGGAATGGATGAAGAAGCATTTCAATCTCTTATTCAGTATAAACTCAGAAAAATATGGAACTCACTACTCAATAATGATGTTGATATTGACTCATTAAGAACAGAAGAGGGTGGTAAATATTTCACTTTAATTAAGGATGAATTTTTAAGTGAATATGAAGCTGTATTATTGGTTAAGCCAAGTGAAGGTTATAATTTTAGAGACCGAAGCGGAAACATAGCACAACCAAACCTTATGCAAAAGCTTACTGTGTTCCGTTTGTTGAAAAATAAGTACTATGGTAACTGGTCTGGAACTGGTGCTGGAAAGACACTTTCATTTATCCTTGCATCAAGAAATATGGATGCAAAGCTTACATTGGTTATTGCACTGAATTCAACAATTGAACAAACATGCAAGTCAATTAAGCGAGTATATCCTAATAGCAAGTGCTTCACAGAATATCAAGAAGGCCATATATTTGATAGAAATGAGCACAATTACCTTGTGCTTAACTATGAAAAATTTCAGCAAGAGAACTCAGAAAAATTATTCCAATCACTGACAAATAACAATCAGATTGATTTTATTGTTATTGATGAAGTTCATAATGCGAAGCAACGAGAAGAGGATAGTGAGTCAATAAGACGTGCTGTAATGACACGTTTATTAGGTCGAGCAAGAGAGAATGATAACTTACATGTTCTTGCTATGTCAGCAACGCCAGTAATTAACAACTTGTTTGAAGCTAAGTCACTTCTACAATTGATGAGTGGACTTGAATATGAAGACCTTCAAACTCGTAGAACAATTGGAAATGCACTTAATATATTCCAACAACTAACACTTAATGGGTTAAGATTCATTCCGAAATATGATATTTCAATTAGTGAACTCACTGGTCGAAATATGAGTAATCTAAACATTGATGGGTCACACTTGCTTGAGCGTTTATTGATGTTAACATCAAATGATTATATTGGTGTTGAGAAGTTGATATTGAATGATAAACTTGAGGCGATTACTCCATACTTAAAGAAAGGTGTGATTATATATTCTTATTTTACAACTGGAATTATCTCAAAGATTCAAAAACATGTTGAGGCACTTGGGTTTAAGGTTGGAACATATACTGGTGAAGAATCAACAGTTCTTAGAACTCAAAACCTAAAAGATTTCATTAGTGGAAAGATTGATGTTATAGTTGGCTCACGTCCAATTGGAACAGGTGTTGATGGGTTACAAGATGTTTGTAATAGAATGATATGTTTGACTCTTCCTTGGACTGACTCAGAATATACTCAGCTTAAAGGTAGAATTTATCGTCAAGGGTCACTTTTTAATGAGGTGGAGATAATTATACCACAAGTAAGAATTCAACTTGAAGGTGATGATGTATGGTCATGGGATATTCAGAGACTTAACTTGATTAAAAACAAGAAAACTCTTGCAGATGCAGCTGTAGACGGTGTTATACCATCTAACGTAATCCCATCTCCAGAAACGTTACTTAGAAAGTCTATGGAATCACTTAAAAGTTGGCAAGATAGAGTTGCAAGTGGCAATGTTATTTCAACAAACAGAAGATTAATACAAGTTGACTTATACCCAGAAGTGGATAATGAAACTGAAAGGGAAAGAAGAATAATTTCAGAGTTATCAGAGTTCAACAGAAGAGGCAAAACAACACGTTCTGAAACAATGCATAAGGAATTCAATGATAATCCTGATTCGTGGTTCAGATACCATGCATTGAGAAAGAGTAGAATGGAATCATGGGAAGAAATTCCTTATGAATACATTGCAACAAAGATAAATGATTCAAGAGATGTTGTTGCTGACTTTGGTTGTGGTGAAAATCTATTTAAACATTGTGTACCAAACAACAAAGTATATTCATTTGACCACGTTGCTATAGATGAAACAGTTGTTGCTTGTGATATGAGAAACACAGGTTTGATTGATGAGACAATTGATGTTGCAGTATTCAGCCTCGCTCTATGGGGAACAAATAGTGATGAATACATCAAAGAAGCTTATAGAATTCTTAGACGTAAAGGAATGATTTATATTGCGGAGCCATCAAAGAACTATGAGACTTTGGAAGAACAGGATAAGTTGATTAATGTGTTAAATGAAATAGGATTTCAACAAGTAGGTTCAATTGAAAATCGTGGCAAATTTGTTTATTTAACAGGAATAAAAATTTAAAAATAAAGTATATGGAAGTAATTTTAACGATTTTAGCAATTTTAGGGATTGGTGTATTATCAATTTTTACATGGATTAAAAAACTTGTATTTAAACATAATATAGAATTTCATAAAATATTGGATTCTTTTCCGATGATTTCTGAACATAAAATTAATGAAGGTACTAATACTGTTGTTGATGATTTTATGAAGATTCAAATATCAAAAGAATTCACAGAATTTGCTGAAAGTAAAAAAGGTGATTTAGATGAGTTTTTGGCAAGATTAGAAAAATTTGATGAGTCTAAACTGAGATTTAAGAAAAAAGAAATAACAACTTTTATTGGAAATATAAAAAGCAAATTAACATCAAAATCATCTAATATTACAATAGAAGGGGCGTTAGACCTTAAGACAAAGGAATTTAATACAGAAATAAAAGGAAAACCTTTTGAATGGACAGCTTTTAATTATATTCTGTTGGATAAAATAATGAAAGACCAAAAAAGAGTTGATGAATTATTTGTTTGTAAAAAATTAAAATTTTAAATTAAAAAGGTTAAATAAGTATATAGTTACCAAAGTTTTATTATTATTTTTACACCAATCATTTCTAATAGAATCATTCTCAACCA
>CAYYMF010000095.1:3740-6548 GCA_964472755.1 uncultured Chitinophagales bacterium | reverse complement strand
CCAAGCAGATATCCAAAGAGACAGAGACCTTGAAATACGAGAGAAATTGGCACGAGTCAAATTGACAATAATCCTGCTGAAGTTATTTCTGAAATAAGTACAGATATAGAAACTAGTACGAAGAAAGAAACGAACAACGATACTCCAGTTATTAAAATCGCTGATATAATATTTTTTAAAAGTGAAGATGGAAGTTTTTTATATGGTATAAAAGATAAAAATGATAATATCATTGTTAAACCCAAATATAGTAGTTATGACTATTTAGATGATGGACGTGCTTGGGTAGAATACAAAGGCAAATATATGCTTATTGACAATAAAGGAAATAAGATTTAGATTATAAATATTCGAAGATATATAAGTTCGAAAATAATAAAACAGCCACTTTTGAATATAGTATGAGCTCAGATTATCAAGGAGATAATTTAGCAGAAGTAAAACTCAATGGCAAATCAGGATTTCTTAATAAGAAAGGTATAGAAGTATTACTACCTAAATATGATTTGGTCAATAAATTCAAAAATGATATTGCAATAGTAGGAATAAAGGCTGATGAATACTACTACAAATATGGATTAATTAATATGAAAGGAAATGAAATTACTCCTATTAAATATAAAAGTATATACGATACAGAAAATGGTTATTTTCAGGTTTGTTTAGATGATAAATGTGGATTAGCTAATCGTCAAGGAAAAGAAATTATACCTATAGAATATCAATATAGTAGAGTATTATCGCCTCGTTATGGTTTTTTTATCGTTGAGAAGGATAATAAAATGGGTGTAATAACGCAAAGTAATAAAGAAATTGTTCCATGTAAATTTGATGATATTTTTATTGAAACAAATAATATAATAACTGTTAAATTAGATAACAAGTTTGGATTATATAATGGCAAAGGGAGAGAATTATTGGCTCCAATATATACCTCACTCAGTTATGATAAAAATGTAGAAAAAGTTCGAATTGATATTGACGGGAAAACAAATTATTATGACCTGGATAGCAAGGCTTCCAATTCAGTCAAATATGATTATATCGGTGCATTCTATAAAGGTGTAGCCAGTATTGAACTCAAAGGCAAAAAAGGGTTTGTCGATGAAAACTTTAATGAAACTGTGCCTCCTATCTATGATGAAATCACTTTCATCAAAGAAGACTTACATATCGTAAAACTCAATGGAAAGTATGGTATTCTTAGTGATAAAGGAACAGTTGTTGTTCCAGTCGTATATAATGAAATGACATCAAAGACGATTTTCACCAAAGATGCTTCTGGCAAAAATACTGTTGATTATGCCCGTCTAATTGATTATAGATATGGAGAAATTGTATTTGAGTATGGAGAGAAATTAGAGCAAAGGGAAGCAAAAGAAAAGGCAGACAAGGAACGTGAAGAAAAAGAATTAGCTATAAAAAAAGCAAGGCAAGAAGATGGGAAAGAAAAAATAACTTTATTACAGGCGTAGGAAAACAATTATCAAAATATTTCGAAGCAACTTTTGAAGTTGACTGTTCTGGTAAGTATTCTCCCTATGAGATGGAAGAATCAATTACATTTAAAGTTACTCCTGATAAAGTCTGTATTCATAAATATCAATCAACAACTTGCTTATATGTAGTAGAAAGTTATATCTTAAACGAAAGTAGAGGAACATTTTATGTCTATATTATTAATACTTCAAATTATATATATATCATTTAACATAGATGGCAATAACATAAAAGCTGTAAAAGTTGAAACTGGAGATGAATATTTCAATATGACATTGTGCAATTGATTTCTTATTATATTTGAACACAGAATTAAATTCTAAATATTAAACTTTTCAAACTTACACACTTTTTGGGATAGTGTCAAAATTAAAAATCACTAATACTTTTAAAAGAATAATTTTATTACCAAAAACAAAAAAAATAAATATTAAACCTTGCTTATTTCTTCAAGAAATCAGCAAACCATTTACCTGAGTCTTTTACAATTCTTTGTTGTGTTTCAAAATCAACATGTACCAAACCAAAACGTGGTTTATAACCTTCTGCCCATTCAAAATTATCCATAAACGACCAAGCTATATAACCTCCAATGTCAATTCCTTCTTGTTTGGCTTTAAGCACTTGTGCCAAATAATCTTTATAATATTTAATTCTTTTGGCATCATGAATTGCTCCATTTTCAACGACATCTGGAAACGCTGCACCATTCTCCGTAATATAAATTTTCTTTACACTTGGATACGCTGCAACTTGCTTAATTACTTTGTAAATTCCCTCAGGATAAACTTCCCAACCCATTTCTGTTATATCATGTCCAAGTTTTTTAGGACTAACATCAATTCCATGAATTGCAGGAACGATGCACAAAGATTTCATGACAGTTCTTGTATAATTTTGGATTCCTATAAAGTCAAAATCAAATTTTAGATTTTGCTCGTCTCCTGCTCGCATATACTTCTCTAACTTCTTCAATTTAGGCAAATCATCTATTGGATAGCCCATTCCTAAGATAGGTTCTATAAACAAACGGTTTGTCATTGCATCCATTCGTTTTGCAGCTCTTAAATTTGATGCTTTTTCTTTCCAACCATCAATATGTGAAAATGAAAAAGTAGTACCAATATTTCCATCTTTTACGTTATTTTTTAGTACACGTCCACCAACGCCATGACTTAAAGCAACATGATGAACAGCAGGAATAAAATGTTTAAATCCAAATTTTCCTGGTGCATGAATTTTTAATAGATAACCTAATGTTGTAAAAACTGCTGGTTCATTAAACACCATCCAATTTTTAACTCTATC
>CAYYMF010000095.1:0-3640 GCA_964472755.1 uncultured Chitinophagales bacterium | reverse complement strand
TTATTCATTTTAATGATTTTAGGATTTAATTCTTGTCAAAATAGTAATGCTCAAAGTGCTGGCACTGGAACTCCAAAATCAATATATACATATAGTGCAAAAGATATTGACGGCAATACAGTTTCAATGTCAAATTATAAAAATAAAACAATTGTAATAGTAAATACTGCAAGTAAATGCGGTTTAGTTGACCAACTAGGAGAAATAGAAAAATTTTATCAAAAATATAAAGATAAAGACCTTGTTGTATTAGGCTTTCCATCTAACAATTTTTTATCTCAAGAGCCTTTATCAAACGCTGAAATAAAAACTTTCTGTACTAAAAATTATGGTGTTACTTTTCCAATGTTTGAAAAAATAGCTGTAAAAGGTGATGATATTGCACCAATTTATAAATTCTTGACTTCCAAATCAGAAAATGGGGTTTTAGATGCTCCAGTGAAATGGAATTATCAGAAATTTATCATTGACAAAAATGGTTTTGTAAAATTTTCTATCAGTCCAAGAACTTCAGTAAATGATGAAGAATTTAAGCAGGCATTAGAAAGCGTATTATAAAATATCCAAACTGCCTGCACCTTCACGAGTAACTATTGGATTTCCATCCGAACAATCAATAATTGTAGAAGGTTGTAAACCTCCGACACCTCCATCAATGACTATATCTACAATATTTTCAAAGCGTTCATAAATTGCATAAGGTTCAGTTATATAATCCAATATTTCATCTTCGTGGTGAATGGAAGTTGTCAAAATAGGATTGCCTAATTTTTCAACTATCGCTAATGGAATTTTATGATCTGGGATTCTAATTCCTATCGTTTTTTTATTATTCTTAAATATTTTAGGAATTTGATGACCCGCTTTTAATATAAAAGTATATGCACCTGGAAATGCACGTTTCATCAACCTAAAAATTGTATTATCAAATTGAACAGTATATTCTGAAATATGACTCATATCAGAGCAAATCATTGAAAAATTCATTTTCTCAGGTTTAATGCCTTTAATTTTGCAAATTTTCTCTACGGCTTGTTTGTTATAGATATCGCAACCTAAACCATAAACGGTATCTGTCGGATAGATTATCAATCCGCCTTTTTTTAAAACTTCTACAATTTTATCTATTTTCCTTTCGTCTATATTAAACGGAAAAATTTCTAATAACATGATTAGGTTTTTAATTAGATTTAAAAGCGATTCTTAAAATTAGTTATAATCTTTATGAATTCCTACTTTTTATTGTAGTATATTTTCCTTTCAATTTTAAAAACCGCTTTTCATAATATTCATAAGAAACATAAGCAATCAAAATAGTAAACCCAATACTTAAGCAATAAACAACTAAATAATTTGAAAGGTTCTGATTTTTAAAAAGTAATATCTTAGATAATAATAATACGACCAGCGGATGCCAAACATATATACCATAAGATATTTTTCCAAAGAAATTAAAAATCCTATTTTCAAGGTTAAATATTCTATTTTTTTGTTGAATTTGTGCAAGAATTATAGTGCAAGTGGCAATAGTTATCATTTCATGGCTCAAAAAATAAGAAATTCTAAACTGATTGGTAAATACTAAAAGGAACAGAACCCAAGCTAATATTTGTGCGTAAATACTAGAAAATATTTTCAAAAAAACAGTATTACGTTGATAATATAATATGGCAAATATTGCTCCAATTAGCATACATTGAAAACGGTTTGCATCTAAAATATAATACAACTTATGAAAAATTGGTTTGCTGGCAGACAAATAGAAAACAAGTTTTAAAGACATAAAGACAAAAACAAATAACAAGGATGAAAACAACAAATGCTTTATTTTTTTAACCCAATTTGGCCAAAATAAATAAAATTGTTCCTCCACTCCCAAAGACCAATAATGTGTAACAAATGAAATTGAGTTTCCAAATACATAAGGAATATTTGCCATCAAAAAAATATAAAAAAACAACTGACTTTTATCAATTGGATTGTCTAAAACCCAATTTGTCAATAAAGCTAAAGTTAAATATAAATAATATAAAGGCCATATTCTTAATACTCTTCTTAAATAAAAATGTTTAACATTGATGGTACCTTTTGATTTTTCTTCTAAAAGTAAATAAGTAATTAAAAAACCACTGATTCCAAAGAAAATACTTACTGAATATAAAGCAATTCTATAAATACCAATGGCATCACTATTAGATGCTCCAAAAATAAAAGAATTTAAGCCAAAAAGATTTAAGCCTTGTGTAATATGAACTACTAAAACGCCAATTGCTGCAATTGCCCTCAAGCCATTTAATCCAGAAAAATAAATTATTGGCGTGTGATTGTCAGACATAGAATGAAACTTTACTTTAGCTTGACAAGATACAGATATTCAAAATAAAACAAACCAATAAAATAGCCAATTAATATTGAATCACGCAGTGGGATTTTTGGATATTCTCTTTTCTGATGAATACAAAACCCATTTCAAAAATATCGATAGATACAGTAACATTTTCATGATTTTTAATAAACTGCCAAGCCTCTTCCATATCTTCGCTCCAATGAATATCATCAATAGCAATCACAGTATCGTTATTACAATAGGGCAAAATGGTTTTAAAATATTCCACTACGGCTAATTCACGATGATTGCCATCAATAAATACAAAGTCAAAAGTTTCATTTTTGTCAAGTGTACTTTGTAAAACATCGTCAAATTTTCCAACGACCAACTTTACATTTTTAATATTTAATTTATCAAAATTTTGTTGTGCAATATCAGCAGTTGCTTTACAACCTTCAATTGATGTAACTTTTGTTTTATCGTGAGCTAAAGCCAAATACGAAGTCGTAATTCCAAGAGAAGTTCCTAATTCGATAATATTTTTAGAATTAAAATGTACTATCAATTGACTGAGCAACTGAGCATATTTTTGTTTTTTTAAACTAATTTTAGCAATATCCGCAATCTTTCTTTTGTTGGATTTAAACTTTCTAGAACCAGCTCCAAAATCTTCTACTTCAATAATATTTTGGTTTTGAAGTAATTCATTTCTTACTATTTCAATTTTTTTAAATCTTTCAGGGATTTCAGTTTTTTCAAATACCTCTGTTATAATTTTATATAAAAAAGGAGAATGAATTTGATATTTAGTTTTTGCTTTCCAAAGATAGGTAAGGTATGCTTCTACTCTGTATAATATGTCCATAAATTTAAAATATTGTACGAAATAAGTAACAATATTTATTTACTTATTTCGCACAAAGTTAATCTTTTTATTTTAAGGTCTGAAATAAAATTCGCCTGTAATTGATGAGCTATACCAAGGAAACTGTCCAGGTGTTTCATTTTTCACATCGTAAGCTACACCTTTCAAAACTTGCTCTATCGTCAAACTCGGTTTATTCAAAAATTTCAACAAAGCTGTTGTGTATGGAGAATTATAACCTGTACCATCTGAAGCCACATTTCCAGGGTTAGTAGAATAACCTATGATAGTTCCATAAGGTGCATTCAAACTTGCCAAACCTCCACCATTTTGTGAGCGTGTCCAACTTCTTTCAAAAGGATTATTTCGACAAGCATCTAACAATAAAATATTCATATCATTTTTGGCTACATCCATTTTTGCCAATAATTGTCCAACATTCACAC
>CAYYMF010000094.1:0-7213 GCA_964472755.1 uncultured Chitinophagales bacterium | reverse complement strand
ACTATTTCAAATCCCTTTGTTTGTAAATACATTTTAATTTGTTCCATTTTATTACCCAAAAGCAACAGTCTTTTTAAAAAAATCTTTCGCAAAATAATAATTAATAACACGCAAATAATTATTCCGGCCAAAACGTAAATGAAAATATTATAGGTAATTTCAAAGTAATAAAGCAATAGTACAATCATCAAATTTAACAGTCTCTTGTCCTGAAAAAGGTTTACACACGAATATAATCTTCTTTTTGCTTGCCAAATATGAAAGTGGATAAGGATAAACGTTTAAACCTAATTTATTGATTAAAAAGCAAGTAGAAAAACCTAGGCTAAATCCTAGAATTTCCGTTCAAATACAGTTTGTGCAATGAGCATTTCTTTGGCTGAAAGTAATTTCCCATCTACTAATAAACCTTTAAACGCTTGGCTTTTTCTAACATTATAGTTTTCATCTTCCTTTGCTTCAATCCTATTGGAAGATGTTTCAATGCTATTAAATCTTTTATGGAAGATATTCTCTATATTCGCATCATATTCAATAGATTCTGATGGAATATCATGATTATGTAATATAGGATCTTCACTTCTTTTACTCGTATTGGGTGTAAGTGGCTTTGACTTTACAATAGGCTTTTGTTGTGGTTTTTGGGAAACTGTTGATTTAGGTGCAACTTTGGGTTCATTTTGTTGCATTAATTCCTTTAAAATATCTTCAAAAGATTTTTCAGGCTGACGTTGATCAATTTTCTTAATGGGTTTTGGATGCTTTGTTGAGTTCTCAATACCTTTATTATACGCTTTATACAAATAATAACCTATTAGACCGATAATATAAATCCATTCCATACAATTCAAATATAGCAAATTTTTAATATTCTACAAAATATTATAGCACATATTTATTTTTAATTTTTGGTATATTTGTAAGCTATGCGATTAAGAAGTATTGAGATTAAAGGATTTAAAAGTTTTGCTGACAAGACTATCATCAATTTCCAAAATAATATTACAGGAATAGTTGGTCCAAATGGTTGCGGGAAATCAAACGTGGTTGATTCTATCCGTTGGGTTTTAGGAGAACAAAAAAATAAAGCTCTACGATTGGAGAAAATGGAAAATATTATTTTTAATGGTTCAAAGGATAAAGCTGCAAGCAACTTAGCTGAAGTTTCACTCACATTAGATAATACTCGAAACTTATTACCTACCGAATTTCAAAGTGTAACTATCACACGTTCAATTGACAGAGATGGCGATAGCACCTACAAATTAAATGGTGTAAATTGTAGATTAAAAGATATCCGTGATTTATTTATGGATACTGGAATTAGCACGGATTCTTATGCGATTATCGAATTAAAAATGATAGATCAAATTCTAAATAACGTGGACAATGCTCGTCGCACTTTATTGGAACAAGCCGCAGGAATTTCTAAGTATAAAACCAGAAAACGAGAAACCATTTTAAAACTAAACGCTACCGAAGCTGATTTGAATCGTGTAAAAGATTTATTGTTTGAAATCGAAAAAAACTTAAAAGCATTAGAAAATCAAGCTAAAAAAACCAGACAATACAAATCTTTTAAAGAAGAATACAAAATCATTTCGATAGATTTATCCAAATTTGAATTACACGGCATTCATACCAAATTTGAACATTTACAAAAAACTATACAACAATTAGAAGATGAAAAATTGGCTATCATCACACAAATTGAAGTGAATGAAGCTGATTTAGAAAAAGAAAAATTGCGTATTTTAGATAAAGAAAAAGATTTATCAGAACAACAAAAATTATTGAATACTTTCTTAGCAGAGATTCAAGAAAATGAAAGCAAGAAAAAAATTGATACACAAAAATTACAATTTTTAAAAGATAAAATCAAGCAACTTCATACACAAATTGAACAAGCTTCAAATATTGTAAATAGTTTAGATGAGGAAATTTCAAAACTCACTCAATTTAATGAAGATGATGAAACCAAATTAAATGCATTAAAAATTACTTTTGATGAGGCGAAAGAAAAATTAGAAGCACAACGCAATATAAATTTAGAATATCGCACCAATGTTGAAACCATCAGAAATACTTTCAATCAATTACAAAATAATATTGCACAAAATGAAAAGCAATTAGCTGTAAAAGAAAATGACTTAACCACCTTAGAACGAAATGCTCAACAATCCTTGTTTGAATCTGAAGAACGCAGCAAAAATCTTAATCAATTCCAAGAACAAATCAATCAATCTGATGCTAAAATAAATACTCAAAAAGCACTAATTGAAGATTTACAAAATAAAGAAACAGAAAGCGAACAAAAGATTAAACTTTTGGAAGAAAATTTGGAAGTTACTAGACAAGACTTGACCAATAAAAACAGAACTTTAGATGCCAAAAACAACGAATATAAATTAACCAAAAATATGATAGACAGTTTGGAAGGCTTTCCAGAATCTATTAAGTTTTTGAAGAAAAATGTCAATTGGTTAAAAGATATTCCATTGCTTTCGGATATTATTTATACTGATGAAAAATATCGGGTAGCCATTGAAACAGTTTTACAACCGCAACTCAATAATTTTATTGTAGATACCGAAAATGCTGCATTAAATGCGATTGAAGTATTGGCAAAAAGCAGTTCTGGAAAAGCTGGTTTTTTAATTTTAGATAGATTTCAACAACGAAAAGAACAAGCACAAACAGCAATTCCTAATACAGTAAAAGCAGCAGATATTGTACAAGTTGATGAGAAATATAGAAAGCTAATTAATTACTTATTGGAAGGAATTTTTATTGCAAATGAAAACACTAACCTATCAGAAATCATAAAAAAATCGAAAGAAAGTGAACCAATTTATGTTATTTCTGAAAATGGCAGTTTGTTACAATCTCAACATCAAATTTCAGGTGGAGCTGTTGGCTTGTTTGAAGGGAAACGTTTAGGAAGAATTAAAAATTTAGAAATTTTAGATAAACAAATCAAGAGTTTAGATGAGCAAGTTATCAATCTTAAAAAAACATTTCAAGATACACAAGCAGAAATCAATCATCTGAAAATAAATTCATTTAGAAATACCATTCAACGTGAAAACAACAGTTTGCAGCAAATGGAAAAAGAATTAGTAAGTGTTAAATCAAAATTGGAAAATGAACAAAACAATATTGAAAAGATTACTAATAATGCACAAGTTTTAAAAGAAAAAATTGAAGTTGTAATAAATGAAATTCAACCTTTAAAAAACAATTTAGAACAACTTAAAAAAGAACAAGAAGAATCCAAAAATCAATTGGAAGGATTGGAAATTGACTATAAAAAAGCAAGTGAAACTTATACGCAAATTTCAGGAGAATACAATAATATCAACATTCTTTATATTCAACAAGAAAATAAAATCAAACAAAACAAACAAACTGTACAATTTAAAAACAACCAACTTTCAGATACAAAAAATAGATTAAAAACTGCCAAACAAGAAATTGAAACAACAGAAACTGAAGTACAAACTTTAGAGCAAAATTTAGCTCAAACTGAAAATAGCTTAATCGCATCATATCAAGAAAAAGAGCAAAAAATGCAGGATCTTTCAATACAAGAATCTGACTATTTTGAAAACAAAGAAAAAGTGCAAAATATCGAAGATGTTTTACGAAAGAAAAATAAAGAAAGACAAGAAAAAGAGCAAAATATTAATAATAATAAAGATATTTACAATGACCACAAATTACAATTGAATCTTTTGAAAGAAAGATTAAGTATAGAGTTTCAAATTGACATCAAAGATTGGACTGAAAATTTTGAATTGCCTGAGACAAACAAGGAAGAACTAGAAGATAAAATTCAAAAAGTAAAGAAGAAAATTGACAATTTTGGAGAAGTAAACCCAATTGCGGAAGAAGCTTATAATGAAATGAAAGAACGTTACGATTTCATTCAAGCACAAAAAGCAGATTTAGCTGCATCTAAAGATAATTTATTGGCAACTATGAATGAAATTGAAATGACTGCCAAAGACCAATTTATGGAAACATTTAACGCAGTAAGGCTTAATTTTATTGATGTTTTCAGAAGTATGTTCACGCCAGATGACAATTGTGATATGGTATTACAAAATCCTGATGATCCATTGGAATCTGAAATTGATATTATTGCAAAACCAAAAGGGAAACGTCCACAATCTATCAATCAACTTTCTGGTGGCGAAAAGACACTGACTGCATTGTCTTTATTATTTGGTTTATATTTATACAAACCTGCACCTTTCTGTATTTTAGATGAGGTTGATGCACCTTTGGACGATAATAATATCAAAAAATTCAATGAAGCAATTCGAAAATTCTCAGAAAATTCACAATTTATCATTGTAACACACAACAAAAGTACGATGGCTTCTGTAGATAATATTTATGGCGTTACGATGGTCAAACAAGGTATTTCGAGAGTAGTTCCTGTTGATTTTGGAAGTTTGAATTAATACCGTATTCTAGATAAATAATGAATACTAAAAAGGTAATACAAAAACTCAAAAAACTCCAAGCTTTTGAAGTTAATGAATTGATAAACACCCAACATGAAATTGCATTTAGTCATATCAACTGTTTAGATTGTGCGAACTGTTGCAAAACAACTCCTGCCCTTTTGCAAAATGAAGACATTAATCGAATTGCCAAACATTTAAAAATAAGCATCAAACAATTTTTACAAAAATATACAACAAAAGATGAGGACAACGATATTGTTTTCAAAAAAACGCCTTGTGTTTTTCTAAACAATGACAATACTTGTTCAATTTATGCAGTGCGACCTTATGCATGTAAAGACTATCCACATACACACCAAAAAAATCAATTAAAAATCATTAAAATAACTGAAAACAATATTCCAATTTGTCCAGCAGTAGCAGAAATTTTTAAGCAATTAGAAAATGATTTAGAATAGTTTAAAAAGTAACTTCACAAACTATTCATTCCATCAATAAAACAAAAAAACTCCTTTTAAAAAAGGAGTTTTGCCCAACTAATTAAACACATTGCAAGATATTTGTTTATCAAACTATATAGTCTTTGTTTTTATAAATGAAGTTTTTGTAATGCAAATTTACTTGTCCAATATCAAGCTTACAATACGTCATTTGACGTATTTTTAATACAAATTCGATAGTACATTAAGTTGCTGATATTTCAGATTTAAAATTAAATAGCTTATTTTCACAATAGATAAAAAAGTACCTAAGTATCCATTATGAATAAAAGCATTCTATCCATTTTATTTTTTGCTATTTATTTATTATTTCAAACAAATATTTTGTTTGCCCAAAATAAGGAATCCATTGAAAAAATTTCACTAGCAGATATTCAGACCAACTCAACACAAACAATTGCTGTACTCTTAAAAAAATTACAGCAAGCCGAATCTGATAATAACAACCAAAAAATTGCAAAAATATCCAGTCAATTATCATTAACCTATTATTATGCTGGCGATTATGAAAATAACAGAAAATATGCTTTACAAGCCATACAATATTTCAATGAATTAAAAGATTACAAATCTTTAGCTTATGAATATGGAGAATTGGGTTTTCGACTTAAAAGTATAGACTTAAAAAGTGCCGAATCTTATATGCAAAAAGGAATGTCTATTGCTCAAAAACACAACTCCCAAAAACAACTCATCAGTATATACAATAATTTTGGTGTCATAAAACAACAACTCAATCAAAATGACAGTGCCTTATTGTATCATCAAAAAAGCATAGATATTTGTATCAAATATAACGACAGTATCAGTTTACCTTATAGCCTAAATAATATTGGAACGATATATCTTGAACAAAAAAAGTATGGGCAAGCTGAAGCTTATTTTGATAAGGCATTACAAATTCGCAAAAACCTAAAAGATGCTTATGGCATTTCTGATAATTATGCTTATTCAGGTGATTTATTTTTTGCACAAAAAGAATATACAAAGGCGATTACAGCATTTTTACATTCCTTAAAAATTGCAGACAGCTTAAAAATTAGCAATTTAATTTTATATAATTATAAACAACTTACAGAAAGCTATAAATTGAATGGCGATACTAAAAATGCTTTATATTTTGCAGATAGAAGGCAAAATTTTGGCGATAGTATTATTAATATCCATACTAATGATAAAATTGTAAAATACCAAATTCAATTTGAAACTGCTGAAAAAGAAAAACAAATTTTACAACAACAATTAGAAGCCAAAAAAAGAAAAACAACCATACTTCTACTTACATTTTTGGCGATTATATTAATTATAACTTCCTATTTTATCTATCGAAATTTAAAAATAAAAAACAAGCAACAACAACAAGAATTTGAACTAAATGAAGCACGAATATTAATCGAACATCAAAAGCAATTAGATGAACAACGACTGACTATTTCCAGAGATTTACATGATAATATTGGTTCTCAATTAACATTTATAATTTCATCAATAGATACTTTAAAATATGCTTTGAAAATTACAGATGAAAAAGTCAATCAAAGAATGACATCTATTTCAGATTTTACAAGAACCACGATAACCGACTTGAGAGATACCATTTGGGCAATGAATCAAGCTGAAATAGGTTTTCAGGAAATGAAAAATCGAATAGAAAATTTTATTTATAATGCTAAAAATTTAGGTCAAAGTCTGGCATTTAATTTTGAAATTGACGAACAATTATACAGTTATACTTTTTCATCTACACAAGGTATGAATATTTATAGAATCATTCAAGAAGCTTGTAATAATGTCATTAAATACGCAAATGCAAGTCAAATAAATATCAAAATTCTAAAAACAAAACAACACATTGAAATTTCAATAGAAGATAATGGAATTGGATTTGATACTTCAAAAGATTACAATGGAAATGGATTATTGAATATGAAAAAACGTATCCAATCTATTAATGGTTCAATTAAAATTTCTTCCACACCAGGCAAAACACAAATTCTTTGTACTTTTCCAATTATTCCTTAATTTCAAGCAATGCAGAAGATAAAAATTGCTATTGTTGATGACCATAACTTCTTAATTCAATCGATTAAAGACAGACTCTCATTTTTTGATAATTTTGAAGTCATTCACACCGCAAACAATGGCAAACAAGCAATTGAATTAATACAACACAATTCTAATATTGATTTGATTTTAATGGATATTGATATGCCTAAAATTAATGGTATTCAAGCTACA
>CAYYMF010000093.1:0-7223 GCA_964472755.1 uncultured Chitinophagales bacterium | reverse complement strand
TGCAATTTGTGTCGGCTTGTGAGTTGGCTTGCAGCTCTTTTTATTTTGCGAAGGGACGGCTTTTTCTCTCCATTAGTTGTCTGTTAAATGGTTACGAAGCTGTCAAATAGGGTTGCAGCTAACTCTCAAATATACGCAAGTTTTGTTAATTTCCAAAAATATTTTTATTTTTGTTTCTACACAGTATCAATTAGTTATTTAGTTTTAAAATTGGTATTTTGAAAATTTGGATTTTATTTTATAATTTCGTACAATACAAATAACGCATTGCGTAAATATGCATAATACTACTATTTTCAATCTACAAAATTACTCTTTTGAATTAGGACAACATAAGGATAAAAATGTAATTTGGATTTCGTTCTCTAAAGATCCTGAGCTGATAGCTCAACTTAGAAGCAATGTGAAAGCATTTTGGAGTCAATCCAACAAAAAATGGTATGTTGCAGACAATTTGCAACACCGCAATCTCTTTGGGATAGAACCCAATTATTTTGGCAAAAATGCCTTTTTAGAAATATCGTCCATTAATCAACCCGCACTACAAAGATATGTAGAACAATTGAAATTGAAAGGTTACAGCTCCAATACTATCAGGACCTATTCTACTGAATTTGTACAATTATTGAAAATTCTTAAAAATCATCCTGTTGAAGATTTATCTGCAGAAAAATTAAGATCCTATTTTTTGTATTGTATCAATACATTGAAGCTTTCGGAAAATCTAATTCATAGTAGAATGAATGCCGTAAAATTTTATTTTGAGCAGGTTTTGCATCGTGAAAAATTTTTTATGGAAATTCCTCGCCCAAAGAAACCAAGTCTTTTGCCAAAAGCAATTTCTACAAAAGACATAAAAAAAATGCTAGAAAAGATAGATAATCCTAAACACCAACTTTTACTGAAAATGTGCTATGGAATGGGGCTTCGAGTAAGCGAATTGGTAAATCTTAAAATTACTGATATAGATAGCAATCGAATGCAAGTTTTGGTAAGTTCTGGTAAAGGAAAAAAAGACCGTTATGTGGTTTTGCCAGAATCGGTTTTAGAACAACTTAGGACTTATTATATAGAATACAAACCTAAAGAATATCTATTTGAAGGACAAAGTGGCGGTCAATATTCAATACGTTCAGTACAACAGGTTTTTAAAAATGGGATGAAAAAAGCTAAAATCAATAAAAGAGTTGGTGTACACAGTTTACGGCACAGTTATGCTACTCATCTTATAGAGCAAGGCACAGATATCCGTTTTGTGCAGGAACTGTTGGGGCATAATAACATTAAAACCACTATGATTTACACTTCATTGACAGATGCTTCAAAACGGAAAATAAAAAGTCCTTTAGATTGTATTTAATAATAAAATAGAAATATATAAATTATTTTACAATCTCAAATCTTCTATATGCACACCTGGATATTTGCTTGCTTTAAAAATAAATTCATTATCGTCTAATGTTTGTGAGGTATTCAACGTTTTTACAACATAAGTATAACGTGTCCCATTTTTATCAAAAATTTTTAAACGCTTAATGTTATTTTTGCTATCCACCCAAATTCTAATTTTAAAATAGGGTTTGGTTTTATCTTTTGGCATTAAATCTACGATAGAAAAAGTAGTTCCCTCTAAAGTTTCTTTACCATTTAGCATATAGTTAAAATCTGTTTGGTAAATGGTAAACATATTTGCGGGTGAGAACTCAGTTTTGCTAGGTTCGTAATCATTGATTTGAACTTCATTAATATCTTTCAGATAAGTCCAAACAGCTGTTTTGTCGCAATAAGTTTCTTGATTGCCTAATAGAATTTTATATTTTTCACCTTTTAAAAATAAAGTACCATTTTGTGTCTGCGTTTTGCTTTGTGGGTATTCTGTAACTATGGAAAATGTGGCTTGAATTGATTTATAGGACTTGTAGTTTTTGGTAACGGCGTCTAATAATGTTTTAGCATTTGCATCATTTAAATCTTTAGTATTGGTAGTTTGGAAGCCCAATAGAGAATAAAGGAAAGAAAATAAGACAATTAATTTAGTCATAATCTAATATATAAAATGTATTTTAAGTGATATATACTTAATCCTGCAAAATTCGTTCCAATTCTTCTTCAGTCTTGATATAAACATCTCTAGCTTTGCTACCAAGGTTTGGACCAACGATACCTACAGCCTCCAATTGGTCCATTAAACGACCAGAACGAGCATACCCTAAAGCTAATTTTCTTTGAATTAATGAAGTTGAGCCGATTTGATTTCTAACAATCAGTCGAGCCGCTTCTTCAAACAATTCGTCTTTATTAGCAGAATCGAAAGATTTATCTGTTCCGCCACTTTCTTTTGGGTCAACATATTCAGGCAATTCATAAGGTGTTGGATAACCCATTTGGTCGCCGATATATTGAGCAATTTTTTCTACTTCAGGTGTATCTACAAATGGACATTGTAAACGAATTAAATCGCCACCTTGTGATAAAAGCATATCGCCACGTCCGATGAGTTGATCTGCACCACCAGCATCTAAAATTGTTCTAGAATCGACTTTTGAAGTTACTTTGAATGCAATTCTTCCAGGGAAATTGGCTTTGATTGTTCCAGTAATGATATTTACAGATGGTCGCTGTGTTGCGATGACCAAATGGATTCCGATGGCTCTGGCTAATTGTGCCAAACGTGCAATCGGAGCTTCTACTTCTTTGCCTGCAGTCATCATTAAGTCGGCAAATTCATCAACGACTAAAACAATATAAGGCAAATAACGATGTCCTTTTTGTGGATTTAATCTTCTATTAGTAAACTTTTGATTGTATTCTTTAATATGTCTAACACCAGCAGCTTTTAATAATTCATAGCGATCGTCCATTTCTATACATAAGGCATTCAAAGTATGAATAACTTTTTTTGTGTCGGTGATAATCGCTTCTTCTTCATCTGGTAATTTTGCTAAATAATGATTTTCAATCAATTTGTAGAGCGATAATTCTACTTTTTTAGGATCGACCATTACCAATTTGAGCTCAGAAGGATGTTTCTTATAAAGTAATGAGATAAGTATAGCGTTGATACCAACAGATTTTCCTTGTCCAGTTGCACCAGCCATCAACATGTGTGGCATTTTTGCTAAATCAATAATAAAATCTTCGTTAGAAATTGATCGCCCGATAGCAATTGGTAAATCCGCATCTGATTTTTTGAATTTCTCACTTTCTAAAAGTGATTTCATAGAGACTATACTTTTTTTGACATTCGGTACTTCAATACCAATGGTTCCTCTTCCAGGAATTGGTGCAATGATACGAATACCTAATGCCGATAAACTCAACGCAATATCATCTTCTAAATTTTTGATTTTAGAGATTCTAACGCCTTTTTCTGGTACGATTTCATAAAGTGTTACAGTTGGACCAACAGTGGCTTTTATTTTCTCTATGCCAATATTATAATAGGAAAGTGTTTCTACAATTTGATTTTTGTTAGCTTCTAACTCTTCTTTATTGATTTCGATATGACCATCGCCGTGGTCTTCTAATAAATTCGTCCCTGGATATTGATATTTTGATAAATCTAATTTTGGATTGTAATTAGTATTTTCATCAATTAATTCTTCATCATTTTCCAAATTAGCCGCTGTTTCTACTTCAGAAATTTCTTCATCTTCGTCTTCAATCGGCTCTATTATACCAAAAGGCTGGACTTCGTCAATTTCTAAATCTAAATGTTTTTCAGCAATAGGTTTATTTGGTATGATTGCTTTCTCTGGTACAACTAATTGAATTTCATCGTCTGTTTGTTCTTTTTCAAAAGAAATAATTTCTAATTCATTTTGATTTTCTTCTATTATCTCGGTCGAAATATCTATTAGGCTAATAGGATTTTCAGTAGTTGTGATAAATTCAATTTCAGGCTCTTTTTTTTCTTCATTAAGAATTTCAAATGTATTGTCTTTTACATGAGAAATAGGCAGCTCTTTTTCTTCAGGAATTATACTTTCTAAATCATACCCACTATCTTTTTCTAAAGATTCTTCTAGTTCTTCTTCGTTTTCTTCAATAGATTTTGCTTTTTCAGCTTCCTTTTGTAATAATTCTTTTCTTTTTTGTTTAATTTCTTGAAATTTTGCTCTGATACTTTTTAATAAGAAACTAATATTAATGCCAAAGAAAGACAAGCCCATGATTACTAATAAAATGCCTAATCCAACTTTTCCAATCAATGCTGATAGCCAAGAATTGATACTTTCTCCCAAACTTCCACCAAATGGAAACGAAAATTGATGTAATACGAACGCACCAACTGTAGCTAAAAATACAATCCAAACCAGAGAAAAAAGACCTAATCTCTTTATATTGAAAATTTTTTCATCGAGTGTAATGTTGAAACCTAATGCAAATAAAAAAAGTGGAATAATAAATGCAGCAATCCCAAATAACTCATAAACTAATAAATGGGCAATAATTGCACCAAAAGTACCCATTGTGTTTTCAATAACCGTATTTTTATTAAAAATGATACTCCAATTAAAATCTAAGATTTTATCTTGATCTTCTTGCCAAGTAAAAAGATAAGAGAATAACGAAACGGATAAAAAAACTGCCACAAATAGACAGAAAATACCAGCATATAACTTTAGGGTATTTTGAGAAATAATTGTTGTGTCCGGCAATATCTCGGGTAATTCTTCTTTAGTATTTATATTCTTTGGTTCAGACATTGTAGCAAATGTAAAATGATTGTCTTAAAAATTATAATTAAAAATATTCAAAAGTGTGAATAAGTAATTTAAAATCTTAAAATTCTTTAAAATGCTGCAACATAAGGTAAATTTTATGGTATTTTATTTGCTAAAAAAATATAAATAGTATAAATTAGCAACAACTATAAAAAGAACTATTATGAAATTTAAATTATTTGCTTTAATGTTTGTCCTGAGTTTGTTTGTTTCTAAAACAATTAATGCTCAATCTGTTGTTAATGAACCGTCCATTTCTTTATGTGAATCTTATTCTGATTATGGAGATCCAAAAGGCATTGCAAGTGCTTGGGATATAAAACCTACTGGTGGTTATGTATACATATTATATTCCAATGGAGAAAAAAAAATAAATTCAAAAAAATCATTGTTACTTTATGTAGATAAGAAAAATAAAGCTGGAAAATATGAGGTTTATGCAACAGAAACTTTTAAAGTAGAATCTGGAGCAAAATTTTCTGTTTATGATTATAAATTTACAGAAGCAGGAAGTTATAAAATTCAAGCTTATCAAGATGGAAAAGTCTTGGCAACAACTTATGCAACCATTAATGTAAAAGGTCAAACAACTTCATCTAGTACAACAACTAAAACTAATAATCAAAAAAGTAGTGGTGCTTCAATTGTTACTTGTTCAGATTACGATGAAAATGGTAAACCAAGTGGAATTTATAGTATTTGGAATATTACAGAAGAAGCACATATTATTCCTATTTTATTTACAACAGGAGGCAAGGCAATCAATACCAATAATACTTTGTGGCTGTATGTGGACAAAAAAGACGAGAAAGGGAATTATATTCCTTATGGTACTGAAAAATTTGACGTTAAAGCAGGAAATAATTGGGTCGTTTATAATTTTTCTTTTGATGATCCAGGAGAGTATAAGATATCTGCAATGCAATTGAGTAATGAATTAGCAACTACAAACATTACAGTAAAAACCAAAAATGAAACAACGCTAAATAAATCTAAAAAATCAATTGTTACTTGCACAGATTTTGATACCTATGGAAAACCTTCAGGAATTTATAAAGAGTGGAATATTCAAAAGAGCGGAAGCTATGTGTATGTTTTGTTTGATAATGGCGGACAGAAAATAAATGGAACACTTTGGTTGTATGTCGATAAGGAAAATGAAAATGGTGCATACGTAGCCTTTGATACCAAAACATTTGAGAATACAAATAATAAGACTTGGGCAAACTATAAATATACATTTACTAAACCTGGAAATTATAAAATTTCAGCAGTAAGTTCAAAAGGCGAAGAAGCTGCTGTGAATGTAAAGGTTAATTTTGCTGATAATATTGTTGTTGATGCTAAGAAATCGATTGATTTAGTGGATTCTTATGATGATTATGGAAAACCTTTTGGTATCAATGATTCTTGGCTAATTGAAAATAATGGGAAAGGCGGTTATGTTTATGTGCTTTTCGATAATGGAGAGAAAATGACAGGTACTTATTCTTTATTTGTAGATAAAAAAAATACTTCAGGGCAATATGTAGAGTTTGATACTAAAATATTGGACAATACTGGAAAAAATTGGAGCGTTTATGATTATCATTTTAAAGAACCAGGTGAATATAAAATTAGTGCAGCAAAAGATAATAAGGAAATTGTATCTACTTATGCAACCATTTCATATAAAAAAACGGAAACAAAACCTGAAGCTCCCAAATATCAAGATAATGTAACCACGGCATATTACAATGGTTCGGAAGTATTATTTGGAGAAAGTGCGACAACGAGTGGTACTGTTACTGGACAAAATACCCTATTCACATTAGCTTCTAATAATACGAAAACATTGAAAATGGTATTTAAACAAGCCAAAGCGATTAAAACCAATAAAATTTATGTAGATATTTATAGTGGTAATGATTATAGTAATTTTGTAGAAACAAAAGAAATTACTACGTTACCAACACAACAAACTTTCCAATTGTCCTATACTTTTAAACAAGCAGGAAAATATCGCTTTTCAATCTATAATGCAGATGAAATTTTTATGAATTTAGGAGAAGTTGCTATCAATGCACCAAGTACTTCTAATCAAACTTATACTTCACAAACAAATACGAATTCAAATACGACCAATAATTCTAATTCTATTTATAATAGTTTGACTTTTAATAATAAAGTATCTAAAGAAAATAGAACTGCTTTAGTAATTGGAAATGGGAACTATATAAATGCTGGTAAATTACCAAATCCAGTACATGATGCTGAAGAGATGGCAAAGACTTTAAAAGCATGTGGATTTAATGTTACCCTAATTATCAATGCCAATAAAAAGCAAATGAATGAAGCTGTTCAGCAATTTGGAATGGATATTGCCAATAAAAAAGGAACAGGATTGGTATTTTATGCAGGTCATGGTGTACAAGCCAAAGGCGAAAATTATCTAATTCCAACAGATGCTAATCTTTATGGAGAAGAAGATTTACAATATGAGTGTGTGAATGTTGG
>CAYYMF010000092.1:0-7276 GCA_964472755.1 uncultured Chitinophagales bacterium | reverse complement strand
AAATTGGATTGTGGTTACAGAATAGATATATTAGTAGAGAATAAATTAGTGATTGAAATTAAAAGTGTTGAAACGCTAAATGATATTCACTTAGCACAAACACTCACTTATTTAAAGTTAGGAAATTATAAACTTGGTTTATTAATAATCTTTAATAAACTTTTATTAAAAAGTGGCATAAAACGAATCATAAATGGGAACATAACTTAGTGCACTTTGTGAAAAATCTTAGAGTACTTTGTGGTAAAAAAAATATAATTACGTTAACATTATTAAATTATTACATTACTAAATTATTCAATTAAAATGTCAGCATTATCTTACTATTTTAACGAAGAACACGAAACATTTAGAAAATCAATTAAAGATTTTTTACAAAAAGAAGCAGAACCATTTATCGATCAATGGGAACTAGATGGAAAAATTCCACGAGAATTTTGGAAAAAGTTTGGCGAAATGGGCTATTTCGGATTGGCTTATCCTGAAGCTTATGGCGGCAGTGATTTAGATTTTTTCTACACCGTAGTCATGTTGGAAGAAGTTTCTAAAGTATTTTCAGGGGGTTTGGCAATTACAGCTGCAGTACAAACTTGTATGAGTACGCCTTATATTCTTCATCACGGAAGTGATTATTTAAAGGAAGAGTTTATGCGACCTGCCATTGCAGGTGAAAAAATTGGTTGTATTGGAATTACTGAACCAGGTGCAGGAAGTGATGTACAAAACATTCAAACTAAAGCTATCAAAGACGGTGATTACTATATTGTAAACGGCAGTAAAACCTTTATTACCAATGGTGTTTACGGACATTTTGTGATTTTAGTTTGCAAAACGAACCCAAGTGCCGGAGCCGCGGGAGTAAGTTTATTAGTATTGGATTTAAACAGTGAAGGTATCACCAAAAATAAATTAAAAAAATTAGGCTGGCATGCCTCCGATACCGCAGAATTGCATTTTGACAATGTAAAAATTCCTATAAAAAATCTTTTAGGAGAAGAAGGAAAAGGATTTTATTATCTAATGGGAGGTTTGCAATTAGAAAGATTAGCGGGTTCAATTATGGGTTACGCTGCTTGTGAAAGTATGTTAGAATACGGAATAAAATATATGAGTGAACGTGAAGCGTTCGGAAAACCAATTAATAAATTCCAAGTATTAAGACATAGAGTAGCACAATTAGCTGCTGAAATTGAAGCCACTAAATTTTATGTTTTGCAAACTTGCAGAATGCATAATGAAAAAAAATATGCTGTTAAAGAAAGTTCAATTTCTAAACTATTAGCATCTGAATTGGCAGACAAAACTGCTTATCAAGTGTTACAATTTTTTGGAGGTTATGGCTATATGGAAGAATATAAAATTGCGAGAGCATTCAGAGATTCTCGTATCGGAACTATTGGTGGAGGAACCAGTGAAATCATGCGTGAAATTATCGCTAAAATGGTAATTGATGATACGAACTACAATCGAGCTTCATCAGACACAAAAAAAGACAAGCCTGTTTTAAATACCGTAGAAGCTATTTTTGCAACTTTGCCAGAGCGTTTTAAAAAGGAAAAGGCAGCAGGTAAAAACTTAAAAATATTGTTCAAATTTGATTCAGCTAATTTCTTAGTGGACATCAATGATGGAGCTTTATCTATTGAAGAAAATGCAAATGTAAATGATGGCATTGTAGATTGTATCGTTGAAACTGATGATGCGACATATATTGACGTAGAAACTGGCAAAATCAATCCACAGGAAGCGTTTATGACAGGAAAGATTAAAGTATCAGAGCTAATGAAGATGATGGAATTTGGAGGATTGTTTAAGCGATTGTAAAAAGAATACTTCTTAAATATTGTTATAAATTATACTTAAACCATTCTAAGTATTCTAGAATTTAATTAAATTAGATTTATGAAAAAAAATTATTTTTACTCTTGCACTTAGTGCATTCGCTTTGGCAGGCACCATTAAAGCTCAATCAACAACAGCTGACAATAATAAAAAGACTGAGTACAAAGAAGTAACTTGGGATGATGCTGAAATGGATGAAGATATTGTCGAAGGGAATAGAGTTATCATTACTGCAATCGAGGGAATGGATGATGAGTATGACAATCGAGCTTCATTAGTTGGAAAAAAAAGGAGTAGCACAAGATGATATATATAATTTAATGATGATTTTTATATGTCTTATTATAATGGCACTATCAAATTAGATAATTGAAAGGAAATCTATTTTTCTTATGAAAAGTTGGTTAAGGTTAAAAAGCCATAATCTGCATTTAGAGTGCTGTTTTGAACATATTTTTATATGAAATAAGTATCTTTAGAAAATGCAGCGTAATCAGTTTTTATCAGAACAAGAATTAGCAAAAGATTTTGTGCAAAATACTTTTGTAAATATATTTGTATCGGGAAAAGCAGGTACTGGGAAGACTACTTTTTTAAAATCTATACAAGAATCTACACAAAAGAAAATGGCTGTTGCGGCTCCAACTGGTGTGGCTGCAATAAATGCTGGAGGCGTAACGCTACATTCTTTATTTCAATTGCCAATTGGTGCATTTTTACCTACCAAAAAACATTTTTCTGATATTGCAACGAATATTAATTCACTGTTTTCTAACCTGAAAATGGGCAAAGCAAAATTGGATTTGATTAATGAACTAGAACTTTTGGTGATAGATGAAGTCAGCATGTTGCGTTGTGATACTTTAGACTGTATAGATATTATTCTTAAAACGATAAGAAAAAACCAACAAGAGGCTTTTGGAGGCGTACAAGTTTTATTTATTGGAGATATGTTTCAATTGCCACCTGTTATTAAAGATGAAGAGTGGAATTTGTTGAGTCAATTTTATAATACGCCATTTTTCTTTTCAGCTCAAGTGATGCAGGAATGTCATTATATACATATTGAATTTACCGAAATATTTAGACAAACAGACAATCATTTTATTCGTTTATTGAATAATGTACGGAATAATGAGATGGAAGAGGAGGATTTTATTAAACTAAATGAACGTTTTCAGCCTGAGGTTGTGGAAGAATTGGATAATTTTATTACGCTGACAACACATAACTGGAAAGCAGATAAAATAAACCAGAGTCAGTTGGCAAAATTAGATGGCGATATTTTTACTTTTAATGGAAATTTAGAAGGTGATTTTAATGAAAAAGCATTGCCAACGGAGATGGAATTAAATTTAAAAGTTGGTGCTCAGGTAATGTTTGTTAAAAATGATATTAAACCTGAAAAAAAATACTACAATGGAAAATTAGCTCAAATTACTAAAATTACAAAAGATGAAATTATTGTATCTTTTTTAGACGATAATGAAGAATATACTTTAGAGAAAGCAAAATGGGATAATGTTCGATATGAATACAATGCGGAAGATGATAAAATAAAAGAAAAAATTATTGGAAGTTTTTCTCAATTTCCAATTCGATTGGCTTGGGCTGTAACGATTCATAAAAGTCAGGGTTTGACTTTTGATAGAGCTGTAATTGATGCAGGACAGTCATTTGCTGCAGGACAAGTTTATGTGGCACTAAGCCGTTGTCGAAGTTTAGAAGGTGTCTTTTTGCTTACAAAAATTGCATCAAATGCAATAAAATCAGATGAAAGAATAGTTGCTTTTACTCAAGATTCTGTGTCAAAAATTTCTAAATTAGTTGATGAATTAGATTTTCATAAGTTTGAATTTGCGAAAGCCGAAATTTATAAATGCTTTTGTTGGGATAAGTATTTAGAGATTATTGAAGATTATCGTCTTTTTGCGATTGAAAAAAAGTTGCCTGAGAAAGATCAATTATTAGAAAAAATTGGTGCTATAAAAGTAACCGTTTCAGAAATTAATACAATATCGTTTAAGTTTAATAAATGGTTGGAACAAAATTTTGCGATGGATACTCAAGCGACATTAAATACATTGATTAAGGATAAAATAGAAAAATCTATAATTTACTTTGGACAAATTATTGCACAAAATATTCTTTCAGTTTTAGATACTATCATTGACGAGTTGAAGGTAAAAATGAATGTTAAAGGTTTTGTAAAAGCAACAGAAAGTGTACACAAAACGTTTCTTACAAAGCTTCATGAAATTGAAGGTTTTAGGTTTTTAGATGAACAATTATATAAAGAAGCATCTCGTTACACACGACAATTTAATGAGTCATCTTGCAATAAATTAGATACTAAAGAAGTTAGTTTGATGATGTATAAATCAGACAAAACTATTGAAGAAATTGCTCAATTAAGAGATTTAGCAATAACCACTATTGAAGGTCATTTAGCTCATTTTGTGCAATGTGGCACATTGTCTGTTTATGATTTTATAGAAAAATCGGATTTAGAAACTATCAAAAAAGCTACACAAGAATTAGGCACACAACAACTTAAACCATTGAAAGATTTTTTTGAAAATAAGTTTACCTATGGTCAATTAAGAATGGCAGTTGCTGGTTTAAGTAGGTAGAAATATTTCAAAATATAATAATGCAGTATTCTTTGTTGTAGCTTTACACTGATATCCTCTGAACCAACGCTCAAGGCTTTATTTTTCAGGTCTTTCTTCTATTCGTCATAATGTTGTATGCAGGCTTTCTTTTTATTTGGTTTTGAAAATATTTATGAAACTATCTCTCTGTAAGTTATCTAACGAAAGATTGTAATCAGAATTTTCAACATTATCAACAATCTCTCCACCAAAAGCAATTAAAATTTCTCTCAATGAAAGTGGATTGTTCCATTGTTGATATAATGCTTTAGTTGCTGTAATTGTAATTTCTGAATTTCCCGATACCCTGCACTGTCCAGCTCCAAAATTCAAAACCACAAAACATTGTCTGCCGTTTTCGGGGATTAGCATACCTAAAATTGTTTGATTTTGTACAGATTTACATTTGGTTTCAAGAAATAAATGATTAGGGTTCATCATAAAATTGTAGTCAATTTGGTTGCCTTTTCCAACTATAATTTTATACTCACAATTTCCTTGACCAGAAAATACATTGCTATTTACTAATGTTGGTTCATTAAGTCCGTTTTTTGTATATAAATATTCAACAGCTCCATTGGGTGCGTCAGTAATATCTCCTGAATACATTAAATCTCCGTTTTCTAGTTTATATTCAGCATTCCAGCCTATTTTTCCACCAATATTCAGTCCCGATAAGTCTATATCGTGTGCTCCCCATTGATTTTCCCAATAAACACCAACCGCCAAAGTTTCTCCAAAAAATTTACTTCCAGTAGGAATATTTCCAACAAACATTTTTTCGGAAGTAGGCAAAGAATATTCAACATCTTGGGGTAGAAAAATTTTTTTCCCGTTAAGATTAAATCTGTTTTTACAATAGTCTAATAGAAAATTATAGTTTGTCCAAGATGCTCCAGAAACTTTGTTGGTTTTAATGTAAGACTTTCCATTTCTTATTCTGTACGCAAAAGCGTATTGACCTTGTATTCTTGTATGACAGGCAGAAATTGCTCTAAACAAAGCAAAAGGTGTTGCGTTATCTAACCAATGTAAATCATCTTCTTTGTTTAGAATTATACTTGTTACATAATTTAGAGGATTTGACACTAATGGTTTATGATGAACTTTTGAAAGTTTGGAAATTTTGTTTATCGTTTTTGGGCATTTTGTTTTGAAAGCCAAAAATAAAGGCTTGAAACGATTAAATATTTCAGCTAATTTCTCTAAACCAAATTTTTCAAATTGTACGGCAGGATTGAAGTTAGAGTTTTTAATAGCATCTATTACTTCTTTGCTTTTTATCAAGAGCGATTCGCTTGTTGCACGATAGATTATATAGCGAAAGAATTCCAAAGTATCGTTTGGAATTACACCATACATATCTGCGATTTTGATAACCGCTTCTTTGTTTTTAATGTTTTCGTTTCCACTAAATTTATAAGAAAGTTCATCAACTAAAATTGAAAGAATATCATTTATTGTTTCTTCTTTTAGAGCAATTCCCGACTGTAAGAGCTCCAAGCATTTTTGGGTCATAATTTCTCTTGGATATGCTTTTACAACCTTAAATACAATTTTTATATCTGGAATTTCGAGGACTTCGTTTGGAATATAAATTTCATCTTGAAAATTACTTCCATAAGTTGAAATGTAATGCCTGATTTGTTCCAACAATAAATCTTCTCGTGAACTTCTAAAAATTGTTTTCCAAGATTTATGGAAAGTTTTATTTAGTCCGTAACCGTCCAAAGTTTCATTTTTATAGAACTTGACAATTTCATTTTTTGCCCATAAAGCACCTGACTCTATAATATAACCTTGTTCCGAAATAAAAGGCTTTTCGTCTGTCTCTTTGAGAACTACAGAATTAAATAATTTTAATGTTTTCATTTTGTTTGTCTTAAAAATAAGTGAGGAGTAATATCTGGAAATTATAGGAACTCCTTTTACCTATTAAAAGATTACAGCGAGAAGTAATTTCCCAAAAATATAGGAACTTCTTTTGCCGAATATTTTTATTTTTCTCTGTTCATTTTTATTATACGTTTTTATTTAAGTTTGCATACAACGTTTGGCGGCTTTGCGAAGAAGCGGATTATTAGCACTAACTTTGAAGCGAAGCCGACATTTCAAAGATACGAAAATTTTTGAAATGAAGCACTTCTCCCGCTATCTTGCAAAACTGCCAGTTGTACGATAGTTTTTGTTTAGCAATTTACAAAATCTTGTAGTTTTATCTCCAAAATTATAGTTTTATTTCGTTTTTTTATTTTGTAAAACATCGCTTTACAAAGTAATAAAAACGAAGTACGGAAAATTTAAGAACCTAAAAATGATTGAGTTTATGAGCCTAGTTACAAAAAAAAATATCCCAACTCTTGACTTTGTTATTTTTTTTCGTTAACTTAATCAAACTTTATGCAAGTATTTGTATTGAAAGTGTAACTTTCTACAAAGTACTCTTTGAAAGTTTGACAGAGAAAGTCATACTTCCTTTTCTGTTAAACTCAATTATTTTTATCCTTTCCAAATACTATATTTTCCGTGATAAAACCGCAATTTTGGTATAAAATTTTGTACAACGGTTTGGGTATTGCCGAAGGCGGGGAAATCGAAGGTAAAAGTTTCGATTTTGCACCGAGGCGAGCCAAAACGAATTTTTGTGAGTTAAATTTAAAAATAAAAAACGAATAAAATTCGTTTTTGGCGGAGATAGAAGCACAAAGTTTAATTTTTGCACTTTAGCCCCGCTTTTGGCAATACCTTGTTGTGCGTTCGCTCTTTTTTTTAGTTCAATA
>CAYYMF010000091.1:0-7466 GCA_964472755.1 uncultured Chitinophagales bacterium | reverse complement strand
GCATTAAACCATAGAGATGAATGGATTAGGCAAGGTCAGTATGCTAAAATACAAATACCAAGTATTCTCGGTTCTGATGGTAGTGGTGTTGTAGAAAGTGTATCCAATGAAAGTGATAGCAATTGGGTTGGAAAGGAAGTCATTATTAATCCCAATCAAGGCTGGGGTGATAATCCAAAAGCACAAGCCAAAACCTATAATATTTTAGGTATGCCATCGCAAGGAACATTAGCTGAATATGTAGCTGTAGATATCGACCGATTAAGACAAATTCCACATCACTTAAACTTAGAGCAAAGTGCAGCATTACCTTTAGGTGGTGTAACTGCATTTAATGTTACTTTCAATAAAGCTAAAGTAAAGCCACATCAAAACATTTTAATATCTGGAGTTGGTGGAGGTGTTGCTCAATTTGCATTTTTATTTTCTGTCGCTGCTGGTGCTAATGTTTATGTAACTTCTAGTAAGACTGATGTAATAGAAAAATGTAAAACACTAGGAGCAAAAGGCGGTTGTAGCTATAAAGATGAAGTTGCTTTAAAAGCAATGGCAAAAAGTTGTGGTGGATTCGATGCAATAATAGACTCAGCTTGTGGTGATGGAATGAATTTATTATTATCCTTATTAAAACCAACAGGAAAGTTTGCTTTTTATGGAGCCACTAAAGGATTGCCAAAGGATTTGAATATGAGAAATATATTTTGGAATCATTTGCAAATTTTAGGTTCTACAATGTGCAGCGATCAAGATTTTGTAAATATGGTAGGCTTTGTGGAGCAATATAAAATACAACCTATTTTAGATATAAGTTTTTCTTTAGATAATGCAGTAGAGGCATTTGATAGAATGAAAAATGGAGAACAGTTTGGCAAAATTATTGTAAAGATATAAGCATAAAAATTAGAAAACGATGAACATTATTATTCCTATGGCAGGCAGAGGCACACGCCTAAGACCTCACACACTAGTAACACCAAAACCTTTAGTACCCGTAGCTGGCAAACCAATTGTGGAGTGGTTGGCTGAAGATATTATAGCACTTTGTCCAGAAAAAGTCAATAAAATTGGGTTTGTTATAGGTGATTTTGGAAAAGAAGTAGAAGAAAACTTATTAAAAGTAGCTGAAAGGCTAGGTGCTAAAGGTTATATCTTTCATCAAGAACAAGCATTAGGAACTGCACATGCTATTTTGTGTGCAAAAGAATTATTGGAGGGCAAAGTTGTTGTTGCGTTTGCAGATACTTTATTCAAATCCTCACAACAACTAAATGCAGAACATGATGGTGTTATTTTTGTACAGCAAGTTGCTGACCCACGTGCCTATGGTGTTGTAAAAATGGATACCAATTCTAAGATTACTGATTTTGTAGAAAAGCCACAAGAATTTGTTTCTGACTTAGCTATTATTGGAATTTATTATTTTAAAGATGGAGAAAACTTAAATGCCGAATTGCAGTACTTGTTGGATAATGATATTAAAGAAAAAGGAGAATACCAACTAACGAATGCTATGGAAAATATGAAAAATAAAAACAAAGCATTTTATCCAGGCAAAGTAGAAGAATGGTTAGATTGTGGTAACAAAGACGCAACGGTTTATACCAATCAACGGATATTAGAAATTAAAAAAGCAGAAATTACTGCTCCTATTGGATTAAATAATGTTAATTCATTAATTATACAGCCATGTTATATTGGTAAAAATGTTACATTAGAGCATACAATTATTGGTCCACATGTAAGCATTGGTGATGATAGTAAAATTTCCAATGCTATTATAAAAAATAGTATTATTCAAAACAAATCAAATATCCAAAATAAGATAATCGAAAACTCAATGATAGGTAGCTCAACCGCACTTTCTGGAAATATAGAAAATCTGAGTATTGGAGATTTTTCTACTTCAAATTAATCTATGAATAAATTGGTATTATATCTATGTTTTTTTGTATTTGCATTCGCAAATAATCCATTAGCATTTTCAAAAGAAAAAAAGGCGAAGAACAAAAAAGGTGCGAGTGAAGTTGTTGTACCCAAGACAAAAAAAGAAATATTAGCTATTCAATCCATATTTATTGAAGGTATTCAAGCAGATTTATTAGGCAATAAGAAAGATGCAATTGCCAAGTATAATGAAGTAATTAGACTTGATGCCAATAATGATGCTGCTTATTACGAATTAGCTAAATTATATTATTCAATCGGCGATTTACAACAAACTGTTTTAAATAGTCAAAAAGCTATAAAAATCAATCCAAACAACGAATATTACTATATATATTTAGCTGAAGCTTTGGGCGAGGCTGGAATGTATGCGGAAGCATCTAACACTTATGAATCTTTGATAAAGCTAAAACCAAAAGAATACGATTATTATTATGATTGGGCATATATGCTTTCTCAAGCCAAAAGGAATGATGAGGCAATAAATGTATTGAACTTATTAGAAACTAAAGTTGGTGTGAACGAAGATTTAATCATGCTAAAACAACCACTTTGGATTCAACAAAATAAAGTAGAAGATGCTATTAAAGATATTGATAAATTGATTGCATTATTTCCAAGAGAAGAAATGTATTATTTGAATAAAGCTGAAATATATGCTGCTAATAATTTGCCACTAAAAGCAATTAGCACTTATGAAAAACTATTAAAAACGCATCCTGAAAGTGCTGATGCATTAATGGGTTTAGCAGAATTATACAGAAAGGAAAATAATACTACTCAACAACAACAATATCTAAATCAATTGTTTAATAATCCAAAAATTGATATTGATGCAAAAATAATGGCCATTATACCAATGGTAGAAAAAATGGGAAAGGATTCTATTTATGATGAATCTTTATTGAATATCATTAATCTTATAAATAAAAACTATCCAAACAACATGAAGACAATAGCTGCCAAAGCTGATGTTTTGTATAATATGGATAAAAAAGAAGAAGCTCTGAATGAATATATAAAATTAGTTCATCAACACGCAGATTCATTACCCGGAACAATTTGGATACATACTTATATTCTTTCTGCTGAATTACAAAAGATGGATACGCTAATTGATGTAACAGAAAGAGGTATAAAAGTCGCACCTGATGATGCTTTTGCTTATTTCTACAATGCCATTGCACATCAACAAAAAAAACAAAATAAAGAGGCTGTGGTCTCAATTCAAAAAGGTTTGCAAAACATTCAAAAAAGCGGCATTTCAGTATATAATAGTCAATTAAAACTACAATCTCTAATTGTATTAGGCGACATTTCCTATGAATTAAAAGATTATGCAACAATGGACAGTGCTTATGATGCTGCCTTAGAAATTGACCCAAATAATTCCAATACACTTAATAATTATGCCTATTATTTAAGCGAACGAGATGTTAATTTAGTAATGGCAGAACGGATGAGTAAGAAAGCCAACTTATTGGAAGATGACAATTCTGCATTTATGGATACTTATGCATGGATAATGTATAAGATGAAAAATTATAAAGAAGCTTTAATTTGGATAGAAGATGCATTAAAGTTACCTGGTGCCAATCAGCGTTCAGAATTAGTAGAGCATTATGGGGATATACTTATAGAAAATGGGCGTAAAGATGATGCACTTATACAATGGAATAAGGCTATTGATTTGGGCGGAGACAAAGAAGTTATTAAAAATAAAATCAATAAGAATAAGTGAGAAAGTTGAGTATATTTTTGTTTGCTGTAATTATTATTGTAGCATGTAGTCCTACAAAAAAGGCTAAGAAAAGCAAAAAAAAGAAAGACGACACAACAACAACGGTTGTAGATACCATTAAGACACCTGAAATTCCGAAGATTCCGTCTGTAAAAGACCCTGAGATACAAAATATCATAAATCAAATCGCAGCAAATGAATTAAAATTTACTACTTTTTATTCTAAAGTAAAGACAAAGGCAACTATTGATGATAAAACGCAATCTTTTACTACACAATTGCGTTGGCACAAATACAATAAAATATGGATGTCTATGTCAATTATTGGAATTGAAGGTGCAAGGGTTTTAATCAACAAGGACAGTATTAAAATAATTGACCGATTAAATAGTCGTAATATTTTAAAACCGATAAGTTATATCCAATCGAAAGCTTATGTAAACTTAACGTACAATGACATTGAAAAACTTTTTTTGGCTCAACCCATATTAATCAATAAAGATAAATTAGAATTGGTAAAAGGCGACAAAGAAAATCTATTAAAATCTTATGATGACCGATTTGCAACTATCATCAAATTAGACAAGCAAAATAGAATAACCAATATTTTTATCACTGATAAATTAAAGAATCAAACTTTAAATTCTGATTATGCAGACTATATTCTATTAGGTGGAAAATATTTTTCTAAAACTAGAAATATCAAAATTGTAAACGACACAAAAAACTTTGAAATGTCCATGGATTTTGGTGATTTAGATATATCCAAAGATTTAACTTTCCCATTTCAAATCAATCCTAAATATAAAAATGAGTAGAATTCTAATTATACTATCCTTCCTTTTAATTAATATATTCAGTATTAATGCTCAAACTAATAAAGAACAATTACAAAAGAAAAGAGAGCAATTACTAAAGGATATTAAGTACACACAAGATTTATTAAAAACTAAAAAATCAGATAAACAAGCATCTATCAATGATTTGAATGCTATCAACCAACAAATTAATTTGCAACAAAAACTGATACAAAATTCTCAATTACAGGTACATTTATTTGACAATCAAATTATCCAATCAAAAGAAGTAATAAAAACTAAAACTGAGGAACTCAATCAACTTAAAAAAGAATACGAACAAGCCATTATCAATACTTATAAATACAATAAGTTTACCGATAAAGTTTTATTTATCCTAAATGCCAAATCTTTTTCTGAATCTTTACGTAGAGTAAATTATTTGAGAAGGTACGCTATTCACCGAGAGAAACAAGCTGAAGAAATTCTTCAAAAAGCTAATGATATTAAAAAATATATTATTGTTATCAACCAAAAGAAAGATGAAAAACAAACGGTACTCAATCAGCAAATGAGTGAAAAACAAGAATTAGGAAAAACGCAACAAGAAAAAAATAAAATTGTTACAACTTTGAAAAGTGAGGAAGCAAAATTACAATCCACACTATCTAAAAAACAATTAGAAGCAAAAAAACTTGATAATCAAATTGCTGCAATAATAAAAAAAGAAATTGAAGCCGCAAAAAAAGCAGCATTATTAGCCGCACAAAAAGCAGCGGCTGAAGCGGCAGCAAAAAAAGCAGCTGAACTTGCTGCAAAGAAAGCCGCAGAAAAAGAAAAAACTAGTTCTTCGACTAAAACAACCACGACAACAACTAAAACAACAACAACGCCAGTAAAACCAACCTATACACCAGAATATGAAAAATTGACGAGTAGTTTTTATGGTAATAAAGGGAAATTACCTTGGCCAGTTGAAAAAGGATTTATTACTAAATATTTTGGCAAATATAATCACCCAGATTTACCTGGTGTATTGATTGAAAACAATGGAATTGATATAAAAACCGAACCGAGTTCTGGTGTTCGTTGCATATTTGAAGGTACTGTTGTTGGCATCATTGACAATCCAGTATTTCAAAATGCCGTTATTATCAGTCATGGTGAATATTTTACAGTCTATTCAAAATTAGGCAATGTAAATGTAAGCAAGGGACAAAAAGTAAATACAAAGCAGCTCATTGGAACAGTATATTCGGATATAGATAATGTAACAGAAGTACATTTTGAAGTTTGGAAAGGTTCAGAGAAGTTAAATCCAACGACTTGGATTTACTCGAAATAATTAACTCTATACTTTATTAACCATTGTTAAACACTATTGTGTTCTCTATTCTCTATTTTTAAATCAATAAAAAATAAAAGATGAAATCATTCAATAAAAAAGTGGTAGTAATAACGGGAGCTGGCTCAGGAATTGGAAGAGCCTTAGCACAAAATTTTGCAAAAAAGGGGGCTTATTTAGCAATATCTGATTTAAACAAAGATGGTCTTGCAGAGACTGCTCAATTATGTAACAATACCAAAGTTTATTCAGAGATTTTTAATGTTGCAAAAAAAGCAGAATTTCAAAAGTTTGCAAAAAATGTATTAGATGAATATGGAAAAGTAGATGTTGTTATCAATAATGCTGGTGTTGCTTTAGGTAAAACCAAATTAAACGATACAACTTATGAAGAATTTGAATGGTTGATGGGTATTAATTTCTGGGGAGTTGTTTATGGTACAAAAGAATTTTTACCTTCTTTATTAAAACAACCAGAAGCTGCAGTTGTAAATATTTCAAGTTTATTTGGGTTAGCAGGTATTGGCGAACAAGTGCCTTATTGTTCTTCAAAATTTGCTGTAAGAGGCTTAACGGAATCTTTAAGAATGGAATTATTAGATACCAATGTTTCAGTTCATACGGTACATCCTGGTGGTATCAAAACCAATATTGCAAATAACGCAAGAATTTCTGAAAAAGAGGATCAGGAACAAGCTAAAAAGGTATTAAAAAATTTCAATAAAGCATTAATTCATACCCCTGAAAAGGCTGCCCAAGTTATCATTCGAGGGATAGAGAAAAAACAAGAAAAAATTATGATTGGTTTTGAAACTTATGTAACAGATGTGGTTACTAAAGTATTACCGACCAGCTATTCTAAAATATTTGATTTACTAGGAAAACAAGCATTACAGTAAATTTTACTATATCGTATTAAATAAAATAGTCCTTATCATTTTAAGGACTATTTTAATTTTATATAAAAAGTCCTCTTTAATTTTCAGCTTACAATATTTATTTTTATCAAAAATAATATATGAATGTACACTTTATTCAACATGAAATTTATGAAACACCTGGCACTTATTTAAGTTGGGCTAAAGAAAGAAATTTTAATTGTACATTTTCAAGGGTATTCTACAATGAACCACTACCTCAATCTGCTGAAAATATTGATATATTAATTGTAATGGGCGGACCTCAAAGTCCAGATACGAGTACAGAGCAATGTCCACACTTTGATGCAAAAGCTGAAATTGCATTGATACAGAAATGTATTCACAATAATAAAATAGTTATTGGCATTTGCTTGGGTGCTCAACTTATTGGAGAGGCATTGGGTGCAAAATATGAACATAGCCCTGAAAAAGAAATAGGGATTTGGCCTATTCAACTCACTGTAGATGGATTAAAAGATAATAATATTAAACACTTTGGAACAAATTTGCCAGTCGGTCATTGGCACAATGATATGCCAGGTTTAACTAAAGATTGCAAAATATTAGCACAGAGTATTGGTTGCCCTAGGCAAATAATTTGTTAATCAGATTTTGTATATGGTTTTCAATGCCACATGGAATTTACTCCAGAAGTTGTTTATTTACTTATAAATGAATAAGAAGATTTCTTACAGAATAAAACTAAACATGTATTTTTA
>CAYYMF010000090.1:0-7591 GCA_964472755.1 uncultured Chitinophagales bacterium | reverse complement strand
AAAATAAAATGTAAATTTGTATTAGGATTTAAACAAAAAAGTGTAAACTTTTTTTAGGACGAGTCAGTTTGCAGGTCGGCTTGTAGCGGCTTGCAAGAGTGTATTTTTTGTGAGTTGGCTATTATTCTTTTCTGTCTTTCGATTTTCTGTCCAATGGTTGTAATTGTGGCAAATGCAGGTGATATTTTACTGCTATCAACCTGAATACAATAACTGTCAATGCGGCAATTGTTTCTGTGATACCTGTCGGTAAGATTAAGTAGTTGCATAGGAAATATACCCCACCACCTGCAACACAAGCAAGAGCATAAATGTCTTTTCGGAATAGCAAAGGCACTTCATTTAGCAAAACGTCTCTAATTACACCACCAACAGAACCTGTAATTGTGCCCATTATTATACAAACCCAAAAAGGAAGTCCGGCATCAATGCTTTTTGTTATTCCAATAATAGTAAATAAACCAAGTCCGATTGTGTCGAAAAAGAACAAAGTGCTGCCCCATTTGAACAGTTTATCTTTGAACAAAAGGGTGGCAATTAAAGCAACTCCTGTAGTCAAAAAATATTTACCCTCAAGCATCCAAAAAGGAGTTACGTCAAGCAGCAAATCTCTCAACGTTCCACCTCCAATGGCAGTAACCAGACCAATTATATATGCCCCGAACCAGTCCATCTGTTTACCTGATGCTAACCTGATACCGCTAATGGCAAAAGCAAATGTGCCTAATAAATCTAACAGTATAGTGAAATTGAAATTCAATACTTAACCTATTTTTAATGATGTCATTGTTAACGCACCCGCAACGGCTTTGTCGTTGAATAGTTTTACTTCCTCATTTTTCTCTTGCATTGCCAATGAATAAAGCAACGGCAAATAATGTTCGGGTGTTGGAATGGCTAAGTCAAACGCTTTTCCTTGCGAACGAAAATTGATAAGTTCTTTATGGTTTCCGTCAAGAATAAATTTTTTCATTCTATCGTTGGCTTCTATTGCCCAGTCATAACCAAATGTTTCATTTAGTCTTCTCCATTCCACTTTGCCAAGATTATGAACAATATTGCCGCTACCTATAATCAACACGCCTTTTTCGCGAAGTGATTTTATCTGCTGTGCCAATTCGTAGTGGTATTGTGGTGTTTGGCTATAGTCGATGCTCATTTGAATGACAGGGATATCAGCATTTGGATAAAGATGTTTTATCACACTCCATGCACCGTGGTCGAGCCCCCATTTGTCATCTAAACCCACTTCGGTTTTTGAGATAAGTGATTTGGTTTGCTTTGCCAAATCAGGACTTCCCGGTGCAGGATATTGCACGGCAAATAACTCTTTAGGAAAACCGCCAAAGTCGTGAATGGTAGGAGGGTTTTGCATGGCCGTAACAAATGTTCCTTTGGTTTCCCAGTGTGCCGATACACACAAAATGGCGTTAGGTTTTGGAATTTCTTTGACGATACTTCTAAATCCTGTTACAAATTCATTTTCTTCGATGGCATTCATAGGGCTGCCATGACCCAAGAACAATACAGGCATTTTTGAAGTTTTGCCCAATGGTTCTCTCATTTTGTTTAATTCATTCAGTTTCATAGCAGCTGCTGTTAGAGGCAATATTACAAGTGATTTTAAAAATGTTTTTCTGTACATGATTGTAATATTCTTTTTGCACTATCCGAAGCACAAATCAGCCCTGCTCCAAGCATAATGATGTCTTTTATGACCAATCTGCCGGCACCTGATAAATAAGGGAAGCCGTGTTGTGGTGTTGGAAAATCACCGCCCAGATTGGGCACATACACTTCGGGTGTGGTAATTAAAAATGATAAGGTTACTAATGACATTCCAAACGTAAGTATCCCGCCAAGCAATCCGGCTTTTGCATACCAAATACCAAGCAAAGTTAGCGTTCCTATTATCACAATTACAGCACCTAAGCCAAAAGAGAAAATGTAGGTTCTGTTTTCTTTGTGCCAGTCAATATTTTTTTGAACAGTTTTACCCTCTGGATTTTTATACTCCATGTATTCCGGTGCTTCTTTAGCATAAATGAACGCCATTAACGGACTGTTTGCCACAAAAGGAACAATACCATCTGCTTCATATTGATATACTTTCAATCCGCCAATCCAAGCCATTACAATAAATATGGATATTCTTGTAAGGTTGATAAAAACAGATTGGCTATTTGCCAATAATTGGATAAGTTTTTTCATAATCACTTTAGCTCAATTTTTGGTACATCCAATTATCAAAAGCTATTCTTCCTGAACCAGAAATTACAAGCACAATGTAAATCACCATGTAAAGAAGCGGAAGTTCTTGTTTGCCAAAACCATCAGCCGCATGAGCAATAAATGCAGCAACCAACATGGTAATAATTAATGGAATTGATGAAAGTCGGGTGGCTATACCAAAAATTAAGAAGAGAGAACAGAACACTTCAGAAAATACTACCAAAGCTAATGAAGCCGTTGCACCAACACCAATAGGGTCAGGAAACGTAATTGGTTCTCCAGAAAATAATTTTTCAAATTTGCCTATGCCATGTGTCAACATAAATCCTCCGACTACTAAACGAAGTAGCAGCAAAACAAAGTCAATGTTCTTAGAATAATTTCCCGGGTTAAAAATATTTTTAATCATGGTTTATTGTTTTAGTTTCCAAATGGAACCATTCTTAGTAGTTAATTTTACTAATTTCCCTTTTTCGGTTAATTCATCCAGCAGTTGTTCACTTTCTTTTCTGCCTGTTCCTGATAGCTCAGAAAATTCTTTAGCTGTTAAGGTTTGATATTTTGCAAAAATGTTCTCCCAGTTTTTCTTGTATTCACTTTTAATTGCATTTGGAGCCAGTTTCAACACAGCCACTTCATAAAACGAATAGGGTTTAGAGCCATATACAAATTCTTTATTTCCTTTTTCATCTACAAAAAACATTGTCGGGAAACCTCTTACGCCCAGTTCTTTTCCGAGTTTTAAATCTTCATTGAACATTTCTTTTGCCTTGCCTTCATAGTCGGTTTTGAGTTGTTCAATATTCAAACCAACTACTTTTGCTGCAGTTTCCAAGTTTTCCCATTTGGCAATATTTTTCTTCTGCAGAAAAACCATTTCTCTAATTTCACGAAGAAACAGAATAGCTTTTTGATTGTCTTGCATCTGAGCAGCTTTAAAAGCAATGGATGGGGGATAAGAAGAATTCAACGGGTCTTCCAGCCACAGATCGCCATCAATAGGCATATCGTAATATACACTTACTTCGTCCCAATGATGCGCTACATCAGAAGGTTTACTTATGCCGCCACTATTGTAACTCCAATCAGGTAACAAGCCACCCATGCGGTATTCAATTTCAATGCTGTTGCCGTATTCCAGTTTTAGCTTTCGCAATTGAGGTTCTATACCCCAGCACGATGAACAAATTGGGTCGGTATAGTAAATGACTTTGACTGATTTATTAGATGCTTGTGCGATGGTTGTTGTGCTATCTTTTTCTTTGCCAATTGGCATTTCACACATTCCTGTTTCTATGTCGCATAAAAGCGGATTGTTTTCTTTTGATACCATTTTACCTTGTGTTTGTGTTTTGCAGCTTAAACTGCAAAATGTTAAAAATCCTATAATTGCAAATTCAGAGAAATTCATGCGTTGAGTTGTTTCATATTAGTAGGTAGTGTCATCATCACATTGATGATACTACCCTTTTTATTGAAAATTTATATTCTCGATACATTCCGCAATGCTGCTGAACACTCGAATTGACAAATTCTCTTTCAAATACATAACCAGTTTTTAAGATTGTTTTACAAATTGAATTTCTCCTGCAATTTTCACTTCTTCACTTACCAACACACCGCCAGTTTCTAACGTTGCGTTCCAGTTTAGTCCCCAATCCTTACGGTTGATTTTTCCTTCTACAGAGAAACCTGCTTTTTCATTTCCCCAAGGGTCTTTATTTATTCCACCAAATTCCACTTCTAGTTTTATTTCTTTACTTATTCCTTTAATGTTAAGCAAACCTTTCAACTCATATTCATCATCGTCTTTTTGTTTGAATGAAGTGCTTTTAAACGAAAGTTCTTTGTGGTTTTCTGCATCAAAGAAGTCGGCAGATTTCAGGTGGTTGTCTCTGTCGGTGTTGTTGGTGTTGATAGACGAAGCATCAACACTGACATTCAAAGTTGATTTCAGAATATCATCACCGTCCACTTCAACCGTGAAGTTTTTGAATTCACCTTTAACATTGGCAATCATCATGTGTTTTACTTTAAAAGTAAGTTCACTGTGTGCTGGGTCTAAAACCCATTTTGTTGTTTTTTGAGTTGCTGTTTCCATTTTTCTATTGTTTTAAATGATTAATAAATTTCAAACTACAAAGGTACAATCATTTATTAGGCAATGGGTAACAGTATTTGGAAGATGAGTTGTAAAATCAGGAAAGGAGCTTTTTCATCTCTTCCCGAAACTCAGAGGGGGTTTGTCCAGTTCTTTTCTTGAAAACATTGGTGAAGTAGGCTTTCTCATTGTAACCCAAGTCAAAACCAATTTCAGAAATGTTTTTATCGGAATGGGTTAATTGATTTTTGGCTTCAATGAGTTTTCGGGTTTCAATAATCTCGGTTACTGTTTGCTGAAGAATATTTTTACAGATAATATTCAGATTTCTTGCAGACATAAACAACTTTTCAGCATAGAACTCCACTCCAATAGGTCGTTGATAGTTTTCTTCAAGGATTTTCAGAAAGTTTTGTAAGGTAGTGTTTTGCGTAAAGATAAGGTTATTTTCAATCGGTTCAATCTTTTTTCTTTCTGATTCAATCATGATGAACAGTGCATTGAGCAAATGTCTCACTACGCTCTGGTCCGGGTTTTCCTGTTGCATTTCTCCATTTATAATTTCGCACATAGTGGTTAGGCGATTAAAGCAATAATCGTTTGGCAGCTTTAGTGTAGCGTGATTATGATAATTGGAATAAAGCTGAAAGGTAATTTCAGGAATGAATTCGCTCTTAAATCGCATTACCCACATGTTGCATTTGCCATTCTTTAATTTTGGAATAACGCGATGAACCTTTCCTTTAGTAACAAAACTTACAAGCGGTGCGTCAAGTATGGTGGTCTTGAAATCAATAAAATGTTCTAATTGCCCTTCCACGCCAATAATCAATTCTTCAAAGTCATGTTTATGTGGTTCATCAGGCGAAGCAGAAATTTTAGTTGCTTCTGCTTCGTCCACTTTAAATATTTTGAAAAGTTGATTCATGGTTTCAAAGTTAGGAATTTAATAAAGCGTTGGGGGGAAGTGGCTCTTTTGGTTTTGCCTTCGTGATGGCTTGTGCGGTAGGTGCAAAACAAAATGTGCCACTTGTGCGGCTGGTAAAAAATTAGAAAACAAAAAATGCGGGTCGGCAAAAAATAAAACTTCTTTGTGTTGGCTGTCGTGTATGGCAGTCTTTCCATATCGTTTTTTTACTAAAGTTGTTTGTTCCATGTCTTTCAGTTCAATGGTTGCACTGTCGCCATAGGGTTTCCGCTAACGCTTCGGCAAATTTTCCGGTAGCGGTAATGTGCGTGAGCTGCCCGCTGTTGCTATAATGCAGTTTTTGTTGGCTGTTGAAGTTTTGGGCAGATGCCAGCGTGTTGATGCTGTCCAAAATGCCATTGCTGTACACGTAATTGTTCACCGTTTCACTGCCGTATTCGCCAAAGATGCGGATGTATTTTTGGGTAATAAATCCGTCATCGTTGAAGTTGTACACTTCGAGCATTGCAGGTTCGTAGCCGAGGCTGTCGCTTTTGTAATAGCCGATACCGACTTGCTTGGGCTGTTTCTGAAACCCAAAGGATTGCCAATAGGTTTTGGGCGGAACGAGGTGTGAGGGTTCTGTTTGCGGTTGGGCACAAGCGGTCAGGCTCGTTATCATCAGTAAAAATGCTATGGGATATTTCATTTTGTTGCTGTTTTCAGTTAGTTCCTATACTCGATTTCACGCCTTGTTATATCGGTATATTCCCATCTGGCGTATTTTATTTTGTACGTTTTTCGTACAATCCAATTGCCTTTTGCATCGTATTCATATTCGTAGCGTTCGGTATCTTTTCCATCTTTTACGATGCGTTCCAATTGTTGATAATCGTGTTCATCTCCAAAAATTTCTACTTTTCGGGGTTTGTATTGATATTGGGTTTGTGTGGTTATACCGAGGTTGATAATATAATGGGCAATTTTTTTTCTGTCAGAATTGAAGATTAAGCTATCAGTTTGGTCAAGAAAATTATCGAGATACAGTTTTTTGACTGATTGGTAACTACCGTCATCTTTGCGATATTCCCAATATTTGGTTTGGCTGTTAATCTTGTTTTGTGGAGTATAAACAGTTTCCTGTACAAAATCGTCATCGTTGCCTTCGTACTTTATTTCAAAAACATCAGGCTCGGCTACATTCAGCAGGTAACGTTTTACGGTTATCTTCTCCACATCAAATGAGCCGTTGGTATATTGCCATACTTCCAATGGCTTTAAGGTATTGGGGTTTACAATTTTGACCGATTTCAAAGCATTACCGTTGGGGTTTGCGTAATTTATCTGTACGTCAAAGTCGGCATAGCTGTTATTGTAATTGACAAACTGGTAATCGGTCAGTTGATAGGTGTTGTTCCACGAAAGATAGGTTTCATAAACGGGATACTCCTCGTTTTCGTCAATGGTCAGGTATTTCGTGGTTACGCTTTTTACCTGTGAAAAATCCACCATATCCGCATCATTTTTAAACTCCCAACCGGCAGTATAGTACGGAATGTATTTTTGGGAAAATGCAAAGTTGCTTAATGCCAAAATAACTACGATTGAGGAGTGTTTGAGGATTGTTTTCATTTTTAAATAGGATTTTAGCGATAGCCCGACAAATAATGCCGGGGCCATCAATTTTATTATGTTTGGTGTTTTCACTGTATTCAAAATTAGTTCTTATCGTTTTTATTTCTTGATTATTTATTGAATAGAATTCGATGTTTTTAAGTAGTTCAGAGAAATATAACATATCATCTGCAGGGTTTGGATAAATGAAAAAAGACTTGTTCAATTGTTCTTCTATGCTCATTGTACCATTACCAAACTTCATAACGGTAGCCTTGTATAATTGTGTTAAATCTGAATAAACTACATACGGTTCGTTACTGCTTTTGAATGCAAGAGAAGTGTAAGACGCAACCCCTTCTGAAAATCCTGACGTTCCCACTGTTATCTAGTCAGTCCCATCAAACTTCATAACAGTCGTTTTTTGTGAATTTCCTGCATCTCGATAAGCTCCACATACGGTTCGTCATTGCTGTTGAACGCAATAGAGGGAAAAACCACTCCTGACGGGGTAAACCCTGCTGTTCCTACCGGTTGTCATTGTGCGTTTGAAGTAAACGCTGTCATTGTACCTGCAATAACTGATAATAAAATTTTCTTCATTTTTTCTTATTTTTTTAGTTGTTAAAAAATTGTCTGCCGCAAATATAAATGCTCTTGTGGTGTCCGTCTATAATTGCGCATAACGTCAGACTGTGAAAAAACTTCACAATCTGTTTATAAAAATAAATATAAAA
>CAYYMF010000089.1:0-7788 GCA_964472755.1 uncultured Chitinophagales bacterium | reverse complement strand
ACCTTTGTTACCGTGACGACCTGCCATCTTATCTCCTACTTTCAATTTACGTTTTTGAGCAACATAAACTTTTGCTAATTTTAATACTCCAGCTGGTAACTCATCACCCACCGTAATAGCATATTTATCTCTCAAGAAACGACCTTTTTCTTCGTTGTGTTTGATTAAGTAGTTATGCACTAAACGCTTGATTAAATCATTTGTTTCATCTTCCTTAGTCCAAGAAGAAGTATCTATGTTTTGATAATTCAAGCTACCAAATAATTTTTCAGTAAATTTAGTACCCTTAGGAACTGCTTCCTCACCAAAGATATTCTTAATGCCATTAGTAGTTTTTCCACCTAATAAAGTCATTAATTTATCAACCAATACTCGTTTAATTTCTTCTAAGTTTTGAATATGTACTTTTTCGGCTTTTTCTAACTCAGCTTTCTCTCTAATTTTAGAGTTTTTATCTTTGCGAGCTTTTTGGAATAATTTTGTATTGATAACTACACCTTCAGTTGATGGTGGAGCTTTGTAAGATGCATCTTTAACATCACCAGCTTTATCACCGAAGATAGCTCTTAATAATTTCTCTTCAGGTGTTGGGTCTGATTCTCCTTTAGGTGTAATTTTACCAATTAAGATATCTCCTTCTTTGATTTTCGCACCCACTCTGATGATACCATTTTCATCTAAATTACGTGTGATATCTTCACTAATATTTGGAATATCGTTTGTAAATTCTTCTTCCCCTAATTTTGTATCTCTAACATCTAATTCATATTCTTCCACATGTATAGATGTAAAAATATCCTCTCTTACAACTTTCTCATTAATTACAATCGCATCTTCATAGTTATAACCTTTCCAAGGCATGAAAGAAACTAATAAGTTTTTACCTAAAGCCAATTCTCCATTTTGTGTAGCATAGCCTTCACAAAGTACTTGACCAGCTTTAATCTTATCTCCTTTTCTAACAATTGGAATTAAGTTAATACAAGTAGCTTGGTTAGTTCTAGAAAACTTGGTTAATTTATAAACCTTTACATCTTCATCAAAACTTACTAACTTTTCATTGTCAGTTCTGTCATATCTGATTCTAATTTCATTAGCATCAACATATTCAACCACACCTGAACGTTCAGCATTTACTAAAACTCTTGAATCGTGTGCCACTTTTGCTTCAATACCAGTTCCAACAATAGGCGATTCTGTTCTCATTAAAGGAACTGCCTGACGCTGCATGTTAGAACCCATCAAAGCACGGTTCGCATCATCATTTTCTAAGAAAGGAATTAAAGATGCCGAAACTCCCACGATTTGGTTAGGTGCAACATCCATATAATTAATCGTATTGAATTCCTCTTCATTTCTATCAATAATAGGGAAATCATCTTGAAAACGACATCTAATTTTTTCATCAACTAGCTCGCCTTTGTCACTTACCGAAACATTAGACTGAGCAATCATATTGATATCTTCCTCTTCAGCCGTTAAGAATTCCACTTTATTTAAAAGTTTTCCATCTTTCACTCTTCTATATGGCGTTTCAATAAAGCCCATTTCATTCACTTTTGCGTGAACACAAAGTGTAGAAATCAAACCGATATTTGGTCCTTCAGGCGTTTCAATCGTACATAAACGACCATAGTGAGAATAGTGTACGTCACGCACCTCAAAACCAGCTCTTTCTCTTGATAAACCACCAGGTCCTAATGCAGAAATACGACGTTTGTGTGTAATTTCAGCTAATGGATTAGTTTGGTCTAAGAATTGTGATAGTTGAGATGTTCCAAAGAATGAATTAATAACTGAAGATAAAGTTCTTGCATTAATTAAGTCAATTGGCGTAAACACTTCATTATCCCTAACGTTCATACGCTCACGAATAGTTCTTGCCATACGAGCTAAACCAACACCAAATTGAGCATATAATTGTTCACCAACCGTTCTAACTCTTCTATTACTCAAGTGGTCAATATCATCAATTTCAGCCTTTTGATTAATTAATTGAATTAAATATTTTACAATTGAAACGATATCTTCTTTTGTTAAGATAATAGTATCATCTTTAATATCTAATTCTAATTTTTTATTAATCTTATAACGACCAACAAAACCTAAGTCATAACGTTTATCAGAGAAGAATAATTTTTCAATAATTCCTCTTGCCGTATCATCATCAGGTGGTTCTGTACCTCTTAATTGTTTGTAAATATGTTGTAAGGCTTCTAACTCAGAATTTGATGTATCTTTTTGTAAAGTATTAAAAATAATAGAATAATCTTCTTCAATATTTTCTTTTTCTAAGATAATTGTTTTAACATCAGTTTCTAAAATTAGATTGATATTTTTTTCATCAAGAATCGTATCACGCTCTAAGATAATCTCATTTCTTTCGATGGATACCACTTCTCCAGTATCTTCATCAACGAAATCTTCCATCCAAGATTTAAGAACACGAGCCACTAATTTTCTACCAATATTTTTCTCTAAATTCTTTTTATTAACTTGAATTTCATCAGATAAGCCAAATAAATTTAAAATATCTTTATCAGTATCAAAACCAATTGCTCTAAGTAAAGTCGTAACAGGGAATTTTTTCTTTCTGTCAATATATGCATACATCACATTATTGATGTCTGTAGCAAACTCCATCCAAGCACCTTTAAAAGGAATAACTCTTGCAGAATAAATTTTTGTACCATTTGGGTGGAAACTCATTCCAAAGAAAACACCTGGAGAACGGTGTAATTGAGAAACAACTACCCTTTCAGCACCATTAATAATAAAAGTACCTTTGTCAGTCATGTATGGGATATTACCCAAAAACACATCCTGTACAATTGTTTGAAAGTCTATATGCTCTTCATCATTACATGAAAGTCTTAATTTAGCTTTCAAAGGTACACTATAAGTTAAACCTCTTTCAATACACTCTTCAATAGAGTAACGAGGTGGATCTACATAGTAATCCAAAAACTCCAATAAGAAAATGTTTCTAATGTCGTTTATTGGGAAGTTTTCTGCAAATACATTATAAAGACCTTCATCTTTTCTATTATCAGCAGTGGTTTCAAGTTGAAGAAAATCCTTGTAAGATTTTACTTGAATGTCCAATAAGTTTGGAAAGTCATATTGGTTATTAATTTTACCAAAATTAACTCTTCCAGATGAAGTAAGATTTTTTGAATTTGATTTAGACATGTATTACAAAGATAAATTAACAAAAATGCATTTCAATACAAAATGCGTCATGGCAGTACAAAGACTGCCAGACACATATATTCATAGAGCTAATTATTTTAACTCAACACTTGCTCCAGCTTCTTCCAATTTAGCTTTTAATGATTCAGCTTCATCTTTAGAAACACCTTCTTTGATTGCTTTTGGAGCTCCGTCAACTAATTCTTTAGCTTCTTTTAAACCTAAGCCAGTTAATTCTTTAACTACTTTTACAACGCCTAATTTTTGAGCACCACCATCTTTCAAGATTACATCAAAAGATGTTTTCTCTGCTGCTGCTGCTGCACCACCACCTGCTGCTGGAGCTGCAACTGCAACTGCTGCTGCTGCTGGCTCAATGCCATACTCAGACTTTAGAACTTCTGCAAGTTCGTTTACTTCTTTAACTGTTAAGTTTACTAATTGTTCTGCTAATGCTTTTATATCAGCCATTTTAATTAAATTTAAATGTTTACTAATTAATTATTTCTTTCTTCTAATGTTTTTACTAATCCTGCAATTGTTTGTCCACTTGATTTTAAAGCAGAAATTACATTCTTAGCTGGAGATTGTAATAATCCAATTACATCACCAATTAATTCGTTTTTAGATTTTAGAGCAACTAATGCTGCTAATTGATTATCACCTGCAAAAATTGCAGAATCAATATAAGCTGCTTTAAGTGCAGGTTTTTCTTTATCTCCTCTAAAATCTTTGATTACTTTTGCCGGAAGATTACCTGTTTCGCTAATCATCAAAGCAGTAGTACCATGCAAAGCAGGTTCAATTTCATTTGATAATTTGCCACAGCTATCTAAGGCTTTTCTGATAAATGTGTTTTTTGCAACTTGAATCGTAATTCCTTTCTCAAAGCAAATTCTTCTTAATTTACCAAAATCTTCAACATTTAAGCCTGAAGTATCTGTTAAATAAAAATATTCACTATTCTCAAAAGTATTTTTTAGTTGATCTATCGTTGCTTGTTTCTCAGCTCTTGTCATTTTCCTTTTTTTTAGCTGTTAAGATTAAATTCCAGGTACACTCTTTACATCAATTTGTAGAGCAGGACTCATAGTCGTTGCTAAATAGATACTTTTAAAGTAGATTCCTTTTGCAGAAGATGGTTTCATCTTAGAAATAGTAGTCATCATTTCTTTAGCATTATCAAAAATTTGATTTGGTTCAAAAGAGATTCTTCCTACTGAAGTATGGATAATACCAAACTTATCTATTTTAAAAGCAATCTTACCTTTTTTAACTTCAGTAACTGCATCACCAACGTTTTCAGTAACCGTACCTGATTTAGGGTTAGGCATTAAGTTTCTAGGACCTAATATTTTACCTAAACGACCTAACTTAGGCATTACACTTGGCGTTGCAATAATTACATCAACATCTGTCCAACCACCAGCAATTTTTTCTAAATATTCATCTAAACCATAATAGTCAGCACCAGCCGCTTTTGCTTGTTCCTCTTTATCAGCAGGACATAAAACTAATACTGTTTTGGATCTACCAGTTCCATGAGGCAAACTAACTGTTCCTCTCAATGCTTGGTCTGGTTTTCTAGGATCTACACCTAATCTAATGTGTAAATCTACAGACGAATTGAATTTTGTAGTGTTTAAATCTTTAATTAAAGCAGATGCTTGTTCTAAGGTATAGACTTTGTCCTTTTCTAACTTTTCGTTAACCTTTTTTCTGTTTTTTGATACTTTCATTTTTTAATTTTAAATGAGATAATAACGTAACACACCTTAGTGTAACTCTCTCGAAACTTAATCTAGCGTAACAACTAATAGATTAAGCTTCCCATGGTGCAGTACCATCAACCGTGATACCTAAACTTCTTGCTGTTCCAGCAACCATTCTCATAGCTGATTCAACAGTAAAACAATTTAAGTCTGGCATTTTGATTTCTGCAATTTCTTTTACTTGAGCCCAAGAAACTGCTCCGATTTTATTACGATTAGGTTGTGCAGAGCCTTTTTTTGCTTTGCTCGCCTCTAATAATAAAGCGGAAGCCGGAGGAGTTTTTATAACGAATGTAAAAGACTTATCTTTATATACAGTAATTAATACCGGTAAAATTTTACCTGGTTTATCCTGAGTTGCAGCATTAAATTGCTTACAAAATTCCATGATATTAACACCTTTAGAACCTAAAGCAGGTCCAATTGGAGGTGCCGGATTTGCAGCAGCTCCTTTAACTTGTAACTTTATAAAAGTTTCTATTTCCTTTGCCATTTCTTATATTTTTTCTACTTGCATAAAATTTAACTCCACTGGAGTTTTTCTTCCGAATATTTTTACGGTAACTTTTAACTTCTTTTTATCTTCAATTACCTCTTCAACTGTTCCAACAAAATCATTAAAAGGACCATCAACTACTTTAACAGATTCTCCAACCAAGAATGGTTCATTGGTTGTCGCTCCAACTTCTTCTATTTCATCGACCTTTCCTAAAATTCTATTCACTTCTGATTTCTTTAAAGGAATTGGTTTACTTCTTTCAATAAAAGAAATCACATTCGTCATATTTTGAATATGTTGGATAATTTCTCCACTAAACTTCTTAGTTTCAGCCTCAATCATAATATAACCAGGAAAAAAGTTCTTTTCATGTATCACTTTCTTACCTGCTTTTAATTTATAAACTTTCTCAGTAGGAACAACTATTTGGGTAACAATATGTTCCCATTTATAGATTTTAACCTCTTTCTCAATATAATCTCGTAGCATTTTTTCTTTGCCACTTACCACTCTCAATACATACCAATTTTTATCTTCAGCCATCTTATAGGGAGTTTACGATTATCCAATAATTTTATAAATCACATCACTCAATGCAACCATAGAAATCTTATCCATTAATAAAATCAAAAAAGCAATAACAACAGAGCCAACTAAAACAATAATCGTATTTGATCTTAGCTCATTAGCATTAGACCAAGTAACTTTGTTCATTAACTCATCGTAAGATGCTTTTATAAATTCAATTAATTTTTCCATTCATTTTATTTTTTTGGCACGGGCACAAGGACTCGAACCCTGATCAACGGTTTTGGAGACCGCTATTCTACCATTGAACTATGCCCGTCTAAAAGTCATTAGTCATTAGATGACTAATGACTAACGACGGTATGCATTATTTTAAAATTTCAGTTACCTGACCAGCACCTACTGTTCTACCACCTTCACGGATAGCAAACTTCAATCCTTTCTCAATCGCAACTGGATAAATTAAATTAACAGTAATTGTAACGTTATCACCTGGCATAACCATTTCAACACCTTCTGGAAGAGAAACTTCACCTGTAACATCTGTCGTTCTCATATAAAATTGAGGACGATATTTGTTAAAGAATGGTGTATGACGACCACCTTCTTCTTTGCTTAATACATAAATTTCAGCTTTGAATTGTGTGTGTGGTGTTATAGAACCTGGTTTACAGATTACTTGACCTCTCTTAATATCAGTTTTATCGATACCACGTAATAATAAACCTACGTTATCACCAGCTTCACCAGAATCTAATAATTTACGGAACATCTCAACACCAGTACATGTAGAAGTCATTGATTTTTCTTGAAGACCAACGATTTCAACTGGCTCACCAACTTTAATTACACCTCTTTCAATACGACCTGTTGCAACAGTACCACGACCTGTGATAGAGAATACGTCTTCAACTGGTAATAAGAATGGTTGATCAACTGGACGTGGAGGTAATGGAATCCATGCATCTACAGCAGCCATTAATTCTTCAATAGCTTTAACACCTTCTGGCTCTTCTTGTAATGCTTTTAAAGCAGAACCTTTAATAATAGGCGTATTATCACCATCAAATTTATAGAAGTTTAATAAATCTCTAACTTCCATTTCAACTAGCTCTAATAATTCTGGATCATCTACTAAATCCACTTTGTTTAAGAAAACAACCATTTTAGGAACACCTACCTGACCAGCTAATAAGATGTGCTCACGAGTCTGCGGCATTGGTCCATCAGTTGCAGCACATACTAAAATCGCTCCGTCCATTTGAGCCGCACCAGTAACCATGTTCTTCACATAGTCAGCGTGACCTGGACAGTCAACGTGTGCATAGTGTCTGTTTTCTGTTTGATATTCTACGTGTGATGTATTAATAGTAATACCACGTTCTTTTTCTTCTGGAGCTACGTCAATTGAATCATAGTCTCTTTTTTCTGCAAAACCCTTATTTGCTAATACGTTTGTAATAGCAGCCGTTAAAGTAGTTTTACCATGGTCAACGTGTCCGATAGTACCTACGTTTACGTGTGGTTTATCTTTTACAAATTTTTCTTTAGCCATTTTGTTACTTTTTTAAAAATAGTTTATTAATAATAAATAATTTCATTTATCTGAGCCAATAATGGGACTTGAACCCATGACCTCTTCCTTACCAAGGAAGTGCTCTACCACTGAGCTATATCGGCAAGAAAGTGCATTTGTGTAAGCGTTTGCTACACAACACTATTGAATCTTTATAGAGCGGAAGACGAGACTCGAACCCGCGACCCTCAGCTTGGAAGGCTGATGCTCTACCAACTGAG
>CAYYMF010000088.1:0-8227 GCA_964472755.1 uncultured Chitinophagales bacterium | reverse complement strand
TAGAGGTCATGCTGCCTGTACGCCTCAGCGTAGAAGCGGACGATGACGTGGACATGGTACGGTGCATGGTAGAGCCACCGCCACCGCCATCACCACCACTCCTATCACTGCTGTTGCTGTCACTATAATAACCATTATCGCCCTCCCTACGGACTCGTTTGCGTTTGGTCCCAGCCTCGATTGCCGCATCCCGGACACGGCTCGGTTTACCATTAGCGGCTCTACAAGCGGTACTACCACTCAATGGGCGGCTGTGAATGATACCAGAGGGACTTCGGATACTTGAATCAATATACTCGCCATGGTCGCTACCACTGCCAAAACCATCGTCGTCTGATTCATCATCATAAACAATATCCACTGCCAAACATCCAAATTTGTCCTTAAACGCTTCCTGGGCTCTCTTCACCGCTTGGATACACGCCGTCTCAGCTTCATTGCATTTATCAATAATAAGCCGATTTTGAGCTGCCGAAACGCGTTTTTTCTTGAGTAACTCACGATCTGCATGTATGGCTTGACGAACGGATGCTAACTTACATCGCTTAATGACTTTATTATAAACGTCTTTTCCTGCACGCGCTAGAATAGTGAACAAATTGACCTGCTCGTCCTGTACAGAGATAACTTGTTCCGCTAATGATAGACGGAGGTTCCGATCATCGCAACCCAGTGGATCGAGACGATATAACTGACGATGTAAATCCATTGCACTCGCCGTGATTGCTTTGCTTTTCTCTGACAGATGACCAATGAATTGATTTAACTGTCCCAGCATTTCAACTAAAACAGGTATTGAGACTTTTGATACTTTTTGAAGATAAGCAAACTGATCACGGCCTGTATTATTAATAAAAGTATCTTCGGAGGACTCCGCACTCATAGATTCAACGACACTCTTGGTTATGCTCTCCAACACATCTCGTGTGTACTGCTTCACGTCGTGAATGGTAGCGTCCTCTTCTATTGTACGAGCAATATGCGATGACATGTACTGTGGATGTAAACCTGGTTCGGTCAATTGCTGGACCTGTCTTTGAGTCCCGATAGACCGACTAGAAGGTAGTGTACTACCACCATCAGCATGAGCAGTACGTGCGCAGTCGCCACTGGCCACAACTGTTGTGATGGCATCATCAGATGGCAAAGAACTGAATGACGCCATAGATATGGATGATCTTTCGATTGTGATTTGTTGTGCTGTGGTTTGGCTGTTGTCTGATGCTCTCGCTCGTTTTCGGAAAGCCGCACGAGCCATTCCACCCACAAAGACTTCATCATCGTCGTCATCGTCGTCATCGTCGTCGTTATCGCTCATTGCCATTCTATCGCCGTGATCATCTTCATTCTCGTTGTAATCGCTATCACCACCGCCACCACTTTCTATAGAGGATTCATCGTCCACGTCGCCAGAGGTGCCGTTTCTTATGTCCACAGTTGGAGTGTTTGTACCGTATTGGTCTTCAGTGGTTTGGTCAAACGATGCAAAACATTCATTCGTCAAATCAGACAAAAACGTTTTATGACGTCGTATTGTTCTGCGCTTTCTATCGCCTTTTAGCTTGCTTGTTTTGCTGTCACGGACTTTAGGAGGTGGTGCGTTTGGAACAGGGGTGGGATCCACAAGTTGATCGTGCTGACAGTCACGAATAAAACTTCCACACCAACTGTACGAGAGATATGGTATGAATTAGAATAATAACAGTGAATGTTAAACTCTTGACAAACCTGCATCGGCCTCGAGTGCTTCTACCTCTATCAGCTTCTTCAATATGAATTTTGATATACTTCCCTTCAACTTTTGTTTCTTTTCCTCCCAGCACATAGTGAACCTCATAAAAATGTGTGTCTTCATCTGCAATATAAAATCCATTAATAATAAGTCGAGAGAGGCATGTCGGTGAGGTAAAATACTGACCAGGATTGAAATGTATGGCGGCAATTCGACCAACTCCACCAGGATTATTCATTCCAGGCCACATTCGTCTCATAACCATTACGATATCACCGATACGGAATCTATCTTCCTCTGGGGTGTCAAAATCCACCTGAGGGGCGAAATCGTCAGTGATATCAGGCCTATCTTCCATCGATGGAGTTTCGTCGTTCTGATGAGTCTGTGTATCTTCACGTTGCAGTTCCTGTTTCTGCAGCGTTTGCTCGTATTCCAAAACCATTTTTGAAGAGGAAGCCTTGGTTACGGCTCACAGCAACGGAATAAAAAACTTGATATATGGCCTTTCTTTCAAATTCAAAACTTTCTTTCTTGATGTCCCTTTAATTAATATTTTTTTGTGAAAAAAGATAGAGAGACGAGAGAGACTGTGTTATAAAATAAAAATTCGATGCGACGTCTGGTCAAGTGTGCATTTCTAAGCCACCCACCCTCTGCATATGTTAATTTAATGGATAAAGTGGAGCATTGATTTACGGGTATCAGATTTGTCAGAATACTAGGACAAACGGATTCTGCATGGCCTTTACCGCAGCAGAGATGGTAGTATTTTGGTCCTACTTCTTTATCAGCGTAATATTTTACTTAAACCCAACCTGTGTTCAAGGGCTTGATCAAAGTTTAATAACAGTTTCAGTTTATAAGGATCGAAATCTTAATGTTTATAGTGATTCATGTTCAGCACATCACCCAATGTACACAGTAGACAATTCAACCAACATCTTAGGTGTTTATGAACTCCGATCGAAGTTAAATGATTCAGTATTACTTGCTTGCACCGCTGGTAAGAGCAAGCTTGAGCACTTTTCTCGTCATGTCTTTGGTCAACGCTGCCTACTATCTTATCAGACCTACTATTCTCAGGTATTATTTCCATTGGTTGAAAGACTTGTATTTGTGGCTAATCTGCTGTATACTGAAAAACAATTGTATGCTGACAGATAAAAATAAGTAGGACAGATATAGAAGCTTACAAAAGTAGATATGGATCTCTGTGGAGATCAGGTCGATTTCTAGTTCAAAATAGAGGCTTCCTGGAGGCTCTCAAAAAGGACAGTGATGAAAGTAATAAAAAGGAGAAACAAACATTTGATCAAGTGCTACTGTCTGGTGCTGCTAGAATCAAGGTGAAGCACTGACATGTGTGTGTGAAAGTGATAGTGACTCATATGTTCTTCTTCTTCTTCAGTTGTTCGCTGCTCAGAGAAGCAAAAGCATGGGAGTAGTGTCTCAGTTCATAGAAGACCATTTCAACAAGAGCATCGACATAAACCATGACAATGATACCATTAGTTTGAGTGATTTGCGGTATAACTCAAAAAGAAATACCACAGAGACGCTAGCGCTGTTGAAACGATTCGCATTTTGGTGAGACGAAGTTAGTAACTACACATAATGCATAGTAGCTATTACAAACAGATTTTTAATACAACAGGTTTCGTGAACATTTTCCATATTATTACAGCCAATGTAGTGCCTGTCGCGGATTGAAAGACGGCGGCGAGTACCTGGGTTGCGTTCATTCCAGTCCAGAAGAATGTGACAATTTGTCAAATAGAACAGAGTTGATTCTGTGTAAAAATAGCACATGTGCAGAAATAACACGTTTTCCGAGATATAATGATGTATGTAAGGTGCGTCACAAGACTTACCTACTCTACGATGGTCTACATGATGATGGAAAAGTTTTTTATTATTACTTTTCTTCTTGTTATACGTTTATTATCAGGTGCTTGAGACCAAACGCGGACGCTGTGGAGAGTACTCTATTTTAATGATGAGTTTCCTTGAGGCACTTGGCTATGTAGCAAGATATATTGTGGACAGAGATGATCATGTGAGAGCGGTGCACCGGTATTACTCACTGAATAATAGATTTTCATAACATGTTGTTTATCTGGCTGTAGGTCTGGGTGGAGGTACTGTTGAATGGAGAATGGATTCATGTCGATCCATGTGAAGCAGCTGTGGACAATCCGTTACTGTATGAATCTTGGGGAAAAAATCAAACGTTTATTCTATCGTTTCAGCAAGACACGGATAGTGAAGCAGTTATTGTTGAGGATGTCACCATAAAATATACGAGCAATTACATAGCAGTCATGGAAAGACGAATTGAGGAGTGCGTCAACAGCAGCTACATTGAAAAGAAAATTAGTGAATATCGCATGAATTGATTGTGTCGAAAACAGTTGCGGAAGTTCGTTTTGCTTATTAACAACACAGCACAATATTTAGACAAATTCACACATTCATAATACAAAACTAAATACTTCAACTTTGTTATCAAATAGCAATTTTAGGTTTCGCTACCTTGAGCGGCGGCAGTGCTCGTCGTTTCGCTAAATCTTCGAATCCTAGCATCCACAAATTATCAATAGTTTGCGGTCCAACAGCCGCTTCTGAATTATTAAAAAGCTTCGGAAAATAAACTTCATCAAATGGCATGTACTTTGAACATAATGGATCCTTGTTTAACACAAAGCCAGCGAAATATTGTTTTTGTGGTGGTGGTATTTTTTCCTTTTTTATTGTTGGATTCACCACGATGTTTATTTTCTTTTTCTTGCTATTGTGCATATCTCTTTTTATTTTATTGTGTTTCAACTTTAATTTATTAAGAAACGCCGCTTCATTTCTTCTCATCTCTTCCTCTGCATCGCGAATTCTTGGAAAGGTTTCTGAATTGCGTACTCTGGTGTCTAATGATTGAATCCTTTGCAACATTAACCAACAATCCGTAGTCCTACTTATCAATGTGCCTTTTCATTGTCAAAACATCGACTGTGCTTCAATGATAATAAAATGTACTAAAACTAATATGTGGATGATGCAACACGATAATGAGATGATGATGATGAGCATGTCCACGCACCAGAAAAAGTAACCGTTTCGCACCACAACAAAATGGAGTCCATACAAAAAGCATAACCAACACACAATCATTTTGCAATCTTATCAACCTAAGTGAAGGATGTCTGTGCTTGGGTTTGAAGTCGAATGGTTTGATCATGTGTCTGGAATGTTACAAACTATTTATCTAAAGTTCTTTTTAGATAATAACACAATAGAACTGCTTCAAAATCATTCAACTTTTCTGAAGCGAATCTTCTATCCTGAGGTTACATTGCGTGATTTATACATCGGAAATTCTATCACAGTGTAAATATTCGTTTTTTGGATTTATGACTTGATTTTACCTGCTTACTTACTTTTTTTTTTTTAATGAAAAACTCACAGGTACAATCGACTGCTCGTGATCAAGAAATATGCGAATAGTGCTACCACAGAATATATGACATCCAGAGAAGTTCGTTTTTTGTGCTTAATTAACAAGGACGGATATAAGGATGTCCCAAGACTTATGATCGAGGCGAAAAACAATAAGCTGACTCTTGGCCGTGTGATCACCACTTCTTCATCATTTGATTTTGAAGATCTTTCAGTGAACAACGGCGACTGTCTCATCGAGTTAATCGGTTTTTGTATTCCTAACACGAAGCACTTATTAACTGATATGAGAAACATGTCGCGAAATGTTGATTGTATCATCACAGATGCAGATTCCATTAGTGTAAGTACAAACAAGAACTTCTCATTATTTTCATCATCTGTTTCTCATCTTGTCACAAACACTCATCCACAGAATATCTTCAAGGATGCAAGATGTTCCAGAGTTATGAATTCAAATTGCAGTTTGTGTGTTATCAAGCCTCATATTGTTCGATCTCAACAAGTTGGAGAACTTTTAAAAACTATCACAGATGACAGAAGATTTGAAATATCTGCCTTGTTTACTGTCCATCTCACAACACCACTAGCAGAAGAACTATTCGAAGTCTATCGTGGAATTGTCCCCAATTACACATTAGCACTTGAACAAATTTGTTCTGCACCAGTGTTGGCAGTGATGATCACCACACCGAATGATGAGATTGATGTTGTAACGGAATTTAGAGCGTTGGCAGGTCCTGTTAACCCAGCTTTGGCGAAAGTTGTTCGTCCGCAATCACTGCGTGGGTTGTATGGTGTTGATGAGACAAAGAATGCTGTGCATTGCACCGATTTGCCTGAGGATGGAGAGATGGAATGCAAATACATTTTCGAGACGATTGCGAGTCTGTGAAGAACTTATGTAATGGGTGCGCCATTTGTTAAGTCAGCTTTTACACACAACTGCGTTTATGTTGATATGCTTGGTTCATTACAAAATGTATGTAAACAATAATTACCAAGTTATACCCACATTTTAAATCTTATAATGCTCTTATAACTTTGTGTGAAACTCAATATGGGCCTTTTCGTTATTAAATCTCTGTTTTTCTCCGTCCAACGAGTCTAACAAATCCCAGGGAATTGAAGACGCAGTTTTCTCGCGCTTCTTCTTTCTGTACGACCCGCGTGCAGTGGAGGACACACTGCTAACGTTAGTATCACTGTGAATACTGTAGCCACCAGGAGATTGTTGACCCGCAGCTGCAGCTACGCTATTTCCTTGCTGTTGTTGCCGTTGTTGTTGCTGTTGTTTTGTGATATTATAGCTGTCATTGTTGGTACTGTATTTGTGCGACGATACTGGTGTCGACATGGTGTCAGGCATGTGTCGAAGTGGTGGTACATACGTACCGTGTTGTTGAGCATTTGACTGGCGTCTATTGTTGAGCTGACCGGTACTCTGACTACTGTAAAGCGATTGTTGTTGTTGTTGTTGTTGTTGTTGTTGTTGTTGTTGTTGTTGTTGCGGTAATGGCGGTATACCACGTGGACTATTAACCGTTGAGTTTACTAACACATCCCCAAAGCATTGCTTGTCATCGGCATTGCTGTGAGTCATCAAGCTGGTGCCTAGAAAGTGTGCGTATAAATCCATCTGATTAGTAGTTGATATCGATCGAATATTACTACGATAAGATGATGAAAAACTTTCTTTATCAGGCAAAAAAGAGACTTTTTTCTTTCGTCTTCGTACACGTGAACTTCGAGCGAACAAGTCACTCACTGATGTGAATTCTTCAGTTTGACCTAAATCACTGCTGATGTTGTTAATATTGCTCGTTCCGTTATTATTGACTGTAGGCAATGGAGCCACAATAATCTGACGACTGGCGCTACTGCTACTTTGTCCGAAATATGCACCATTTATACCATGGCTGGATTTCTTTCTATTCATGTTTCTAATTGAACGTTGTGGTGACGTTGAACTTACACTACGAGCAGAATTTGTTACTGAACTCCCATAAGAACTGTAACTTTGTCTGCTTACATTCGCAGAATCTCGCTGTTGTTTTGCCCGATTTTCGCGCCACTCTGTAGGTAATGCTCCAATTCCATCCAGCGCTGGCCCCATGGCGTCGCCAATAGGACCCCAACCACGCTGTGACAGTGAGACACTTGGCTGTGTCTCTGTGGTTTCGTCCACATTACCACCATTAGCACCACCACCATTACCATCAGGAGTTGAAAATGCTGCCATAGGATGTGTGACTACAGCAGGTCCACCCATACCACCACCAAGTGTATTTTGCATAACCTTTGCTATTGGATTTAACAGTTGCTCATACATTTGAACTTCTTCTAAATATGTCTTCAAAGTAACTTGTTGTAAAGTCTGCTCCACACTCTGCACAGACCCTGTTTTCTTGCCCATACGCGAACCCGCTGTCAGGTCCACACCAGCACCACTATAAACCGCCTTCTCAGCACCCGCATAAATACTCGGATCCCAAGGCTTCCCAGGTCGGCGCTTTTTGTCAGGCTTTCCATCCCTTGTATAGTAGAATACCTGCCAACGACGCTTCTCCTCGGCAATAGCCATTCGCTTCTCTCGCCGCCGTTTGATTGTATCTCGTTGATAGTTTAAATGCAAACGCTCCTCATATTCCTGTTCAAAAAGACAAAGGGTAAATATGTTAGATCATAGCTGTAATTATCACACAAACTCATCAACAAGTACAATTCGTCGCGGTTGTTCCAACTTTCACTGGAAAACCATCAGCATAGAACAGCACAAAAGCAAACAGACTGCGAAATGATTGATATATTAGAACAAAATCAACACCGCACCTGTTGTCTACACTCACTGACGCGATTTCTAGCCCTTGCCCATTCTTCAATCTCTTGTACTTGCCCCTCTAAGATATCGTCGCATTTAAAGGTCTCAAAAGTCGTCTCAAATAAATGCTTGGTTTTAAGTGCTGTGAGTTGTTCACGTATTTCTAGAGCATTTTTCTCACATTCTTCACGAAATCCCATTTCAATAGCTCGCGGACTAAT
>CAYYMF010000087.1:0-8244 GCA_964472755.1 uncultured Chitinophagales bacterium | reverse complement strand
TTGTCGATTTGGGAAAGTATGTAAAGGATTTTTTTCATTAAAAAGCTATATTAAAAACTTTATTTGGATTGCGTACCATTTCAATTAACCGAAAACTTATCTGCTCCCAACTTAATTGCTTTTCTATATACTGAATTTCTACATTAAAGTCTATATCTATACTCTTCCGATTCCCTATTTGAAGAGTTAGAGCTGTTCCTCTTACCAAAACAAAATTACTGAGAGCTGGTAACTTTAATAAATTTTGGAGTGTACTTAATAATAATGGTTCGACCGTTTGTTTGTGAAACATTTCATTTGGTTTTTATCAATATTAAAAAGCAATGCAACATAATTTGCTTCTTTGGGTGCAATAGAAGGCAAGTTACACAACACTTCTACCAAATTATCTTTTTTGTAAACCTTAGTTATAAAATCCCAATCTTTCTGCGAGCCTCGGTGTAGTACTTGATCAATAATCAGTCTTTTATTTTTCTGAAAATCTAATTCACTTATTTTAGTGTCCCAAAACAAATGTGGGGAAAGGCTATTTGCAACATTCATTCTGCTATAAAGATAATAAAACTATATTAAAGATAGACCTTGGATAAGTTAATCTTTCAATCAGTCATTCAAATCCGTTGGTTTTGTCGATTTGAGAGAGTATGTATAGAAGTTTTATCAAATCAAAATAATATTTTATTAGTAGAACCTTAATTATTAAACCTTTTTAGTTCTACTTCAACATTTTCTTTTAATGATGAAAAGTTTTTATCAATATGTACAGAATCTTCGACATTATAATCTCTAAAGTTCGTAATAATATAGTCATTGGGCTGAGTGTCAAATTTATAATCCATAAAAAGTAATTCTCTTTTGCAAATAGATTCTATATAATTTATTTCTTCATTTGATAATATATTTTTATAACTACCTATCGACTTAGAAGAAATAAAAGAAGTGTTTATGTCAAAAGAAGTATTAGCTTTCCACAATTTCCCATCTCTATCAAAAATGCCTTTTTCAAAATGGTCTCTCTCATATTTTTCAATATCTAAAAAAGCAGTTATATGATTTAATGTCTTATATGGATTTAAAACTAAATCCTCATATTTAGTATAAAAAAAACTTTCATTAGATTTAAACTTTCTAATAAAATCAATACTCTTAATCCAATTTCTTAGAATAAATAATGTAGGTTTTTTATCTCCTAAATACTTTTCATTTTGAGGGTAATTAATAGATGCAACAATATCTTTGGGATTTCTTACAATAACAATAATTTTGGTCTTATTCTCAATAAAGAAAGGAATAAATTCTTCGCACATTATTTCTTTTGAACCTATATAATGAATATGCTCTTTATTTGAATTTGTTCTATTTAAGTGATTAAAAAGTTCTATAAAAGAATATGATGTATTAAAAGATATGTTAGATTTTATTTTGGTTGTTTGTCCTGAATAGCTATGCATTTTAGTAAATAATTCTAAGAGTCTTAAATAGCTAATTTTAAATGAACTAATAAAATTTATAAATTCGTCAATATCATAGTCTTGATTGAAAGGATTGTCATTTAAAACATAATATTTATTGATATTTTTAGATTTTAAAAATGCACTTTTTATTTCAGTATATATTAGAGGAAAAGGTTGAGATAAAACATCAATATTGGGATGGTTAGATAATAACTTATCTAACAAAGTAGTGCCCGAACGTCCCATACCAGTAATGAATAGGTTATTTATCATTTTCAATTGATTCAATTTTTCTGATAAAATAATGAGGTCTATTTTCAGAAGTTTTAATAATTCGAATGAGATATTCCCCAATAATACCCAACGAAAACATAATTATACCACCAAAGAAAAGGATAGTTAACATAATTGAAGTCCAACCCATTAAAGAAACACCTAAAAATACCTTTTTATATAAAATAAATATTGCGTATAATAGACTCATGAATGCAATTGACAGTCCTAAGTTTCCAATCCATTTTAGAAGTAGTGAAGAATTATTAATTAGGAGGTTTTTAAACAATTGAATCATTTTTGACAACGTATAATTACTTGTTCCTTCGTTTCTTTTGTAATGGGTAACTTCAACATTCACAACATCTTTTGATATTGAGAAAAGTAGTGCAGGAATAAATGGATATGAAGTTTTAATTTTTAACATATTATCTGCTATTACTCTATTAAAGAGTCTGAATGAAGTAAGTTGAATATCTTTTGGTTTATTCAAAATTAAATAATCAAAATATCCCTTTATATTACTAGTTACTCTTTTAAATAAATTATGCTTTTTATTCTTAAACTTAGCAATGACTAAATCATGTGATTGTTCTTGAATTAATTTAGGAATATCTAATGGATTATGTTGCATATCATCATCCATTGTGATTAAATAATTGCCAGAAGAATGAATAATTCCACATATTACAGCTGATTGCTGACCAAAATTTTGAGTAAATTCAATAACTTTTATAAAATGATATTGACTTCTTAACTCTTCTAACACTTGACATGTTTCATTATCAAAAGGGCTGTCATTTATATAAATAAGTTCGAAAGTTTTATCTTTTAATATCGTATTAAAAAGTTCATCAACCTTATTGGTTAAGATTCTTAAAGACTCTTTTGATTTATATACAGGAACAATAATTGAATAATCTATCATTTCTATTAAAAACTTTTTAAAAATTCTTTTGCACGATCCCCTTCATTAAAAATTAAATCAATTATTGAAACGCCGTGTTCAAAAGGAGAGTGTAGTTGTTGGTATTCAGGATATCCTGAATAATCCATCCATTCCACCTTTATGCCTATACTTTGAGCCAGCTCTTCATCGAAATAATTTTTAGCTGCTGGGCCACTCAAATAAATAGCTGCACCAGCTTGCTGACAAATTCCAAGTAATTTTTCGGTTTGTCCATCTAATAGTTTATAATCACTTGACCAAGAAATCTTAGTTGTTATGCCTAAAATTTCATTGATAATTTTGATAAGCGAATAATTAATTTGACTCAAGTGAGTATCTTCACAATTCAGATAAAATTCTTCAAAAATGGCTTTATACTCCTTAAAATATTTTGCTTTTGAATAGTTGCATATTATAGATTGCCAATGTCTTTTTGCCCACTTTTTATCCGAAATTTTTATGTCTTTGATTTTTTGACCTAAACTTTCTTGTCTTACTGGAATCGTAAGCCATGTTAAGCCTTGTGAGGTAAATATTTTATTACGATTACGCCAATCATTTTTTGTATATTGAACTGTATCAAAGAGTACAAATTCATCAACCATATTAATAAAGTCAAAATAACCTTTCCAAGGAATATAATTGGATTGTAAGATAGCAATTCTTTTCTTCGTCATTATATTTAATAATAAGATTTAGAAATTAAATTATATTTTTATGAAGATAATACTTTTTTTATTTTTATCTAAATATGCCTAACCTGAATTTTAAATTAATTGCTAAAACGATAATTTCTATTTCTTTAGTAACTTTTCTGTTAAAGAAAATAGATATAGCATCAATAAAAAATCTTGGGTGGGGTTTTATCATTCCATCCTTAATAGCTATTATTATTGCTTTATTCTCAATATTTTTAATGTCTATTCGTTGGAAACTTTTGTGTCTTAAGTTTTTAAATATCTCCCCTAAGACTAGAATATTATATCGTTATTACTTAATTGGGAGTTTTTTTAATATTTTTTTACCTGGAGCAATTGGAGGAGATGTTATAAGAACACGAATGCTCATTAAGAACTATAAAATAAGTATAAAATCAGCAAGTTTTGTTACTATTTCAGAAAGAATACTAGGTTTATATGGACTGATAGTCTTATTATGCTTAGGAATGTTGTTTAGGACTTTTCCTGAAAAGGTTTTATTCTTATCGAAGATTTCCTCTGTCTGGATATATTTAATGATTATCCTTATTTTTCTTGTATTTCCTATTACAAAATACATACTTTCAAAAAGAAATATTAATATAGGATATAAATTTATGATTTCTACAATAATTGTATTATTAATAGCTCAATTCGGAGATATTGTCATTGCTAATATTTTTATTCACTATATGAATGTTGAAATACCCTTCACTGCTGTTATGTTTATTATGCCTTTGGTTTATATTGCAACTATTTTGCCAATCTCATTGGGTGGCTTAGGTGTAAGAGAAGGCACATTTGCGGGGCTAATGTTGCTTTATGGCGTACCAACTTCAACTTCAGTACTTATTTCGTTTAGTATGTATTTAGTAAAAGTTGTTGTAGGAATAATTGGAAGTTTTATATTCTTAAAAGAAAAAAGTGGTGCAAATTAATATAAGTATTATGCTTTTTCAGTATATAAAAACTTTCTTTAGTTCTTTTATTTTCTATTAATAATCTGATTTGTGTAATTTAATTCTGTCAATTATAAGGTGAATACTATAAATTGCAAATATAAATAACACAGGGTAACTTAATGTAAAATATCGATACTCTCCAGAACCTCTTATTATTGAAATACAGATGACAGAAAATGGGACAAGTATAAATAAAACCTCATTCCTTTTCTTAAAGATACAAGCTCCCATTCCTATAAATGATAAAATTAAAAGCAACTTATATAAAATAAATTCACCAATTTTCCATAGTTTTAGCAATATGGAAAAAGATGAATCTTGATTAAACTCAAATGAGAAATAATAAGTTCCATTATGAAAAATCATATACTGTAAGATTTTAATCTTTGATAATGCATAATAGTTAAATGGCTTTTCTTTGCAATATAATTTTGTTAGGTAATTAAAGTAATCTATAGCTTCGTTCTTTTTATTAATGTTATCCTTGTCATTAATAGCTTTTAAATACAAATCTCTTGCTATGTTATAATTATCCATAGAAATAGATTTTGAAAAATTATACTTTTTAAATTTGAATATTGAACTCTGCTTAAAACGACTTTTGTCATCTTCAAAAAATGAAGACATACATTTTATATCCCAATAGGTATCTGTCTCACCTACAGCTTTTAGGAAATCTAATTTTGCCTTCCTAATAGAAGTCTGATAGTCTCCACCATAATAATAATCTAATATTTTATAATCGTACGGAGCTATTTTTTGATAAATCTTGTAATTTCTATAAATCCATGGAATAAATATGAATGACATAGCTATAAATACTAATAATACATTTTTAATAAGAAAATTATAATCTTTATTTTTAATAAATAAAAGGAATATATAAAGATAAGGTAGTAGTAACGAAAAGACTATATAAGGTCTCATTTGAACAGAAAATGCTATTAAGATACTTGCTAAAATTAAAATATAGTTATTTTGCCTTAGATAATACTTATAAGTTAGATAGATTGCTATAGATATACAACTTATAACCAAACTTTCTGGTAATATAATTTGATTAAAGTAACTCATAGATGAAGTAAATGCTAAAATTCCAAGCATTAAGTAAAATAAATACTTCTTCTTAGTCATATACATCACTAATAAAGCTAAAGCTAATATTGAGAGGCTATTAATAATTGTTTGAATTAAAACAAGAAAATTTAATGCATTGTCTGTACTAAGACCTACTTCCTTTAATAAATAGAATATAGTTAAGTAATGTGGGGGACGTACTGAATAATAAATTTCATTATAAGACTTAACATAATAAGTTCCATCAGAAATATAATTTTGCATTGATTCAATATATGAAAAAGTATCTCCAGCTTCACTATAAATCTTTTCAGGAAAAAATTGAATATTAGGAGAGAAATAAATAAAAAGAAAGATGAGAAAGCTTTTGAATATAAAAACTACCAAAAAAGAAGCAAACTTTATTTTATTATTAATTTCCATAAAATTCATTTATTTTTTCAATAATCAATTGAATCTGCTCGTTGGTCAATTCAACGAATAGAGGTAACCTTACGATACTGTCTGCAAAATTGTCGGAATTAATTAATGCTGCTCCATCATATTTATCTGAATAAAAAGGAGATTTATGTAAAGATAAATAATGAAAAACAGCACCAATGTTATTGTTTTTAAGATGTGCTATCAAGGCAGTTCTTTCCTCTAAATCTTTACATACAATATAAAACATGTGTGCATTATTAGTAGCATAATTTGGAATCTTAGGAAGTTCTAATAATTGTTTTTCTTCTAGTATTTTTAGTCCTTCAAAATATAAATTCCAAATTTCTTTTCTTCTTGTTTGTATAGCCTCTAAATTTTCTAGCTGTGCATATAAAAAAGCAGCGATGATTTCAGAAGGTAGAAAAGAGCTACCTATGTCCACCCATCCGTATTTATCGATCTCTCCTCTAAAAAATTTGCTTCTGTTAGTGCCTTTCTCTCTAATAATTTCAGCTCTTTCAATAAATCTATTATCATTGATTACTAGCATTCCACCTTCTCCAGAAATAATATTTTTAGTTTCATGAAATGAAAATGCCGCTAAATGACCAATACTTCCTAATGGCTTATTGTTATTATTAGCAATATAATAACTATCAATAGCCTGAGCAGCATCTTCAATTAAGAATAGATTATGATGATTAGCAATTTCTACTAATTTATCCATATTGCAAGCCATTCCAGCATAATGAACTACTACAATTGCTTTAGTTTTTGATGTAATTAATTGCTCAATCTTTTCAGCATCTATGTTTGGATTATCTGAATAGGAATCTGCAAAAATGATTTTTGCACCACGCAATACAAATGCATTAGCAGTACTAACAAAAGTAAAGCTTGGTATAATTACTTCATCACCTTCTTGAATGTCAATTAGGATAGCAGCCATTTCCAATGCATCAGTACAAGAAGTTGTCAAAAGACACTTTTTAAATCCATATTTCGATTCAAAAAATTGATGACATTTCTTAGTAAATATTCCATCGCCTGATATTTTTCCCGAAGCTACAGCTTCTTGAATATATTTGGTTTCTTTCCCAGTAAAGTATGGCTTATTGAATTTTATCATCATTTTTTAGCTTGTTATCTTTCCTTTATATGCCTTTACCTTTTGTAATGCTCCCAATATACCTATCAATTTAAAGGATATTGTATCGAACATTTTTTTGTTCGGTAAAAGGTTAAAAATAAAGATAATAATTGATTCTAAAGGTAATAGAAGTCGATAAAATTTTGTTTTTAAATCATTTTGATTTGTTTTTTGGATTAATCCTTGTTGTTCCGCTTTCGCTTGACTTAAATAGCCACGATATTCTCTATTCGTATAATCTTGTATTGTTGAAATCGTATTATCGTTATGAAAACATGTAATAGGTGTGTAAATTAAAGTATTAATTGAATCGTTTTTTAATTTAGAATAAATATCTATGTCTTCTCCTTGAAATTGTATGAATTCATTATAGCCATTTATTTTATTGAATACTTCCTTTTTTATCAAGAAACTGGCACTTCCAATTCCATTAGATTGAATTATTTTTTGTGTTTGATTTAAAATTAATCCACTTCTTCCTAGCATTGTATGGTAATTGTTTTTTATATATAAACGACCTAGTTTTTCATGTTTATATTGAGTAATTAACTCATTGGGATATTCCCAATTTAAGCAAAAAGTATTGTTGCTTAAATCGTATTTATCTCTAATATCCTTAATTCCCTCAATGGTTCCTTTAGTAATCCACATATCATCATCTAAAAATAATAACAAATTAGATTGGGCTAATGACGCTCCGTAGTTTCTTGCAGTTGTTACCCCTTTTTTAGGGTTTTTAAAATATTGAATTTTAGGATTTTCAAATTTCTCTTTTATTTCAACTCCATCATTAATCACAATAATTTCTATATCTGAACCCTCAATAGCTTCAATGGCTTTCTGCAAAGTTTGTTTAAGAATTTCAGCTCTGTCTTTTGTAGGAATGATGATGGATAATAGCATTTTATATGTCTTTAACTTATTCGGGTTTTGTCTATTTGAAAAAAATATCTGGATTCTAGGCAATCAACTTAGTGGTACCTTCTATTTTTAGGGTTAGTTTTTTAATTTCTCGGTCTGTAAAGTTTTCTGCAAGGGACTCGATTGTGTTTTCAAGTTCATCTAATGCATTGTCTGTCCAACGAATATTATAACCATTTTTCATATCGTTTCTTGCTGCTGAATGTGGTTTTAGATTCCCAATCATACGAAACACAAAAGCCTACTTTTATCATCCGTTCAGATTCTTTTACACTTTTTCTTTATTAGACCTCTTGCGAAAATCATTTGACTTGTAGGTTATAGATTCCAGTAATTA
>CAYYMF010000086.1:0-8275 GCA_964472755.1 uncultured Chitinophagales bacterium | reverse complement strand
CGGCCGAGCGCAAGGCCCGCGTATGCAGCCTGGCACAGGTCAAGTTCGTGCTCACCGAGGAGTGGCTGGCGGGTCTCAGTACTCTCACTGGTCCTGCGAAGATTGAGTACCAGACATCCGAGATCGCTTATCTGATCACTACTTCTGGCAGTACCGGCGAGCCTAAAGTTATTGAGATCGGCCACCAGGCCTTGGAGAGCTTCATTCGTGCCCAACAAGCCACTAAGTTTTGTTACATGGCGTCTGATCGCGTTCTGCAGTCCTGTGCGACGACCTTTGACCCGCACATCGCGGAGAACTCGCTCATATTCACTGTGGGCGCCACTCTGCTGCTCACGCCCGAGGCGCGCATGCTTGAGTCGGCCTGGATCCTGCCGCACCTGTCCCGCCACGGCTGCACGTACATCCACACAGTGCCCAGTCTGTGGAAGTACTACCTGTCTGACGGCCCTACTCTGCCCAGCTTGCGAGTGGCCTGTTCCAGCGGGGAAGCACTCACTGCGGATGTCGTGCGGGCCAAGATAAACAACTTGCCGAATGATGTAATGGTGGTCAATGCTTATGGGCCAGCCGAATGTGTCATCGACTGCACTTTCGCGGACTGCTCAGACCCCACGAAGCGCATTTCCATTGGTCGATCTCTGTCCTCGCACCAGCTGCACATCAGTGCCCCCGAGGGCGTGGTGGGCGAGCTGTGGATCGGCGGGACGGCCGTGATGGAGCGGTACCTGAACGTGCCCAACCCGTGCGTGGACGGCTGGTACCCGACGGGCGACCTGTGCTACCAGGTGGGCGGCGAGTACTTCTACGTGGGCAGGCGCGACTTCCAGGTGAAGCTGCGCGGCCAGCGCATCGAGCTGGGCGAGATCGAGACCGTGCTGGGCCACGAGGCCGTGGTCATTAAGGACCCGGCGCGAGAGCAGTTGGTGGCGTTCGTGGTGGCGGCGGACAGCGAGCTGACGGACCTGAAGCTGCGCTGCGAGACCATGTTACCTCGGTTCATGGTTCCCAGCAGGTTTGTGTGCCTGACTGTGATGCCGCTGAGCGTGAACGGCAAGGCAGACCGCAAGCAGTTGCTGAAGATACTGGCTGATGCGGACGTTGCTAATGCCGCAAAGGGTCCGTTGTCTAGGGCGGGGCTGACGTCGTTCCAGATCACAGTGTGTGAGGCTGTCGACAGAGTTCTGCCAGTGGCTGTATCGAGCCTGGCTGACGATTTCTTTAGCGACTTGGGGGGCACTTCTATCAGCGCTGCCCAGCTTTCTTTCAAGATAGGCGTGCCAGTCGGGATTTTGTATCTAAACCCAACCATCGGCAGCATGGCGGAGAAATTGGCCGAAAAGGCAAGTGGTCTTATTAACACTGGAGCGGATGTTTTGTCGCTGTCCGCGCTCGAGTCAAAGACTGCTGATATGCCAGTGGAGGGCAATTATCGCTTGTTTTCGTTGCTGCAGTTTGTCGGATCACTGGTCCTCGTGGTCCAGTTCTCAGCGATTCTGCTCCTGGTGCTGTACTTGCTAGAGCCTCTGTTAGCCAAGGTGCACATCGTGCTGTACGCCATGATTGTCTTCGAGATCTACTGCCCGATACATGCACTAGTGGTCGGCCTGTGGATTCGATTGACGTGGATGGGTTGGCACAAGCCCAGTTACCACCCTAAATTCGGCCTGGTGCACTTGCATTGGTGGTTCCTGACGCGTATGTGGCGCCTGAATGACCTCTATCTGCAGTGCTGGTACGACACGCCCGTGTATGCGTTCTATCTGAGGGTCGTGCTGGGTATGGACGTGGCCTGGGATGCGAGAATCTGCACTGGCAAGATCGACAACTGGGACCTTGTGCACGTGAGTGGAGGCGCCTTCATTCAAGACCAGGCGATCGTGCACAACGTCAGACTGCTGCCTGAAGCCTTGGTGTTGGACGAATGCTCCATCGGCCAAGGCACCGTGATTGGAGCTGGTAGTGTGATTAGAGGTGGTTGCAGTGTCGGCAATAATTGCGCCGTGCACTTGAGGAGTTTCGTGCATAGAGATGTGCCAGATCAGCACGAAGTGAAAGGCTGTCCGATGACTATTAGCAAGCTGAGCGAACCTCCTCTCGGCCAGAATGCATCTACGAGTTCGTTCCGCAGTGTGTGTCAGTCAGGCCTCATGACGGTTCTGCCTCTGGTTCTACATTTCGTGACTTCCGGGCTGAGGTACGGGGCGATGGTCTACATGCTGGCTGAGTACGGGACAACGCCATGGTTTGCTCTCGCTCCGCTGCTATGGATGCTGTTTATGATTGGCGAGAACTATCTGTGGGCGCTGGTAGTGCGGGTGGTCACTGTGATTGACTCGGAGACAGAAGATGGTATGAGATGCTGGCCGTGGCGTTATTTTCAGGTGCCTCAGGACGGAGTTCAGTATGGTTCCTGGCGGTACTTCCAGGTACAGCGCATTCGTCTGTTCCTTCTGCGGGTCATCCAACTGAGCACCTGGGAGTTCACCTTCTTGTCCAAGTTCATGACGCGCACGCTGGGCACGCATGCGGAAGAGGATTTCGAGGTCGCGGGGCCACTGACACACTATGTGCAGGTGCCGTTCAATCACCTGATTCTGCGCAGCCACTCGACACTCACCAGCGACGTGTGGATCGGCGAGGAGTACTGGACAAACGGCGTTTGGCGCATTCCAAAGGTTGAGATCAGCAGTTACTCATTCGTCGGCAACAGTGGGGCATACACAGAAGGAACACTTCCGCCCCGCAGCACAGTGGGTTCTATGTGTGTCATTTACGACCCTCCGCAGCAGTCGGCGACAGCGGACCTAGTGGCCATGGGCAACCCGGGCGTGTGGCGCCAGTTCGCAGCGAAGGAGAATGAGCAGCACGTGAGCAGATGGGGCTCTGTGGAGCGAATCTTCGTGGATCTGGCGTCGGTGCTGGTCGTGTCGATGCTGAGTCTGATCGTGAACATTTCCTTTTTGGTGGTGGGATTAGTGATGATTCAGTTCATCAAGAGTCCGTTAGCGATTATCTTAATCGCCAACCTGGGTTACGCTGTGTTCAGTGTGATTCTGTGCCTGCTGTACAAGCACTGCGTGCATGGGAAGTTTGACGACTCCAAGCACAATTTCCAGAGTGCTTGGTTCTATTCGCGCCTCATGCTGATTAAGTACTGGGCTTTCGCCCTCAGCTCTATGATGAGCTTCCACGGAACAGAGGTGTCGAACGCTCTGCTGCGGAGCATGGGCGCCAAGATTGGTGACAGGGTGGTGGTGAGCCACCCCTCGAGTCTGTCGGAGTTCGACCTAGTGACCATCGGCGACGACTCGGTGCTGGACTGTGACGGCTTTGCACAGCCACACACCTTTGAAGACAGAAAGATGGTGTGCAGGGCAGTGGTGCTGGGGAAACGGTGTCTGTTAAGCACCGGCGCGTTGCTGTTGGCAGGATGCACTCTGGAGGACGACGCGCACATTGAGCCGCTGACTCTGGGGATGAAGAACGACACATTTCCGGCGCGCAGTCACTGGATCGGAGGACTGCCGATGGAGATCCCTGCTCGGCGCACATTGCAGGAGTCAGCGGTTTAGCTGCGACGTCAGACAGGGACGACTTAAAGGTCGTGGTGATGAATAGATTAATTTTGAGAACAAAGTACAATTGCAGTAGTTATGAAGAGAAGTATAAGTAGAAGTTTAGATGTTAGCGTATGGTAGCGACTGGAAGCTTGCAGGAAACGGAAAGGTACTACCCTGTATCGTTGTGGTTCTATAACAATGAGCGGGACTGAAAGTAGTAGTGTTTGTAGTATCGTTTAGTAGTGATCGTAGTATCGTGTTGTTTGCAACTCTATCGTTTCATATCGTTTCATATCGTCCATGCACATATATATATATCTATCCTTACAGCAGTACACACCATGGCTCTTGTATTATTACAAAATCATATTGTACTGCGTTTAAAATCGTGGCTATACGCGTGTGTACATACATTGAAAAGTATCAGTCTAGTTATTGTCCTTGTTGTTACAATTGAAGTTAATGCAAAACATTCCTTAACCTTTGTTTATTTTGAGATGTGAATATTCAGTGTGTTTGGTCCCTGTCACACTTTCGGAAACCTACAATTTTCGCTCTGTCCAGTCAAGTGTATGTTATTTTTAACTGGTATTTGTTGTTGGTTAGGTTTCGGGTATGTTATGATCATACATGTACGCATTTTTTTTATTTTTATATATTTTTTTTTTTTTTTTTTTTTTTTAATCAATAATAACTTGATATATTTCAAACACAAGCACGCCTGAACAGCGCTTTACTTCAGAAGAGCAACTTTTTAGTCAAGAAATATCTTTTTAAATGAACGTTTTATTCTATTCGCGTTTTTCAGCGAGATGTTATGGGATTGTGAAACGAAGCATACAATCGAATCAGGTTCATAGTACAACAGTACTAGGTGGCGTAAGATTAAAGACATCACAACCGCTTACTAATAAAACGACGGAAACTGGCGGAAGTAGACAGAATTCTGAACATGGCGTTTCCACATCTTCCTCTGTTTCAGGATTTAGCAGCATTGGGCTGTCAAACCCCATCGTTCAGGCTCTAGAAGCTCGAAGTATGTGTGTGTTTACACTGTAAAAACATTAGTCTAACAAACTTGTACACAGGTATTACAGTCCCGACTCCTGTCCAATCCGCTGTTATTCATCGAATTTTGGAAAAGGAAAATATTGTGATTGCAGCAAGCACAGGTTCTGGGAAAACACTTGCGTACACTTTGCCTGCCGTGCAGAACATGGCAGAACAAGAGCAGAATGGTTATGCTCGGCTTCCTAAACGCCCTCGCTGTTTAGTGTTGGTGCCTACTCGTGAGCTTGCTACTCAAGTGTTGGATGAAGTGAAGCAAATTGGACACTTTTGCAAAATTGCTTCCACAGCTGTGTTGGGAGGGGAGTCACACTCTACACAAAAGAAAGCGGTAAACATAAAGGTTTCTATTGTGTTCTACTGCTTTGATTCATCGAACTGTTTCTTTCCCATAACACAGTTGGACAAACTGGTCGATTTGGTGGTGGCTTCTCCCGGCCGCCTGATGATGCACAAGGAGCAGGGAAATGTGCATTTTTCACAAGTAAACACGATTATCATCGACGAAGTGGATACCATGCTGACACAAGGTAATTTCATGTTCAGCATGTTGTGGCGGAGATGTAGTTTTGTAAACGTGCAGTTTCTCCCATCTATGATGTCATCTCCTGTCAATGTATCTACGTCGAAATTATCGTTTCATCTTATTTAGGTTTCGGGAATGATATCCGTGCAATCCTACGTAGTGTGTATTCTCGCCCAGCTGGTATCGTGGGCGGTACAGAGAATCCCCCGATGCAATTGATCATGGCCACAGCAACGCTGACCAAGGCGGTAAAAGCTTTGCTCACGGATGTCGAAGGAGGAGGTGCAGTGTGACGTTGTTTATGTTTTTGTTCTTTTTCTCGTGTTATTGTGTGTATTCTGTTCTATATTTGGATTTTGGAAAGAAACACTGTATGGTTTCGAGACATTCTCTGCCTGAATGTCATAAAGTGCGACTATTGATTACGTGAGTCTGAACATTTGTTCATCTCGTTGTCGCTATTTTTAGGATTCAACACAGCCTATAGCGACTTAAGCAACACTAGAACTGTTACAACAGCAAGCAACACCTCGTCTACTGCTGCTCGTGTGAAAATGAATATCGTCGAAGTGGACGGTTTACATCGGTACGCGTGTTTAATGTGTTTGTGTGTATGGTTTTTCATCTCTTATGTTCCAATGTTTGATGCACGAGGGATGTTTGTCGATTTAGTTCATAATTAATTACGCCCACAGATCTCTGCCGAATGTGAGACACTACGTCGAGGAGACCAAAGGACAGGACAAACTGATTGTACTCAACAGCGTGCTTCAGAAACATGCCAGCAGAAACTACAGGTGAAGATTGATTGTAACGATATGCTTGTTATTTTGCGACGCGTGTGCAGTTGTTTGCTGTATAAAACGCATCACAAGGTTTCCACGGCTATTTTTTTAGTGTCTAAGACTTGTTAAATATCTAAGCTGTTTAACTGTTTGTTTGTCTGGTTCTCCATAACGTCCCTTTGTCATTCTGTGACCTCACATCTGCTGCCATCGTGCTACCCTCGCAATAGGACGATGATTTTCTGCAATACCATTGACTCTGCCCGCGCAGTTGAGTATGCTCTCAACGATGGTATGAAAGCCAAGGAAATCTACACCCCGGACAACGACTCTGTATCAGGCGGATTTAAAGATAGTTTTAGCTCACATACCGTTCATGCGATTAGTTATCATGGTGAAATGAATAGTCGCGAGAGGGAGACTAATTTAAATCGATTCCGCACTGGCGAGAATCAGTACTTGGTGTGCACGGACATTGCAGCGCGGGGAATCGATATCCCTGAGATAGACCATGTGATTCTGTTCGACTTCCCGCTTAATCCGATTGATTACATTCACAGGTATTGTTGTTTTTATACATTCTATATGTGTGTGATTCTGCAAACGCTGTGATTGATCTCGTTGGGATGTTTTCTTTAAAAAGCTACCTGTACGCCTTGGCCCACTCTCACTGTCTTGTTTTCTTCTTCTTATTACGTTAAAACAGAGCTGGCCGATGTGGTCGTGCTGGTCGAAAAGGCATCGTAACTGCCCTGGTGACCAAACGCGACACCGTGTTATCTATGGCGATTCAGAACGCCATCAAGGAGGGACGACCTATCGACTCATTAAGCAGTAACAAGAAAGATTACAATAAGGTATGGATAATAAATGGAGACTTTTGTTTAGTGTGTTGAGATGAAGGGATAACTTATTATTGGGCGTAAAGCCGTGCGGTTTGATCTGTTGCTGGAGTACCGTGCTACATCCAATAGTAGTGAACGCATTATCTCACTGTTCCTCTAATATTCTCAGTTCAACCCGAGCCATCAGTCCACTGTGACGAAACAGTCCACACCGCACACTGGCACGCTAGGTGTAGCATTGAGGGAAAACTCGCTGTTTACCGCCAGTTCAGGTATGGCGTTCATTAATAATACAGTTTATTGTGCTCTTTATGAACGAGTCAATATTCTCTTTTACCCCATCGATCATTCTCACAGCTACAAGCAATGCGCGGTTTATTAGCCCCAACTCTTCCCGCGTAGCGACTGGTGGCGGGCGCTCGGTACCAATCACTCGTCCCGTGAACATGCTTGGTAAGTAGTCCCTACTGGTACACGGTGTTTAACATTATGCGATGTACTGTTTGTGTGCATAATACTATGTACTGTTTGAATGTTCAGAACTCATAGTGTGTTGCACAAATCACATACAGTATGTTTTGTCTGTACACTACATTATAGGTCGTAAGCTGTCACGCAAGAAGTCGATTCGTCCCGGTGTGGTCCCAATGTTTCCTCGGTCTAGTCGACCCTTGCGTGAAGATATTCGCAATGAAAGCGCGAAGAAAGTTAAATTTGGAGCGGACTTTCAGAGTAAGGGATTTCTGTGTAAAATGGACTTGTGGTATGGTGTGTGTATGGAGTAATTGTGATTTATTTATTTTCGTTGGTAGGCGGGATGAACAGAAATGGACGTCCTTCTGGTAGTGTTTTGTCAAGGAAATCTGATCGCACTGGAAAATCGCAAGAGACGAAACCTCGTGGTGGAGCACGGCAAACTATGAGAAAGTAAGTCTCTGTGTGTGGGTGCGTGTCTGTATGCGTGTGTGGGTAGTGCAGTTTGATCAATGCTTATACAAAGTGTTTTGAATTTTAGATCTAATAAATATTAATATTTTGGCAGGCGCTGATGTGTCTACTGTTATAAAGAGGGTTTAGTGATGAAAAATTAACGGATAATTCAAAAACTGTACAGTACATGCAGAACGTGACTCTCGAAGATTACTTTTATCCGGATTGAGTCGTTTCTTTTCCAACAATTTTTTTTGTCGACAGTTTTTTTTGAAATTCAACTCAAAATCATAATTGAAAAACTATTAAGAGCTCCTACAGAACTCCGTTCGTTTCGAGTCCTTTTAAATCTTTTAAAACAACTAACTTACTTCAACAAAATGCGTGAATGTCTATCGATTCATATTGGTCAGGCCGGAGTTCAGTCCGGAAATGGATGCTGGGAGCTTTACTGCCTTGAGCACGGCATCCAGCCTGATGGCCAGATGCCTTCCGACAAGACCGTCGGTGGAGGTGATGATTCTTTCAACACCTTCTTCTCTGAGACCGGAGCGGGCA
>CAYYMF010000085.1:0-8329 GCA_964472755.1 uncultured Chitinophagales bacterium | reverse complement strand
CAACCACATCTTAACAATCCCAGAATAATGGAAATAATAATAATGGAATAATATTATAATAACACGACGGACGAAGAATATTATCACGTGCGTTAACTAAAGTTCTGAAGTGACTTTGTAATTGAAATCTGTCTCCAACTCACAAGCATGAGCGATAGTAATGAAAATGATGATTTATTAACCGCAATGGTTGGTATGCAGCAGCGACATTTGCGCTCGCGCCTTCAGTGCGTCACCAACATAAAAGAGCTATTGTTCATGAACAATATTTCAGTCAAACCCGGTGATATTAAAAGAATCCTGAAATTATGTGTTTCTTCTTTGTTAGAAAATCACTTCACGGAGAGTTTGTGGAGATCGGAGTTACAGTCTTTGCTTGTGTTATCATGCAATGTGGAATTGCCATTTCACCCTTTGGATTTTATCATTGATGACTTACTTCGTTCAGAAAGTTTCATGGGAAACTTGGCCAAGAGTCTTTCAAAGACTCGACTGTTAGTAATTGAGCTTTGTATAGTTTTGGTTGGATTTCTCAAGAATAGGCTTGATGAGCAAGGTGTTATCCGGTTACAAAAGCTGTTAACTATTATTGGAGAGCAGATGGAAAGTATATCTTTGCACACTTCCTTTGGTTTTGATGAGAAAATCTGCGCGAAAAGCCAGCGTACCTTGAGAAGGATGTTGCACAGTGACTGCAATGCTCCGCAAATGATATCAGCCTGTGTGACAGCGTGGATAGGTCCCGCGCCATCCGCACCGCATCTTGCGGCGTGTTCTTTGCTACTAAACTTCCTGGCGATACCAGCACATGGAGAGCGGTTTAAACAGCAATTAACGGGCGCTAAGGCGGTCTTATTGGATGTCTTTCGCAAGCGGTTCTTGACCGCGAAGGCCAGCGCGGGTCTGACTGCCAGTTCTTGGAGGCCCATTCTGGCCACAGTGATTACCCTATCTGAGTGGAACGGGAGCAGTGTGGATTCGTCCGAGTCTGTGCAATCCATGGTTGTGAAGATGGGCAAGAAGGCTCCGGAAGGGGCCTCCCACTCCATCGCTCTCCTGCTGTCCAGCTTGCCTCGCGCACTGCCGACAGACGCGTTCGTTGCAGATGGTGGAGTGCTGGCTGCGCTGCGTATGGCGCGCTCCGCGGACGAGACGGTGCGTTCTGCGGGTGTCCTGGCCATCCGGAGCATCGTGGAGCGCTGCACTACCTGTGCCGCCGTACGCGCGATAGCAGGTCAGCAGATTGAGGCGTTGAGCGGCAAGGGTGCAGGAGGAGCGCTCACCCTCGCATACCAGAGGTCCACGCTCTGGCTGGCTCTGCAGCTCTGCGCGAAAAGCTTGCAAGGTATTGCTTTAAGCAGCGACGGCGTGGCCGAGGTAGCAGGAGAGGTGCTGGCCCTACTGCCACCTCTACTGGAGAAGGAGTCGGACGCGTCCGTGAAACTCCTGGCGGCGACGGCCGCGGGTCATTGGCTGGCACTATGCCGTTCCGATGACAGCCCGGTGGCGCAGTTCCTGAGTGGTAATGTGCAGCGTGCACTGGACAGCGGGGCGTCTGCTGCCGCAGAAGGCAGCAACTGCTGCTCATACCTGCTGACCCTGGGCGTCGCCACCCAGGCGAACGGAGACCTATTAGCTGCGTGCGAGCCTGCGGTGTTGTCATCACTGGTGGCTCTGGTGAGTCAGGCGACCAAGCGATCCACCAACCCCAACTCAGAGGCAGTGCTGGCGCTGCAGCTGTTGCTGCGTTTGACCGCTCTGTCATCGTCGGCCCTATCCGCGCTCGAGGCGGCCAAACTCTGGTCGGTAATCTCTGCTGCAGGGTCTTCATTTTTGTACTCCAAGGCGCTGCAGAGTTATCTGACCGCCACCTCGCTGCACGCTGACAAGGCGGCCTTTGAGGTCCGCCGGGGCGGCGTTAGCGTCGTACAGCTGGATGAGGCGCTTTTGGACGATTTGTGCATGTTGGACTCACTGGGCATCACCACGTATGTCAGGCATGTAGCGATTGCGATTTCGGGCAGTCTGGTGGCGGCTGTGGGCAATCATCCCCATGCGGTTGAGGCTGGTCTCGTTGGTGACAACAGCGAAGCGTTCGCCGCCATATCATTCGGGCTGCTGCACAGCGACCTGCGTGTGCGCCAGGATACAGCTAGCAACGTGCGTCGCCTAGTTGACGCCATGCCTGCTCTCTCAGTCAGTCTGCTTGGGGGGTTGTGGCAGCTGCTGGAGACCGTGGGGTCGCAGCACCAGAAGCTGGTGTCGGATCTGCGGGCGGACTACAAGGCAGCGGTTGCGCAGCAGGACGGCTCGGTGACTGCTTCAAGTGCATCCGCGAAGTACCGCCCTGTGAAGGTCCCTGCGTGCTCATTCCTGGCCGGTGCTCTTTTGGCCTGTGTGCCGACCTGTGCGGTAGGCACTGAGTTCTCAGGACTGGAAACTGCCGCGACTCATTCCCTGCTAGTCGCTTGCCATCCGTATGTGTGTGAGAGCAGCATTCGGGCCCATAAATTGTGGAAGCGAGCAGGAGTAATGCCGCCTCCTGGGAGCCTCGGTACGGTTGCGGCCGCTGTTGATCGAGCTAGCATCAGCCCCACGAACTGTACTCGACGCGCAGCAGCTATGGCGCTTCGTGTGACTGCCCACACTGCTTCATCGGACCCTGTGGCGGGGCTTCCAACGCTGATCGTGGGCAGTCTGGTCGCCCGTTTGCAGAGCGAGTCTTTCGCTGCGCTGACTGACGAGGAGGTGTCCACTCTGCTGGATCCACAGGGAGCCATCGCCCGAGCCGCGGCAACAGAGAGCCAGAGCTCAGCAGTGGACGTGGAGATCACGAATGCGGACCGCAGGAAGACAGCCCCTCGGTCTGCTCGCCGCGGCCAGTTTGGCGCGGACATGGCGGAGGACGAGGACTGGGCCGAGCGTCTCAAGAAGGAAAAGGCGGAGAAGGCGGCGCTCGCTCGGTCAACTGGGGAGTCCATCGCCCTCGCAGCCGCGACCAGCTCCGTGCAGTCTGTGTGCTCTGTTGTCGGTCCTGTCGTGGATGAAGTGCGCTGGATCCTTGAGCTGCTGGGCAGCCTGCACGATATCGACGTCGCGGTCGCTCGCAGCGCAGTGTGCCGAGCATTCGAGCACGGAGCGATCCTGTCTCTGCTGCGCTCTCCGCTGGTCCATAAAGAGGCTTTCGCAGCCCTGTATACGCTGGCTTCTCGATCGGTCGAGGCGGACCTCCAGCCCTCTGCAAGGTAGTCTTATTTTCTGTGGGTGCGCAGCTCGATTTTACTCACATTCGCCTCCGACAGGGATATCGTCGACGCCCTGCGCGTGGTGCTGCACGCAGAGGGCGACAGAGCCCATGAGGGCACCCCTCAGGAGGTGTTCCGCTACGTTAACAGACTGTCTGGGCCTGTTATGCGAGTGTTGCGGGCCGCGCAGTCCATGGTCACTCGAACAGCGAACAGAGCCGCGCAGAACCAGGACGTAGCCATCTCCTCCCCCACCAAGGCTGTCATCGCGCAGCCCTCTACGGTGCACCTCCTGTTCCCTGTGCTGCGCGGCGTCCTTACTCTGCAGGGCGTCCTGCCCAACAGCGAGATGGCCTTCGCCATCCTGGACAGGTGCGCGCGACGTTCTGACTGCCTGATTCTGAGTACGGGGTCTCACTTGCATCCTCTTCCTCCCATACAGTTTGTGGCCTGATGCGCAGCAGTTTGCATCCGGCGGGCCAGACATGGTCTCTCTGCGCGGCCTACAAGCTTCGCTGCTGGACGTGCTGCTTCAAGTGCTCGCCAAACCGGCTAAAGTGGACCCGTCCCCCGAGTCGGTGCTCCTCCGCGTCGCCACTCAGCTGGCGCCGCTCAGTCGCGATGAGTGGGAAGTGTTGACGGGGCGGCACGGCCTGCTGAACCCTGAGACGAAGGTGCGCACGGCGTGTATGCAGACGGTGCTGCGGGTGGCGGAGCGCGGCCTCGACCGATCTGTGGTTAGAGACCGAGTCGAAGCGGTGCTGTGGATGGCCCGGTTTGACGAGTGTGAAACTGTTTGCTCCGCAGCCGACCAGTTATGGGCAGGAGGCCGCTCGCTGTCTGCTGATGGCCTGTACGGGTCTTTGGAGCAGTTTTTGTCCCACAGTAGCAGTGTGGTGCGCGAGGTGAGTGCGCGGGCGGTCGCAGGACTGATCGCTCACTCTGGCGCGGAGTCAGCCGAAACTATCACCACCGCGATTCAGCAACTGTATATCGCTAATGCTCCGATTAGGCCGCCTTTGGTGGCCACCAAACACTCTGCTGCCGCGGGGGCTAAGGGTAACGCCATTTCCTTCGGCGCTGCGGTCGCTGGTCGGAAGGTCGCCGTAGACACCACTGTGCAGTTGCGCGTGGCGATTGCGTTGGTACTGGCCACCGTGGGACAGACACATGCGATTCCCTCGGAGAATTCCGATGTTGTCTGCGAACTCGTGCGCTTCATTCTGCAGCGTGGAGCGGTGGACCTGCACACGGATGTTCGCTTCGCGATGCTGGCAGCGGGGAAGTCGCTCGTGGACGGGTACGGCAAGGAGCTTTGCGCGCCTCTGCAAGGTCTTCTCGAGGAGGTTTTGGCCCTCAAGCACGACTCGGCCGTGGAGGAGGCTGCCGACTTTGACCACAGACACGGGGCGGCGGTTGTCTTGTTGGGCGCCACTGGGCGGCACATGAACAAGGAGGATCCGGCCGTGCTTCAGATAGCGGACTCGTTGCTGGAGGCGTTGCGCACTCCGTCCGAGTCTGTGCAACGCGCCGTGGCAGACTGCTTGGCTCCGCTCATACAGATGATTAAGGGCACGGAGCGAGCGGAGGCGATGCTGGAGACAGTATTGTCGCGCGTCCTGGAGGGCCCCAGCTACGGAGACAGGCGCGGCGCCGCCTTTGGTCTGAGTGCTGTGGTGAAGGGACTAGGAATTCCATCTCTCAAGTCTCACGACGTGGTGCCGCGGCTGAAGGAGGCCTGCTCTAACGGCTCCATCAACAACAGGCAGGGCTCGTTGTTTGCGTTTGAATGCTTGTCCGAACGTCTCGGCCTGCTCTTCGAGCCGTACATTATCGTGGTAGTGCCGGTGCTTATCAAGAGCTTCAGCCACAGCTCGGAGCACGTGCGCGAAGCGGCGCAGGGGGCGGCCCAGGTCATTATGGGTCGCCTGAGCGCGCACGGCGTAAAGCAGGTGCTCAACCCCATCCTGAGTAGCCTGCCTGGGGAGCCCGCATGGAAGAGTAGGCAGGAGGCCATCAACCTGCTGGGCATGATGGCGCACTGCGCGCCTAAGCAGCTGTCGGCCTGCCTGCCGCAGATCGTGACCTGCCTAGTGGAGGCGGGCTCCTCCGACCCGCATCCTAAGGTGAAGGAGAGCGCTAAGGCCGCCATGGCCGCCATCTCGTCCGTCATCCGCAACCCTGAGATCTCCAGACTGGGTCCCGTGCTACTCGCAGCTCTGGCCGACCCTGCACATCGCACCAAAGATGCGCTGGAGGCACTGTTGGAGTGCGAGTTCATGCACAGCATCGACGCCCCCTCGCTGGCCCTCCTGGTTCCGATCCTGGGCCGTGCACTCAAGGACCGAGGCGCGGACTCGAAGCGCAAGTCTGCCGCTATCACGGGCAACATCATGTCCATGGTTAGCGAGCCCGCAGCACTGGCTCCCTACCTGCCGGTGGTGCTGCCCGGCCTGAAGGACTGCCTTATGGATCCTATCCCTGACGTGCGCGCCAGCAGCGCTAAGGCCTTAGGTAGCCTTTTCTCGGGAGTGGGCGAGGAGCAGCTCAGCGACCTCTTGCCCTGGCTCGTCGCTACTCTGCGTACGGACAGGTCTCCGGTGGAGCGCAGCGGCGCCGCCCAGGGTTTGTCGGAGATTTGCGCGAACGCTCTTGGGGCGGAGCGCCTGGAAGAAATCCTGGAGACGGTGCTGCGCCTGAAGGCGGAGAAGAGTAGTGCTCCCCGCGAAGGCCTGCTGTGGTTCCTGTCGTTCCTGCCAATGGCTCTGGGCGAGGGCTTTGCAGTGCACGTATCTCTCTGTCTGCCGGTGATCCTCTCCGGCCTAAGCGACGAGAACGACGGCGTGCGCGACGTAGCTATGCGCGCCGGCCAAGTGGTAGTGTCCAAACTGGGTTTGAACCACACGTTGAAACTGCTGCCATCCCTGGCAGAGGGCATGTTCAGCGACGATTGGCGCATTCGTCAGAGCTCCATCCGGCTGCTGGGTGAGTTGCTGTACCTGGTGGGCGATACCAAGGCTGTGGGTCTTGCGGAGGGCGAAGAGGACGACGAGGACGCGGGTGGATCCGGGGTGCTTGGCGGTTCTACATCGCGCGTGGCGGCCACTATCCGCGCGCATATTGGCGAGAAGCATACCAACGAGGTGCTGTCGTCGCTCTACATTGTGCGCTCGGACGTGGCCAGCGCGGTCCGCCAAGCGGCGTTGCAGATCTGGAAGAGCGTGGTGAGCAACACGCCGCGCACGCTGGTGGAGATCATGCCGGTACTGGTGCTACAGCTGATTGCAAAGCTGTCGACGCACTCGGAGGAGCTGCGGCTGGTGGCGGGCCGGGCTTTGGGCGAGCTGGTGCGGAAGCTGGGCGATCGCGTGCTTCCCGTGATAGTCCCGCACCTGCGCCAAGGCCTGCGCAGCGAAGAGGAGAGCATGCGTCAGGGCGCGTGCTTGGGCCTGACGGAGATCCTGAGCGCGTGCACACGACAGCAGGCAGAGGACTACATCGAGGTGCTCATGCCTGCACTCAAGCAGGCCCTTTGCGATCCCTCCGAGGAGGTGTGCGCGCAGGCCGCACAGGCATTCATGACTCTGTTCCGCACCGTGGGCACACAGGCCGTCGACGAGGTGGTCCCCGCTCTGTTGGAGACGCTGAGCGAGGGCTCTGCCGAGGAGGCAGATTTGGCCCTGCGCGGTTTGCGCGAAATTGTGCAGCTGCGCCCGCGCGACCTGGTGGAGTACCTGCTGCCTACCCTGCTTTCGAGCCCGATGGACACAGTCTCAGCGCGAGCTCTGGCCTCTGTCTCGGAGGTGGCAGGCCAACAGTACAGCTACCACTTCCACACTCTGCTGCCAGGCCTGGTGCATGAGCTGTACGGCGCCAGTGACACGGTCGACCAGCACGCAGCCCAGGAGGAGGGCATCCAGGCCGAGGCGGAGAAGGAGCGCCTAGAGGCTATCAAGTTGGCGGCCGGAGCTTGCATGGGTGCTATCACCACTGCGAGTGTGCACCAGTTCATGTCAGAGTTGGGCAAACAGATCGAGCACGAGACGAGCGTCAAGAGGCGGCGCTGGGGCTGCTGGTTGGCGGAGCAGTTTGTTTTACGGTCGCGGGCCGAGTACACAGACTACGTGCCACTGTTGCTCAAGTTTGTACTGTCGAGGGTGGCTGAACTGGATCGGCCGCTGCTGCAGGCTGTGAGCGACTGTCTGTTGGCGGTGAGCACCAGCCTGCCGCTGGACGACCTTATGGCCCACATCCCCTTTATCCGCAGCTGCATCAGCTCGGCCGCCAGCTCTGCGCGCCACACGACGGGCTCCGTCAAAATGCTCTCTGCCTCCGGAGAGTTCCTGCTGCCGCTTCTGACGCTGCCTAAGTCTTTGGACCCGCTGTTGAACGTCCTGCTCTTTGGAGTGATGAACGGGCCCATGAACGTGCGGGAAACTGCCGCAGAGGCCATCGGGGAGCTCGCGCAGATGGCAGATACATCGGTGTTGAAGCCTACTCTGATCAAGACCACAGGGCCGCTGATCCGCGTTATCGGGGATCGCTATCCCAGCAATGTTAAAGCGGCCATCCTGGTGGCGCTGATGGTGTTGCTAGACAAGGGTGGGGCATCTCTCAAGGCCTTCGTGCCGCAGCTGCAGACCACCTTTGTAAAGAGCCTCAGTGACCCGTCCCGCGAGGTCCGCCTGCGGGGAGGCACTGCTCTGGGCAAACTGATGGGCCTGAGCGTCCGAGTGGACCCGCTGCTGGGCGAGCTGGCGACCCTGTGTCTGCAGGCGGACAGCAGCGCGATCAAGGCCTCTGTGTTGGAGGCCATGGTGAACGTGCTGGCGGTGAGCGGCGACAAGGCCACTGCTGCAGCCATGGACAAGGTGAAGGCCGCCGCGCTGCAAAATTTCGGCGACGACGACGATGCGGTGCGCACTATAGCCGGACGCTGCGTGGGTGGTTTGGGCGTACTATACGAGGCCAGCCAGACCACGGACTTGCTCCTGGACCTCTTGGAGGGTGCACGTGGCAAGGGCGCAGGCGAATCACTGTCTGTCACCACGGGGCGACTCCATGGTGTGGCTTCGCTGCTGCAG
>CAYYMF010000084.1:0-8461 GCA_964472755.1 uncultured Chitinophagales bacterium | reverse complement strand
GCTATTTCTTTTTAATAATAGTTCTTTGAAGGTTTGTTAAGGAGCGACTAATTAAAAATCCACTTAACACAAAAAAAATTGGAACGCCAAATCCAAAAATTTTTGCCATTATCAAAACATTTTTATAAGTGCCAGATGTAAGAATAGAGTCATTTACAGTAAAAAAAGAATGAGCTAAAAATGTAGAAAAAAATGCCAGCGTACGAATACTGTCTAAATTTTTAAAATGAAGTTTTGTTTTCATTAAATGTATAAAGTAATTTTCAGTCTATAATATTTAACAGTTGTAAATATAAGGATATATCACTTATATTATTAAAAATCAATTTTACTTTATCAAAATTTTGCGGAATAATGATTTTCGATTAAATAATCAATTATTTTTTTTATTTCCACATCCCAATTATATTTTTCCTCAATTACCTCCCTACCTCTTTTACCTATTTCTTCTAAATCAATTCTATTTGTAATTTCATTAATAGCGCTTGCTATTTTCTGAGGAGTAGAGTCATCAATAACAAAACCACAATTACATTCATTGGCTATTTTTGAAGATTCTGGTAAATTATTTGTTATAAAAGGTTTTGAAGCAACCATATACTCAAAAATTTTATTTGGTAAAGCATACTTTTTTGACAAATTATACGGTTCAATTATTGAAAGTCCGACATCTGCTGAAGATATGTATTCATATAACATATCAAAAGGTATTTTACCTAAGAAATGTATTCTATTTGATGAATATTTATCTTTAAATTCTTCTAATCTAGGTCCTCCTCCTATTACTACAAAATGTATATCTTTATTAATAAATTGCATTGCCTCAACCATCTTAACTATACCTCTACTTATATTCACGTCTCCTTGATATAATATAATCTTTTCAGTACTTTTTAATTGAAGTTGATTTTGAAGTAAGACTGGATTCTTATTTATAGCAATATCTTTTGGACAATTTTTAACAACTATCACATTATTTATCGACCATTTTTTTTCAAAATAATATTTTAGACTTTCACAAACAGTTATCACTTGATCAACCTGCTTTACATTCATTTTTTCAATTCTTGAATGAATAATTTTATTCATCCAAACTAAAGGATATCCATATAGTGCTTTCCAAGTTTTTAAAGGGAAAAATTGATTAATTGTTTCAATATAAATTTCATGTGAGTCATAAATCAATTTTGCATTGCTATCCTTTGCAAGCTTTGTAGAAATAGGTAACAAAGGATAATCATTGACGTAAATGAAATCATATATAGATTTATTTTTTTCAAAAGCAATTTTTAATTCATTAAAGCGTAGATGCATTAACAAATTTTTATTTATCCAACTATTATCCAAATTATAATGAAAAACTTGAACATTCTCATTGAATAAAGAATTATCATCAAATTCAGAATAAACACAAAATAGGTCAACTTTGAACTTAGAGGACAGACTTTCAATCGTTCTTCTAACTCTACCGTCATTTCTTATTTGACCATCAAGTAAAACTGCTATTTTTTTCATATTACCTTATTACACTTTTATAAAAACTCATTCAAAATCAATGACTTCCAACCCATTGGATAATCATTTGTTATAAATTTTTCATTAATCAGATTTTGATGAGAAGTAGATAATTTATCTTGCAAACTAGCAGATTTCAACCATTGATTCTGAGGTGCCTCAAAACCAACCTTATCTTTTCTCCATACTATTTCATGAGGTAAAATATTTTGAACAGAATTTCTAAGGATAGATTTTGTCCAACCGGCATAAAAGAAATAATTAGATGGTAAAGAAAAAACAAAATCAACCAAATGATGACTTAAAAAAGGTAATCGAACTTCAATAGAATGAGCCATAGCATTGCGGTCAGAAAAACGTAAAAGCTTTTCTAATCCTTGTTGATTCATAGAATAAGCAAGCGATTTTTTTAAATCATTAAAGGTTTTGAATGGTTGATTCATTTTATAAGCATCTTTCAATTCATTAGTTATCCCTTTCGAATGTTCAAAAGGGATAATTTTTTTCAATCTTCGAAATTGATTTATCAGTTGAGGATTAGTAAACTGAAATTTTTCTATTAAAGTAGGCTTTAAATTGATATTTTGATTTAACTTCATTATTTCAATAAATTCATTTTTTGATTTACTTGAAGAAAGCTCAAAATAGTAAGGCAACAAATAATTAAAATATCCTCCTAAAAGTTCATCAGCACCTTGACCATCTAACAATACTAAGGTGTTTTGTTGTTTTGCTAATTTATACACTTGAAATTGAGCATAAATACTTCCCGACTGAAAAGGTTCTTCTTGATGATAACATAATTTATTAAAATCGCTTTCAAAACCATCTTCATTAGGGAAGCAATTGTATTGTTTTGTTTTATAATTATTACTAACAATGTCTATGAATTTGCTTTCATCCTTATCAAAATTATTAAATCGTGCTGAAAAAGTTGAATTCCCTTCTTTAAATTGTTGCATAATAGCAGTTATTGAACTAGAATCCATTCCACCTGAAAGCGAGCTTCCTAAATCAACATCAGCTCTCATTCTATATTGAACAGATTGTTTTAGCAAAAAATAAAAATGTTCAACCGCTTCATTGAATGAGCCTTCGAATCTAGATTCTATTGATAAATTATAGTATTTTTTTTGAACTGGTTCTTCACCATTTTTAACAATAAAATAATGGCTAGGTTTAAGTTTTTTTATATTCTCATAAAAAGTTAACTCAGGATTTTCTACGTCTTCAACCAAATCATGCACCAAAAAATAGTAAATCATTTTGTCACGCAATTTCTTTTTAACATTAGCACTCCAAAGTGATTTCATTTCCGACCCAAAAAAAAGTCCCCGTTCATCATTAGAATAAAAAAAAGGTTTTTCACCAAATCGGTCTCTTGCACAAAAAAGCAAATCTGTTTCTGAATCATACAAAGCAAAAGCAAACATTCCATCAAAATAACTAAGACACTTTTCTCCCCATTGGTGAAAAGCGGCACAAATTACTTCAGTATCTGAATCTGTTAAAAATACATATCCTTTACTTTTTAACTCTTTACGCAGTTCTATATAATTATATATTTCTCCATTATAGGTAATTACATAACGACCTAAATAGTGAAAAGGTTGATTTGATCGCGAATCTAAGTCAAGTATTGAAAGCCGTCTATGCCCTAATATGATCCCTTTTTCATTTGTCCAGTGACCTTCTGCGTCAGGACCACGATGAGCAATGCTGTCAGTCATTTTCTTTATCATAGCATTATCTACTTCTTGAGGATTTATTCTCCAAATACCAGCTATTCCGCACATACATCTACTACATTAATAATTTCCTTACATGTTCCAAAATAAGCATTTCTTTCTTTTCCTACTTGTAATAAGAAGCGATACAACTCAAAATATTTTATTTCATTTACGTAATCAGGATGAAAATTTACGGTTAAACAACCACCAACAGCCTGAACTTGATCCATGACTTGTATTAATTTTATTTTGGCAGCTTCCAAATCCATGTTTTGAAATCCTAAAATTGCACTATCCATAAATATCAATGGCAACTCCCAAATGTAACCTTCATTACTCTTGATGACAAAAGGCATTGCCGTTCCATTACGATAACCTGCCGAACGGTTTAACCCCAATGTGCTATCAACTTTTAGTGCATTTTGAATGTGCACCTTTGGAGTTATATCGCTTTGAAAATGTAAATAATGTTGCCGTGTTGATTCAATTTTTTGTCCTAAAACTTGCTCTAAATATCGTTTCTGGTCACTAAAAACTGTTGCATCTTTGGCAGCAGCAAAACTACCGTGCAAACCAATTTCATGACCATTTTTATGTAAATCAACTATATAATCTTTCACAGAAAGCCATTGACCATCCATCTTAAAGGTATCATCCAACTCAAAGTCACAATCATAAAGATGAATCGGTGTTATCTTCGTTCTGACAAAGAAAAAATAAGTTGAAAAAACGCCAAACTGTGCTTCTATTTGTTTCCATTTTTCAAAGTTCCAAATAGGATCCTCTTTCTTCCTTGTGATAAGTTGTTTCACAGAAGTTTTGAGGTAGTTGATTGCCAATTTCACTTGCTTCATTCGACCAACATGTTGAAATTGCTTTGCAATGTTTCGCTTGAAAACTTTTGGAGAATAGGCCTCTACTCTATCCACATCATGTGTTAAACAAATTGCAAACGAATGATCGCCAGGCCAGCTATTTTGTATTGGTAAGTTCAGTTCCTGCATTCGACTAATTACAAACTCATCCAAAAAAGGTCGGTCAACATTTTCAAATAAGTTCTCATCAGCATTTCCCCATTCATCCTTTGGATATGCTAATTCTCTCATGGGATTTAAGGTTGCTTCAATCCACTCCAATTCATGCTGTGCAAATAAATCGCTTGTACAACTGCTACCAAAACTTGCCAAATAACGATCTATAACATTCATTTCAATAGTTTTTTAATCAATCGAAAATACCACGTTTCTGAAGCGATATAACTATACGTTTTCTTTTGCGCACCAAAACTTTCAAAATATTGCGCAATGCTCGGTATCATTGAACCTTCAAAATCAAAAATGGAACAACCTAACTCCTTTGCATGCAAGATTCCTTGCCACATTGCAAATGGACCTGCAACATAATTTTTCTTCGCATTGTCAAATCCGCCAATGAGATAATAAGCGCTCTTTTTATCGTAGACAAAAAGCAAGGTTGCTAAACAATCTTCCTTTTCAAAAACATTTATTTGAAAATGATGCGCATATTGATGAATGATCTTTTCTAGTTGCTCGTAGGAAGTAAAACCATGCGCTTGTCGCTTAAATGTTGTCGCTACATTCTGCTTCAATAAATCAAAATTACTTTCGATCCTAAAAGTCAACTCACTTTGCGCAGCTTTCTTAATATTTCGTTTTTTATCTTGTCGTAGATTCTTAAATAACGTTTCTTGTGACTGCAATAAATCTATCTGATACGTATTAACAACCTCATATCCTTTCACTTCATCTGCAAACGCGTAATGGCGACTTTGATGCGATTGTGATTCGATAAAATCAATAATTGTCGTTTCATCCTTTTGCTTTATTCCTCCCATGTAGGGCGTTAAAGTTGGAGTTGAAATTGTCTTAAAAAATCTTCCTTTCTGTTCAAGAAAAGCAAACCCATTTACCATTTCTTCTCCAAGGAACAAACCAAAATAACGAATAATTTGTCCCTGTTTAACAGTACAATCAAACCATCTAGCATCTGTGAATACAGCACCATCATTTTTCATCCAAAAAGAATGATATGTTTCTTTTGCTATTTCTCTAATCACGATTTCCATTAATTTGTTGTGAAATAAACGCTAAATATCGTTCTAAATTTCCTTTGAAAGAATAGCTTTTATCAACCGTTTCCCACGCTTTTTGTCCCATCAGTTCATAAGCGTCTTTGGAATGCATAACATCTTCTAATACCGTTACCCAATTTCCATCCACTGGTACCAACCATCCGTTTTCTTGGTGACTCATAATTTCATTATTCACAGTTACGGCGCTCGCAACCCCAGGAATTCCTAATCCCATGTATTGTAGTAATTTGAAACCACATTTCCCCTTGCTAACAAGATCATCTTGCAGTGGCATTAATCCAATGTCCATTCTACGCATCAATTCTTGCTCTCTTTCAAGGGAAAATTGTTCGAAAACAACTGGAAAATTAGCTTGAAAAGGATAAGAATCAACTCCCGCAATGATCAATAATTCGATGGAATAGCTTTTGGCAATTTCATTTAAAGCAGGGATAATATCTTCCAATAAATACAAATTCTGATTTCCACCAATCCACCCAAAAACTACAGTCTCATTGTTTCTGTCCTTTTTCTTAGGAAGCTCATCGGTGTAATGTACGCAAGTGGGAATCACAACCACATTAGTGGTAGCATGAAACGTTTGCAAGCGTTCATTCAAATAGCTTGACCCACAAATAAAACCTTTGTAAAAGGCAAAAGAACCATAGAATTGGTTAGGAACTGTTTGCATTACACGATTAAACAAACTTCTTTTTACCGTTGGTTCTTGTTCGCCAATATCATCATCAAAATCTAAGAAACAATTGCTATTGGCTGCCTTTAATAGTTTCTCCATGAAATGATTTCCATATTGGTTGTAAACAACCAGATTTCGCCTTACAATGACCATCTTAAATTGCCTTGCATAGCAAATCTGTCGCAAGCGAACTTTAATGCAATGAATGATATAATTAGGAAGTTCTGCAGAATTCACAGACTTAAAAAAAGTAGCCGCATCTTCCGTCACAAATAAACTTTCAACAGAAAGTCCTTTTTCTCTAAATAGTTCTTCCCAATGTTTTACGCGATAGGTATAACCTGCACCGTCCTTTGTAAAGCTTTCTAAGAATAAAACATCTTTGGACGGATTCGTTTTTCTGAAAATTTGAAAATAAACAGTTACTATTCGAACTATCAAATACCAAAATTGAAATCGTAAAACGAAATAAAGATTTTTAAACTGACTCATTTAATACGGATAAATTGTACGACCAAATGACAAGCGAAATGTTTTTCCTTTGATACAATCATACGTTTTAACTTTAAATCCTCGTCCAAAAACAAGGTATAAATTATAGCGTTCCATTGTTTGAAAACCTACTTTTTGAGTTCCCTTTAATGACCCAATATTATCGCTTGCTACATAACCAGCAATCACTTTATCTGGATTATCTTTTATTGCATAATCTAACGCAACAGTAAAAATTCCTAATTTATAAAATGAAGGATTTGTTTTCGACCATCCAGAAAAATATTCGTTTTCAGGCAAGTCATAAATAAAATTTGAACCTACCAAGCATTGCTCTTTTTTAACAAAAATCCAAGTCCTCAATGCACATACGCCATTGTAGTAAGCATAATATCCTTTGTGACCGATTGATAAGAAATATTTGAACTGCTCAATTTCTTCTGGAGTATTGAAATTAAGTCCATCAGCAACATTGTCTAAAGTAATGGGTACCACCACAACTGACTTGTCTACAAAGTTTTCTACTTTGTGAGTAACACGAATTATATCAGCTTTTTCTACGCGCATTAAATTTTATCCTTAAACTCTTCAAAAGTTAACAAGTTCAATTGATCTTTTCTATTATTATCAAGCACCTTAAATTCGTAGAATGGGTTTTGCACGCTTGGTTTTGAACCTAAGTTTTTATTCTTAGAAATAATTCCAACTCCCCAATCTGTATCGATGCAACACGAACTTACGTTTTCTGCGTAGCGCAATTTTAAAAATCCTTTCCACGTGGGTCCATTCCATTGCTGCCCGGCAGGAGAAATCGTGTAATTGTGCTCCTCACGCGCGTGCCACTCTGTTGGTGGATTGCAATCGTGCAACACAACAAAACCATCGTCTTTCAGAAATTCCAATGCATTTGCAATGTCTCGGTCTACCTGTTCAGCTAGATGCAAACCATCAATAAAAATAACATCAAAACGAACTGATGCATCCAAAAAAGTACCATTTCGCACACCATCAAAAAAAGCATCGCTGGTAACCTTAAAATCTACTGGATTTTCAGCAAATTCAATTCCTGGATCAACACTGTATTTTGTTGTGGCTAAAATCTTGTTGAAATTATCATTCGGATTGCGCACGCCAATCTCTAAATAAGTTGTTGGACGCTTCAATGAATCCAATACATAGTTGATGATGTCAAATCTTTTCGGACTTTTCAATCCTTCCTGTTCATTTAATTTCTGAACGCGCAAGTGATACGGATCCGTTAAAAAACGACCTCCCCAATTGTAGTAATTAATTGTTTTTTGTATTCTGTTCATAATTATTGCCAAATATAATTTCCAAAAACCACTCCATAATTATAGTCTCCATGCACTGATAATTCAGAGTCAGAATCATAAACATCGAATTCACAAACATTAGTTAGACTAAAGGCTTGATACTGTCTAGGTATATGTATGAATACATCTAAAGTATATATTCCCCTTGTTAAAAATTGTTTATTTATTATTAAAATATGATTTAAAGATAAAATTGGTTTTTCAATTGAAAACACACTGACCCCTTGAATAGTTTTTACATTTATAAATATAGTGTAGTTTTCCTTTTTTAACGGTATATTTAATTTAAGATCTATATAAATATCTTCTTGTATTGAAAAGTTATGATTTATTTCATTGTTATAATTTTTAATTTCTATGGAAATTACACTATATTTTAAATCGTTAATATCAGCATTATAGTAATCTTTTTGAGCGTTCGAGTTAATGATATATTTATCAATCACTTCTGTTACATTACTATTAATTTTTAAATTCCCATCCTTCAACAACACCCCTCTAGTGCACAAACTTTTCACCGCTGCCAAATCATGACTCACAAAAATTACCGTTCTTCCTTCTCCCGCCACATCTTTCATTTTACCCAAGCATTTCTTTTGAA
>CAYYMF010000083.1:0-8506 GCA_964472755.1 uncultured Chitinophagales bacterium | reverse complement strand
AAGCTGTATGCATTGGTTATAATAAATTAAGTTTATTTTCCGTACTTTTATCGGACAGTAGTGTAATTAAATAATTAAAATTACAAATTTAATATCAAATTATTGTTCTGATTCTACTTTATTTTAATTCTGAACTTTCCCCTCCTTCATCTGTCTATTAACTAATATTTTCTATAATACTTCTTTATAAAAATCGTACTTTTGTTCTGTAATGCCAAAAATTGCAGATATAGATTTAGGAGAATTTCCAATTATTCTTGCACCAATGGAAGATGTGAGCGATCCGCCATTCCGTTATGTTTGTAAGCAATATGGTGCAGATTTAATGTACACAGAATTTATCTCATCCGAAGGATTAATTCGGAATGCAAAAAAAAGCATTCAAAAATTAGATATTTTCGATTACGAACGTCCGATGGGCATTCAAATGTTTGGAGGAGAGGAAGATGCAATGGTACAATCTGCTAAAATTATTGAGGCGGTACAACCAGATTTAATAGATATAAATTATGGTTGTCCTGTTAATAAAGTAGTTTGCAAAATGGCTGGTGCTGGAATTTTACAAGACATTCCAAAAATGATTCGGTTGACTGAGCAAGTTGTTAAAGCAACAAATCTTCCTGTTACTGTAAAAACCCGTTTAGGCTGGGACGATAATTCTAAAAATATTGTTGAAGTAGCCGAACGATTACAAGATATCGGCATCAAAGCATTAAGTATTCACGGCAGAACTCGTAAACAGATGTACAAAGGCGAAGCCAATTGGACTTTGATAGGTGAGGTAAAAAACAATCCAAGAATGCATATTCCAATTTTTGGAAATGGCGATATCGACTCACCACAAAAGGCATTAGAATATAAAAATATATATGGTGTTGATGGTCTAATGATTGGTAGAGCAGCGATTGGTTCGCCATGGATTTTCAATCAAATTAAAGCATTTATTTTTGAAAATAAAATTATTGAGCAACCTTCGGTAGAGGAAAAAGTAGATACCATACGAACACATTTACAAAAATCAGTAGAATGGAAAGGCAACGTATTAGGTATTTTAGAAATGCGACAACATTATAGTAATTATCTAAAAGGCTTACCTAATATAAAACCATATAGAGCAAAATTAGTAATGGCAAATGAATTTGATGAAATCAATGAAATTTTGACTGAGATTATCCAAGAATATGCAGGTTTTGAATCTGTTACTATTTAACCGTCATCCTAAAAATTAGATTGGAATAAATTTTGTACTTTTATAATTATGTCTATTCGAAAAACTACTGTTCTACTTTGTTTATTTGTATTGCATTTTATTTCAATTGCTCAAACTCAATACAAACCCAAATCTCCAAGTCCTTTTCAAGTTTTATATGATTTAGAAAATGAAAAATTAGAGTATATCTCTAAAAAACTAGATTCATTAACGACACACACAGTACCAAAAGATGCTGTTCTTATTAAACACAAAGGGTTTTATGCAGCTTATTCCAGTACACATAAGCAACCTTATTGGGTTTCTCATATTGTACCGAAAGATGTATTGTACGGAAGTTATACCCGAAATGATGGATTCATTTTAGATAGCTTATACTTAAAAACTGCAGACAGTACAGATTTTTGGGGGAGCGGATACGACCGAGGACATTTAGCTCCAGCCGCAGATTTTCGATGGAATAGAGAAGCAATGCGAGAATCTTTTTATTATACCAATATTGCAACACAGAACAAAAATTTTAATCGAGGTGCTTGGGCAAAATTGGAAACTCAAGTTCGTGAATTTGCTATTGATGCAGATGAGATTTATGTCGTAACAGGAGTTGTTTTGAATCAAAAATTAGCTCAAATACCTCAAGGAACATATAGTGTTTCAATTCCTAAATATTTCTATAAAATACTTTACGATTTAAAACAACCTAAAGCCATTGCATTTTTGATGCCCAACAAAAATATTGTTTATGATATTGATAAATATATTGTTGCAGTTGATAGTATTGAAAGTTTGACTGGGTTAGATTTCTTGCCAATTTTAGACGATAACATTGAAACTAAAATTGAAAAAGAAAAAGATATTTATGCTTGGAATCCAAATCATCAGAAATATACAGAAACGCTCAATCAAAAAGATTACGAAAAAGGCAAATTGAATTCCTACCAAGCACAAGAAAATATTGGCAAATATTGCACTATTTGTGGCAAGGTGGCGAGTATAAAATATGTAGAAAACAATAAAACAAATCCTACTTATTTGAATTTAGACAAAGCATTCCCAAATCAAATTTTTACTGTACTCATTCCACAAGAAATCAGAAGTTTTCTCGGTTATAAACCAGAAAACATATTACAAGATAAAGAAATCTGTATATTTGGAAAAGTAACACAATACAAAGGAGTTCCTCAAATTACGCTGAATAAAAAGGAAGATTTAAAGATTATTGAATGAGTTTTAATAAAGACTTTTAATTGATTTAAAATACAAAAGCCGTAATTCTACACTAATCCTTTATTGTAACCTTAATTAGTTTTGCATCAATTAAACTTGCAGGATTATTTGGATTTTTAACTTGTACATTTTGTATAGTCAAATTCGTTTTTTTCCATAGTTTCTATTCTAGATTTACTTTCTGTTGGAAAGCTATCATATTTAGAAGTTGGGATTATTGCAACAACTTCAAATGTACTTTCAGAAGATGCATACAAATAATTAAAAACTCGCCTTGGATTTTGAATTTGCCACATTCCACGAATACGCAAGTTGGTTATTCCCAAAGGGTCAACTCGGTTTACTCTTCCCAATTCATTTGTTTCAGCAAGTTCAATATTTGGAATTTCGTTTATTCCTTCAGTGATTTTTTGCTTGATGATTTGATAAGTTCCATGGCTTGCTGCATAAATATTTCCATAAATCATCCATAGGGATTTTATGCTGTCGTCAGTTGTGTGTCCAACGCAATAAATCAAATCCTTTTCTGTCCAATCTTCACAAGTTCGGCAAGCTTGAGTAATCATCGTGCTGTTTGCCTGAACCGTTGATTTTGGGTAAGAGCTATTTAAAGCCAAATCAGAATTTGCACTTTGAGTTTTCTTTACTTCGATTGCATCTCCGCCTTTTATCATAATATCGGGTGGATGGTTTTGATTACCTAACCAAGAGAACTCTTCATTGTATCTTCGCATTTTTTCTGTTTCATTTTCGGTCTGAATGGTGTTTGCAAAAGCATCTTTGATGAATGTTTCCAATGCTTCGCCTACATTATTCATTCTGTTTCTACCCGAATAATGATTTCTGATTTCATAAATTGGGTTTTTGGCAATATTTACAATGGCTTCTAAAATATTTGTCATACGGCTACAGCTTCTTTACTAATGTTTTTTAATTGATGCTTTGTTTCATTATGTAGCAATTGAGCTTTAATACTATTGGCAAGAAAGTGAGCTAAATTTACAGGGACGGCATTACCAATCATTTTGTAACCAGCTGAAATATTGTCATAATGAAAAATAAAATTGTCTGGAAATGTTTGAATTCTTGCACATTCTCTAACGCTTAATCTTCTGTACAAATCTTCCTTTCCAGGAACAAAAACACGAATATTCTGTTCAATAAATTTCATTTTTGGAGCTTGTGGATGAATAGGAGCGTGGCGACCACCTGCCTGAATTGTGAAAGATTGTTCATCCCAACTTCTTACTCGATTTCTTGACATAAAAATAGTAGAAAAACCACCAGTCATATATTCGTGATTGGAGATTTTACAGTCGTTACCATTCGTTTTATTGTTTGTTTTTGCAGGAAGAACATTATCTTTTAAATCCCAAATGGCATCTTGTAATGTTAGTTTTTTGAAATTTGGTTTTTGAAATTGATAAGTAAAACCTAAATCTTTTCTGATGCCGACAAAAAACACCCGTTTCCTGTCTTGTGGAACATTATAATCACAAGCGTTGACCATTTCAAAAGAAAGTTCATAGCCAACTCCAGCATTTCTAAACAATTCTTTAATATTTTCCAATGCTTCTGAATGACGGTCAAGTAACATTCCACTTACATTCTCTGCTAAGAAAAATTTAGGTTGTTTGGCTTCCAAAATTCGGATAAAGTCATAAAATAATTGACCTCTTTTGTCTTCAATTCCTTTCATTGCACCAGCTTCGCTCCAACTTTGACAAGGTGGTCCTCCAATAATTCCATCACATTCGGGAACTTCGTCAGACGGAATATTTACAATACTTCGCTTGTCTAAAATTGTGTTTGGATGGTTTTTCTCATAAGTATCCCAAATTTCTTTGTCGTATTCGTTTGCCCAAATAACATTAAATCCTGCATTTTGGAAACCAAAATCAAGCCCACCTGCACCTGCAAAAAATGATACTATATTCATATCAATAAGGATTTTTTAGATTTTAAGTAAGCGACTTTTTCTTCGGCTAAAATCAAAGTTTCTTCATCGCAATTGTTTTCATAGATTTTTTTAGCGATTAAATCGCTAAAAAATTCAGTTCTCAATTTGTCAATGTTCAAGTTAAAAACTTCAGATAAAAGAGTTAATCTCCTTTCGTCAAATTCTCTTTTATTATTTTCTATTTTGCTAAGATTGGCAGAGTCTAAATCTAATTTAGCCGCCAATTGAGTAAGCGTAAAACCATTTTCGGTTCTCAATCGCTTAATGTATTCTCCAAAAGTTTCCTTCATTGGACTTGTCGTTTATTGACAAATATAACAAACTTTCTTCAACTTAGAATACTAATATTAATTTTCCCAAAAGAATATCTTTCATTATTTCATTGTTACACTACTAAATTGTTTCTATTTTCCATTGCCAAATTCCGTATCTTTGCATTCGCATGGACTTGCAATCTTTATTAGAGTTGTTCCGCGATGATGAGCGAACCAATTCTATCTTACAAAATCTAAATACTCAAAAACAAATTTTGTTGCAGCATTGTATTGGCTCCTCTCCTGCTTTTGTTTTGACCGCATTATTTCAAAAATCAGATTACACACATCTCTTTATTGCTGATGACTCAGAGCATTCTATGTATATGCAAAACGATTTACAAAATTTGTTGCCAAAAACTCAAATTTTGTTTTTGCCATCTTCTTATCGCAAACAAAATAGTTTTGATGAATTAAGTAATAACAATATTCTAACGCGAGCACAAACGCTCAATGCATTATTACGGAAGAAAAAAGATGGTAATATTATTGTTACTTATCCAGAAGCATTGATTGAGAAAATTGTACATGCCCAAAAGTTGCAAGAAAATACATTAGTGCTTAAAATAGGTGAAAAAGTTGATGTCGATTTTATTTTAGATGTGCTCATTGAATATGGTTTTGAACGCACTGATTTTGTTTACGAACCTGGCGAATTTTCAATTAGAGGTGGGATAATAGATATCTTCTCATTTGGCAATGAACTACCATATCGTATTGAGTTATTTGATGATGAAGTAGAAAGTATGCGAACATTTGAAGTAGAAACTCAAATTTCAATTCAAAAAATTTCAGAATTAACGATTGTACCGAATGTTCAAACACATTTCATTGATGAGCAACACGCCGATATTTTTGAATACCTTCCAGAAAAAACACTAATTTGGTTCAATGACACAAGCATCTTTGTAGAGTTAGTCGAGAAGTATTTTGAACATGCATTAGGAGAATTTGATGCCATACAAGAGAATCCAAAAATTAAAGAACACCATTTTAAACAAAAGACTTTACAACAATTATTCGTTCTGCCTGAAACACTGTTTGGACATATTGAACAGAAAAATATTTTAGCATTTAAAACCAATCAAAATTATTTTCTAAAATCTGATACTCAAAAATGGTTTACCATCGATTATTTACAAGTGCCTCAACCTTCGTTTAATCGAAATTTTGATTTATTAATAAAGGATTTACAACTCAATCAAAAGGAACAGTTAAGCAATTATATATTCTCTGAAAATACCAAACAAATTGAACGTTTTGAACATATTTTTAAAGATAAAAATGCAGCTATACAATTCAATCCTGTATATATTCCATTAGCACAAGGATTTGTAGATAGGAATCTAAAAATTGCCTGCTATACCGACCATCAGATTTTTGAACGCTATTTTAAATACAAAACTAAACAAGGATACACTCGAAATAAAGCCATAAGCATAAAGCAATTAAAAGACTTAAATCCTGGAGATTATGTAGTACATATCGACCATGGCATTGGCAAGTTTTCAGGGTTACAAATTATGAATACCAATGGTGTTGAACAAGAAATGGTTCGTATAATTTATAAAGACAATGACATTTTATATGTCAATATCAATTCACTTTATAAGATTTCAAAATACACTGGCAAAGAAGGTACTGTGCCAAAAGTTCACAAATTAGGTACTAATGTTTGGAATACACTCAAACAAAAAACGAAGGCAAAAATAAAAGATATTGCTCAAGAATTGATTGCATTATATGCCAAAAGAAAAGTAGAAGAAGGCTTTGCTTTTCAGCCAGATACTTATTTACAAGATGAATTGGAAGCTAGTTTTATTTACGAAGATACACCCGACCAAATCAAGGCAACTATAGATATCAAACAAGATATGGAAAAGCCTCATCCTATGGACAGATTGATTTGTGGTGATGTTGGATTTGGAAAAACTGAAGTGGCTATACGTGCTGCTTTTAAAGCTGCGAACGACAGTAAACAAGTTGCTGTTTTAGTGCCAACAACTATTTTAGCATGGCAACATTTTAAGACATTTTCCAAACGATTAGAAAATTTACCTGTTAAAGTAGATTTTATCAATCGCTTTAAAACTGCTAAAGAAAAAACAGCAACTTTAAAAGAATTAGAAGAAGGAAAAATAGATATATTAATTGGCACACATGCTATTTTAAATAAAAAAATAAAATTCAAAGATTTAGGTTTATTGGTCATTGATGAAGAACAAAAATTTGGCGTAGCCGCTAAAGAAAAACTAAGACAAATGGCAACAAATGTCGATACCTTAACATTAACGGCAACACCAATTCCTCGTACATTAAAATTCTCTATGATGGGTGCGAGAGATTTGTCCAATATTATGACACCGCCACCCAATAGAATTCCTGTAACTACAGAAATACATACTTTTAATGTAGAATTTTTGAAAGAAGCCATCGAATATGAAGTTTATCGTGGTGGACAAGTTTTCTTTGTGCATAATAGAGTAAAAGATTTGCATGAAATTGAAATTGTTTTAAAACGTTTGGTACCTGATATAAAAGTAAAATCTGCACATGGGCAATTGGAAGGCGACAAATTAGAGGAAATTATGCTGGATTTTATCAATGGAGAATTTGATGTTTTGCTTTCTACAAATATTGTTGAGTCAGGTTTAGATATTCCAAATGCCAATACTATAATTATCAATGATGCTCAAAATTTTGGATTGAGTGATTTACACCAATTGCGTGGTCGTGTTGGTCGTGGCAACAAAAAAGCCTTTTGTTATTTATTGACACCTCCACGAAGTTCCTTAACATCAGAAGCGAAAAAAAGATTACAAACATTAGAAGAATTTTCAGATTTAGGTTCAGGTTTTCAAATAGCTTTGCGAGATATGGATATTCGTGGTGCCGGAAATTTATTGGGTGGCGAACAAAGTGGATTTATTACAGATATTGGCTTTGAAATGTATCATAAAATACTGGACGAAGCCATCACAGAACTGAAACATACTGAATTTAAAGATGTTTTTAAGGAACAAATTGAACAGCAAACCGAATTTGTAAGAGATTGCAGTATTGACACCGATTTGGAAATGCTAATCCCAAATGGGTACATTCAAAATACAGAAGAAAGATTACGAGTTTATACCCAACTTGATGAAATTAGCAATGAAGAAGAACTGACTATTTTTACACTGAATTTAAAAGATAGATTTGGCAAAATTCCTAAAGAAGTCAATGAATTATTTGATGGCTTGAGAATAAGATGGTTAGCTAAAAAAATCGGCTTTGAACGTATAATTCTTAAAGGCAATAAACTACGTTGTTATTTTTTAGACAATCCAAATTCGCCTTATTACGAAAATGGCAACTTTGGAAAAGTAATGCAATACATTCAAGATGGAAAGAAACGATGTGTTTTAAAACAAAATGGCAATAATTTAATTCTAACCTATGAAAATGTGAATACAATGAATACTGCTGAAAAAATATTGCAAGATATCGTGAGTGCCGTGATTCTCTAATTTAATATTAGGCTATTCGGGTTCAATAACTCTAAGTAAGTATTTTGCCAATTTATTTCAATTCTCTTTATCCACTTCAATAAGTAAGAAAAACAGAACCTTCTAATCAATTTTGCTTTTCTTATCAAAAATAAAAGTGCCGAATATTCAGCACTTTCACAAAGAAATTCTATATTTTTTTTAATTCGAATTATGCATTAGAACATACATAAGGTAGTGCATTTTGATTAATAGACCTCTTGCGAAAATCATTTGACTTGTAGGTTATAGATTCCAGTAATTATAT
>CAYYMF010000082.1:0-8645 GCA_964472755.1 uncultured Chitinophagales bacterium | reverse complement strand
GTAATTATTGATAATGAAGATGAATATTTATACAATATTTATTTCAATGAACACGGCGAAAAAGAAATTTCCAAAACTTTCGACGGCATGTTGGTCATTAAATTGGTAGAAAAAGACAATTCTGGTATTTCATTAGATGAAGTAGAAAAAGCTATCTATCAAATGATAAAGCCTTTAATTGAACCAGTTGAAGATTGTAAAATAGCTGATAGATATCAAGGTGGAAAACTCCTTATTCAATCGGCTGATACTTCTCTGCAAGATAAAGAAATTGATATTGAATCATTCTTTCATAAAATTGTGATGACACGTGATAGATTGCGTGTAATGGAACAAAAAATAAATGCTAGTAAATTGTCAGATGCTGAAAAAGTAGAATTGCAACAATACATTACAAGGATTTATGGCTCATTAACGACTTTCAATGTATTATTCAAATATAAAGATGATTATTTTAAAGGTACTGGTGGAGCATAATTAATAGCAAGGAAATATTCAAAAAAAAACCGCCAATTTTCATGGCGGTTTTTTTATACTACTTCAATTTGCAATTATTTAGTTAATTGCATGGAAGATGGTTTGAATTTTGTCAAGTTAATACCTTTTACAGCAGATTGATATTCTTCAATATTTGGCGTACGACCTAAGATTGCAGAAAGCACAACCACTGGTGTAGATGATAATAAAGATTCACCTTTTTTAGTTGCTGAATCTTCTACCACTCTACCTTGGAACAAACGTGTAGAAGTTGCCATAACAGTATCGCCTTTTGCTGCTTTTTCTTGGTTACCCATACATAAATTGCAACCAGGACGTTCTAAATACATAATATTTTCATATTCTGTACGTGCAGTATTTTTTGGAGCAGCATCATTAAACTCAAATCCTGAATATTTTTCTAAAATATCCCAATCGCCTTCTGCTTTTAATTCATCAATAATATTATAAGTTGGAGCTGCAACAACTAAAGGTGCGTTAAATTCCACTTTACCTTTTTCTGCTTCTACATTTCTTAGCATTTGAGCAACGATTTTTAAGTCGCCTTTGTGTACCATACAAGAACCAACGAATCCTAAATCAACTTTTCTTTCGCCTTCATAATAGGATAATGGACGGATGGTATCGTGTGTATAGCGTTTAGAAACATCTTTATTGTTTACATCTGGATCCGCAATCATAGGCTCAACAATTTGGTCAAGATCGACTACTACTTCTGCAAAATATTTTGCATTTGCATCTGGACGTAAGGCAGGATTAACGCCTGATTGAATTTCAGCAATACGATTATTTGCTTTGTCAATCAAACCTTTTAATACTTGATTTTCATTGTCCATACCTTTGTCAATCATAATTTGGATTCTGCTTTTTGCTATTTCCAATGATTGAATTAATGTTGCATCTTCTGAAATATTTACAGATGCCTTTGCTTTCATTTCTGCAGTCCAGTCTGTAAATGTGAATGCTTGGTCTGCAGGTAATGTTCCAATATGTACTTCAATTACTCTTCCTTGGAAAACGTTTTCGCCACCAAATTGTTGTAACATTTGTGCTTGTGTAGCATGAACCACATCACGGAAATCCATATATTCTTTCATTTGACCTTTGAAAGTAACTTTTACAGATTCAGGAATCGGCATAGATGCTTCTCCAGTTGCTAAAGCTAAAGCAACAGTACCAGAGTCTGCACCAAAAGCAACGCCTTTAGACATTCTAGTATGTGAGTCTCCACCAATAATAATTGCCCAATCATTAATAGTAATATCATTTAATACTTTGTGAATTACGTCTGTCATAGCATGATAAACACCTTCTGGATCTCTTGCTGTAATTAAACCAAAGTTGTTCATAAAACTCATTAATTTTGGGATATTTGCCTGAGCTTTTTTATCCCAAACTGATGCTGTATGACAACCAGATTGATAAGCACCATCTAAAGTTGGAGAGATAACTGTAGCAGCCATAGATTCTAATTCTTGGGCAGTCATTAAACCAGTAGTATCTTGTGAACCAACAATATTTACTTTTACACGTACGTCAGAACCTGCATGTAATATTTTTCCTGGTGTTACACCTACTGCATTTTTGTTGAATATTTTCTCTACAGCTGTTAAGCCTTGACCTTCTATTGTGATTTCTTTTGAAGGTGCAAAAACAACAGGTGCTTGAATGCCTAAAGTTTCAGCAGCAAATGTTTGTAATTTTTTACCAAATACAACTGCATAAGAACCACCAGCTTTAATAAATTCCATTTTTTGTGGAGTTAAAGCACTTGAAATATCTATTAATTCTTTATCTCCATTGTATAATTTCTTAGTCTTTGTATTTATCGTTAATTCAGTTCCTGTTGCAACAGAATAAACTTCTTCTAAAACTGGGTCTCCATTTTCAGCTTTTACTACTTTACCATCTGCATCAACTTTCTTTACCCAATTTTTAAGATCTAGTCCAATTCCTCCAGTTACAGCAACTGTAGTTAAGAAAATCGGAGAAATTCCATTTGTACCACCAACAATAGGAGCAATATTTACAAATGGAATATAAGGACTTGATTGTTTACCTGTCCAAAGTGCCACGTTGTTTACGCCAGACATTCTAGAAGAACCAACACCCATTGTACCTTTTTCTGCAATCATCATCACACTTGCATCAGGGAATTTTGCTTGTAATGCTCTAATTTCTGCTTGTGCCTCTGGAGAGTTCATACATTTTCCGTGCAATTCACGATCAGAACGAGAGTGAGCTTGGTTTCCTGGTGATAATAAATCTGTAGAAATATCACCTTCAGCGGCTATATATGTTACAACTTTTATCGTTTCTGGAACTTCAGGTAATTTAGTGAAAAACTCTGCATTTGCGTAACTTTCTAATATTTCTTTAGCAATTGCATTGCCATTATTGTAAGCTTCTTTTAAACGAGCTGTATCTGCATCATAAAGGAAAACTTGAGTTTTAAGCACATCTGCCGCTTTTTTAGCAATAGTTGTATCATTTCCTAATGCAATATCCAATAATACTTCAATTGATTTTCCACCTTTCATGTGAGCCAATAATTCAAAAGCAAAATCTGTGGAAATTTCAGCAACAACAGCATTCCCTAAAATAATATCTTTTAAGAAAAGTGCCTTAACCGCCGCCGCAGGTGTTGTGCCTGGTAATGTATTATAAATAAAAAAGTTTAAAGAATCTGCTCTGTGAGCATTGCCTAAATCTTTAATTTGTTCGATAATTGCAGTTAATAATGGTGCTTCATCAATAGGTTTTGCATGAAGTCCTTGGCTTTTTCTTTCTTCAATCTCTTGAAGATAATCTTGGTAAATGCTCATAATAGAAGTTTTTTTTAATATGATAGACGTATTTGTCTGTAGTTTAATAAAATTTATTTGCGACGCAAATGTACTCAATTTTTAATGATTTTTCTATGCTTTATTGTTTAAAAATGATTAATTTACAACACTATATTTATATCAATTCTAAATAAAATATAATATGAAATATTGGTTAATGAAATCTGAACCTGATGTGTTTAGTTTTGATGATTTGATAGCAAAAGGACAAGAACATTGGGACGGTGTGCGTAATTATACAGCACGAAATAATATGCAAGCAATGAAAGTAGGCGATAAGGCTTTTTTTTATCATTCTAATATTGGAAAGGAAATTGTGGGTATTGTGAAAATTGTGAAAGAAGCTTATCAAGACCCAACAACTGATGATACAAGATGGGTTTGTGTAGATGTTGCACCAATAAAAAAGCTTAAAAATCCGGTTAGTTTGGCTGCAATAAAATCTAGTCCAAAATTGGCTGAAATGAAAATTATCAAGCAAAGTAGATTATCGGTTATTGATGTAAGCAAAGAAGAATTTGATGAAATTTTAGAAATGAGTAAGTAAATGATGGTTGATAGATTTTGAGAAGTTAGATTTTTTGGATTCTATCAAATAAAAAACTTAATTTTATAGTATGGGACAGTTGTTCAAATATGCGTTTCTATCTTTAATTGCTATAGCTTTATTGCAAGTTATTTTTACTAAAGAAGAAAAGAAAGAAACTTATACACCTGCTGTTAGAGACACGACAAGAAAAACAATTGGTTATGATTGGCAACGTGGTGTTTATGTTTATGAAGATGATGGTTTGGCAAAAAACTCAGAAGGATATTGGGTGCCAGAAAATGAAATTGTAAAACCAAAAGAACTAAAATTAGATCCAAAAGACAAAGATGAACCACTTTCTGCATTTGATTTGCCTAATTACTAAACACTCAGCGTTGCTTAAAACGAAAATACAAAAAAGCAAATAATTTAAAAATTACAAAATCATTGAACAAATAAAAAAGCAGTATATTTGTACATGAGTTTTCCAATAATAGCACCATCGGTTTTATCTGCAAATTTTGCCAATTTAGAAGCTGATTTTAAAATGCTGAACGAAAGTGAGTCCGAATATATCCATATTGATGTGATGGACGGTGTTTTTGTTCCTAATATTTCATTTGGATTACCTGTTATTCAAGCTATGAAAAACTTGAGTAACAAAACCTTTGATGTGCATTTAATGATTGTAGAACCTCAAAATTATATTCAGCAATTTAAAGAAGTTGGAGCAGATATTCTGACAGTTCATTACGAAGCTTGTACGCATTTGCATAGAACCATACAAGCCATAAAAAATGCAGGAATGCAAGCCGGCGTTGCCATCAATCCTCATACAAATATTAGTTTATTGGAAGATATTATTGCTGACATCGATTTAGTTTGTGTGATGAGTGTGAATCCAGGCTTTGGTGGACAATCTTTTATTGAAAATACCTATAAAAAAGTGGAAAAATTAAAAGAATTAATTACCACAAATAATAGCCAAGCTCTAATAGAAATTGATGGCGGCGTTGGATTACAAAATGCAAAACAATTAGTAACAGCAGGTGCAGATATTTTGGTAGCAGGAAATGCCGTTTTTAAATCAGAAAATCCAATTAAAACCATTGCACAATTGAAATTAATTAGTCGTAATAAATAAGATAAAAATTCTTAACAATAAGCTATTTGTTATTTCGGGCAGCTTCCCAAGCCATAAATTTCTCAATTTCTTTATTCAAGATTTTTACAAAATAACCCAATACTAAAATATCATCTATTTGTCCAATAATTGGAATAAAATCAGGTATTAAATCTAATGGATTTACAAAATAAATTATTGCCGCAACAGCTGCTATAATTGAAGTAGTACTGATGTTTTTATAATCACCTTTTACCCAAGCTCTCAACATTCTGCCTAAAGTAACAACTGAATCTTGGATTTTATATAATTTTTCAGTGGATTTGCCTATTATTAAAAAAAACTCATCTAATAATTGAGAAACTTTTCCATCGGAGGCAATTAAAGCTTCAGCTTGTTTAATCAACTTATCAAAAATTGTGAGTGCCATTGGTTGTAAAAATTAAGAATTCAAAAATAATCATTTGGATTTTTATATTCAAATTTAACATGTTTTAAAATTTAAAAACCAATTGTATTGCTTATTTTTATGCAGTATAAACTTAAATTATGTTCAAAAAACTACTTTTATTATTTCTAATTTTATTATTATTTGTAGGAACTTATGCATTTTTTCTTAGAAAGGATTTAACCTTATCACGTGATTATATAAAAGAAAAATATAAAGAACCTAATTCTAAATTTATACAATGGAAAGGTGCTGAAATTCATTATACGGAAAGTGGCAAAGGAATTCCGATTTTGATGATACATGGATTTGGTGGGAGTTTTAAGGATTTTGAAAAATTAGACCATTTATTAAATCCAAATTATAGAGTGATAAGAATTGATGTGCCAGGATTTGGTTTGTCAGAATTTCCGGGCAAACCAACACCACAAACGGATTTTAACTCAATCTATAATGATTATTTTAATTTCCTCATCGATACACTGCATTTAGATAGTTTTTATGTGATGGGAAATTCCTTAGGTGGCATGATGTCTTGGGTACTTACATTAGAACATCCTGATAAAGTAAAGAAATTGGTATTATTGAATAGTGCTGGATATGATATGGCAGAGGTTGAAAAAACAGCAGGCGTTAAAAGATTTCAAAATCCAATAGTTCCTGCATTTTTAAAAAGAGGAGTGCCTTATTTTATGACAGAAAACGGCATAAAAAGAGTATTTTATAATAAATCTAGTATCAATACTTCAAAAGCCCAACGTATGAATGATTTTTGGAATCGAAAAGGTGCAATGGAGCAAATTATTTGCATGTCTAATTTTAAAAACTATCCCGATCAAAATAAAATAAAAAACATTCATGTCCCAACATTAATTCTTTGGGGAAAAGAAGATATTATTATAAACCCAAAATTTGCAGAACGTTTTCATCAAGATATTCAAAATAGCACAATGGTGGTTTATGATTCTTGTGGACACGTGCCAATGGTTGAGTATCCTGAAAAAGTTTTGAAAGATGTTAATACATTTTTTGACAAAAAATAAAAGATAATTCTAGAGTTAGAATGTTCTATTTTTTAGAATACAATATTCTTCGTTTTTTTTCGTTATTGATTAAAATGAAATTATATGTCAGCTATTTTTACACCTGATTTTTTATTAAAATTTATTTACAATGAAACAAATACATTAGAAAATGAAATGATTGTAAATGAACTGAAAACAGATACTGGTCTAGCGCAAATATATCATGAATTGTTGGATAGTATTGCATTGCTTGATGCACTCAAATTTAGCAATTTGACAGACTCTACAAAGAATATTTTAGAATTAAATGTATAAGAATTTTCATGTCCATTTGACTTATCCAAAATAATTATTATTTTTAGTAGTAATATCTAAAAATAAATTTATGAAAAGGAATCTTATACTGTTGCTTTTGTGTATATTTTATGTACATACATTGCTTTTTTCAGCAATTCAATTGGTTGAGATACAGCCTTCAGATAATAAAAAATTAGATAATCACTTCTATATTTCCCAAGACAAAGCATTTATCGTTGTATCAGAAAGTGTAGCACATTTATATTCTAAAAATATTGAAACTTATATTGGAAATCATCAATACCTAATTCATTTACCAAAAGATAAAATACATTCAATTCAAAGTAAAATTTATTATGTACAACCTGATAGCAAAATTTTTGATGATATAGATAAAACAGCGACAACACAAAATATACAAGTTCAATTTGCAAGTACAATTAACAAAACGAATGCTACTGAAATCCTAAAATCTTTAGATGCCAGTTTATATGATTATATAGAAGATGACCATATTTATAAATTACAAATTACAACAAGTAAAATTGCAGAACTCGCACAGTTGCCATTTGTATTATTGATAAGTAAAGATTATAAAGACAAACAATTATTAGTTTCAGAGTCATATATTATGGATCGATTACCGCGCGTTAATATGCCAATTTCAAAAGGAGGATTGAATCTTAATGGAGAAAATATGAATATTGGTATTTGGGACGGTGGAGCAATAGGTACTCATATCAATTTAGAAGATACTAGAGTCTTTAATATTGATAAAACATTGAGTTTTTCGCCTTATAATGTACACCCAACACAAGTCGCAGGAGCAGCAGCTATGTGTGGAAATACAAGTTATTTGCATAGCGGTGCAGCATCTAAAGCTAATATTTATGGTTGGGATAATTGGGGAAATATTATTCAAGAGATAAAAGATGGGATCAATAAATTCAATCTTAACGTAACCAATCATTCCTATAACTTTGAGCAATCGCATTGTAAATCTGCTTCGGGTTTATATACTTTAGATGCAAGTAAAATGGATAAGTTGGCTTATGAGTATCCTGATGTTTTACATGTTGTCGCCTCAGGAAATACTGCACATCTTTGTGCAATAAATGATACCTTTTATTCTTTAGATATTGGATATCAAGGTACAAAAAATGCGATAACTGTTGGATATTTATATAGAAGTGAAAAGTTAGTAGAAGCAAGTGGTCGAGGACCAACGACAGATGGTAGATTAAAGCCAGAATTAGTGGCAAAAGGTTTTGCTTATACTGCAAGTGCACCAGGAACAGCATTTTCAACAGTATATGGTTCTTCATTTTCAGCACCACAAATTGCTGGTATTGCAACTTTAGTTCAACAAAAATATAAATTACAAAATGGGACATTGCCTCCTTCAAGTTTAGTAAAAGCAGTGCTTTGTAACACAGCTGAAGATATGTATAGAAAAGGATTGGATTATGGTGCCGGATTTGGTCGCCCAGATGCAAAAAAATCAGTTCAAAATATTATTGATAATAAATTTATAATTGGAAATATTAGTAATCAAGAACAAAAAACGCACCAATTTACATTAACTCAAAATGCTGATTTTATTTCAATTACTCTATGTTGGACAGACCCAGCAGCTTTTCCTTTACAACAAAAAATATTAGTAAATAATTTGGATTTAAAATTAGTTACACCCAATAATGATACTATTTTACCGTGGGTTTTAAATCCTAAATTTTATCAAAATCCTGCTCAACGAGGTGTTGATAATTTGAATAATATTGAATACGTAACTTTGGATTCTGCAATTGGCGGAACATATACTCTTTTAGTAAACGGAACGGATATCATAACTGATCAACAACAATATAGCATAAGTTAT
>CAYYMF010000081.1:0-8735 GCA_964472755.1 uncultured Chitinophagales bacterium | reverse complement strand
TTTTTAATCGAAATTATAAAATATTGAATTGGTTAACCGAGGTTGGTGATAACGGGCGGCAGCTTGGCGAAGTGGCGGATTTTCAGCACAAATGTTCATTTGAAAAACTGAACTTGAACCTTGCACTAAACTGTCATAGAAGCACTTAACCCGCCATTTTGCAAAACCGATGTTAGCACTTCGCCCTTCTTTTCTGTCGTGTTTGTTAGTTGTCATTTCGTGTCTGTTTTTTGGTGCGTTGGCTTGGTGGCTCTTTTGCAAAACTTGGCTTTAGCTTTGGCTTGTGCGGTTTTGCAAATGTGCCACCAAAAGCGTGGGCTATCCTGTCATTCCGTTAATAAATGTCTCTACAAAATCAACAATCCGTTTCAAAATTCTGTCGCCTAATTTTTTGCGTTCAAGTAAACTTGGTTTTGCTCCGTCAATGAGTTCCAACACTTCGTCTCTCAATGGTGGTCGCTCTGCAAATAGATAGTCCTCAATGAGTTTTTCTGTCCTGTCTGCTGATAGTTTTTCTTCTTCTATAAGTTTGTTAAATGCCTTTTGTTGTTCTGCGTTCCAAAACTTGTCAAACTCTGGAGCAACTTCATCTGTGTCAACTATGACTGGTAAATTCTCTTTGATAAATTTCTCAATCAATTCTCGTTTACTACGCAAAGTCGTTTCGGTACTTAACAAGTTGAATATTTCTTGCTCGGCTTTGGTCGTGTCTTTTTGTGCTTGTGCTTTGAGCTTGATTAACAATTGAATGATATAAGCAACATTGATTTCGTCACGGTGAATTAACTCCAACTCAAAGTCCACATCTTCCAAAATGGAAACTTTCTCTTTTTGGTGGTTGCTTTTAACTTTATCGTAAAGGTCAAGATACTTGCTTTTAAAATCTTCAAATTGCTGTTCACTCATTTTCAAGTCCGTCCATTTGAAATCTGAAAAGGCGGTGAGAATGTTTTTTATTCTCATCAAATCTCTGAAAGCCTTTATAAATTCAAGTTCGTCATCTTCGGTTTCTAAATCATCAACGCTGTCTGTTGTTGGCGTTAGTGAAATTAAATGCTCAAACGCTTCATCAAACTTGGCTGTGTAGTCTTCATAAGGTTTCATTATGATTACTTCAATAGCTTCTTTGTTGCTAAATAAAGTAATGGCTTCGTCTGTACGATTTTTCAAGTTGCGGAACGCAACAATATTGCCCTGACTTTTTTGCTCATTTAAAATTCGGTTCGTTCGGCTATATGCCTGAATAAGTCCGTGATACCTTAGGTTTTTGTCAACGTACAATGTGTTCAATGTCGGGCTGTCAAATCCTGTGAGGAACATATTTACAACTACCAAAATATCAATTTTGCGTTCTTTTACTTTCTTAGAAATGTCGTTGTAATAGTTATAAAAGCTTTGACTGTCTTTGGTTGTGAAGTTGTCGCCAAAAAGTTTGTTGTAATCTTGTATGTATTCCTCTAATTTATCTCGGCTGTGTTGATTGATATTGTATTCTACTGTTGGCTCGGCAACTACATTGAAATCAACGCTATCAAAACTTTCTTCAAAATTTATAAAGCCGTTTGCATCTGCATCATCTTCATTTGCTCCGTAGCTGAAAATGGTTGCAATGTTCAAGTTGTGTAAACCTTTCGCTTTTTTCTTTTTGAATAAGTCAACGTATTTGATAAGCGTTGGCACATTGTTGATACAAAACATTGCCGTAAACTCTCGGCTATGTGTTTTGCGGTTGTGGTGTGCAATAATGTAATCCGTTATTTTTTCTAAACGGGTTTCATCTTCCATCAACTCTTTAGTATCAATGTCTTCTACTTCAATATCAATATTGGTTTCTCGTCCGTCTTTGTGTTTGTATCTGCCCACATATTCAACAGAAAACTTCAACACGTTTTCGTCTTTGATTGCATCTGTAATCACATATTTGTGCAAACAGTCTTCAAATAAATCTTTGGTGGTTCGTTTGCCGTGTTCGTTTTTAGCTGCATTGTCTGCAAAAATGGGAGTACCTGTAAAACCAAACATTTGGGCATTGTTGAAGAAATCTTTTATGCGTTTGTGGGTGTCTCCAAACTGGCTTCGGTGGCACTCGTCAAATATGAATATAATGCGTTTATCTTTGAGTTCAGCCATTTTCGCCTCATACTTCAATTTGCTAATGGCTGTATTGAGTTTTTGAATGGTGGTAACAATCAGTTTCGAGTTTTTGGCTTCTCCTTTTTTGTCAACGTATGTGCCTGTAAACTGCTTTACTAAGTTTTGTGTATTGTCTGTCCCGTCAATGCAACCTTCTTGAAAGCTATTAAATTCTTTGGTGGTTTGGTAATCTAAATCCTTTCTATCTACCACAAAAACCACTTTGTGAACTTGTGGCAAACTCATCAAAATCTGACTGGCTTTAAAACTGGTTAGGGTTTTGCCTGAACCTGTGGTGTGCCATATATAGCCGTTTTTGGTGGAGTTTTTTACTCTTTCAATTAGGGCTTCTACTGCGTAAAATTGATACGGACGAAGCACCATTGGAATTTTATAGGCTTCGTTCAATACAATGTATTTGCATATCATTTTACTCAAATGGCAAGGCTCTAAAAATGTATCCGTAAAGCCATTTAAAATATTGGAAAGTCGTTTGTTGTTTACATCAGTCCAATAGAAGGTTTGTTTGAAACTTTGATTTCGGTTGTTGGCGTAATACTTTGTATTTACTCCGTTGCTGATAATGAAAATCTGCACATATTGAAACAAAGCCGAATTTGCACCAAATGAATGACGTTGGTAACGGTTGATTTGATTGAAGGCTTCTTTAAGTTCTAATCCTCTGCGTTTGAGTTCTATTTGAACCAAAGGCAAACCGTTTATGAGTATCGTTACATCATAGCGATTTTTAAATTTCCCTTCCTGGCTTACTTGGTTGGTTACTTGATATTGATTTTGACACCAATGCTCAGTATTTAAAAACTCAAAATAAAGGTTGTCGCCATTATCCCGAACAAGGTGCTGCTTTTGGCGAAGCATTTTTGACTTTTCAAAAACGGAACCTTTGCTCAATAAATTTAAAATCTTCTCAAACTCTGTTTGGGTGAGTTGTTCGCTTCCTGTTTTAGCAAGTGCAGCTTGATTATGTTTTTCTAATTGCCCTTTCAGGTTGAGCAATAAATCCTTTTCACTGTTGATTACAACATAGCTATAACCCAATTTTTGCAATTGGGCAATTAATTGTTCTTCTAATATTTGTTCGGATTGTCTGCTCATATTATTTTCAAAGGGGTTCGTTTTGCCAATTTGCAGGGAATCCCATTTTGCTTAATTGTACATTAGGGAATTTTGCAAATAGGCTAAAAAGTTCTTGTTTAATTTGATGACCTGGGCTTATTTCATCATTCAAATAAATAATGGCAGAAAGAATTGGAAATATCTTTCTGCGTTGATGATTGTTTGGGATATAATTTAATATAGGTTTAGATGATGTTGGTGGCCAATCATATTTATTGATTATTACTCTATTCCATAGCCTACTGTGGTGAGCACAGATATTGCGTACATAGGTAAGCGTGTGCAACCAAGAAGTAAAAACAGTAGGGTGAACTTCAAAAAAATCGGCTATTCGCTTTTTATCAGCATTGTTTTTTAGTCCTCTGTAAATATGAGATAATTCGCCAATGGTCAACAATTCAAAACACATCCAACTGGGTGGATTGGCTGGTTTGTTGTATGTACTGATATAATGTTTTATAAATGTTTCGGGTGTACGGGCTGTTTTTGCTTTGGATATTATGGCTTGAAAATCGGCAAACGGATTTACTAAATTGCCAATCTTGTTGTAATACGGTGTAATGAAATGATTTTGATTGTCTTGCCAATGGCTGTCATTGTAGTGCAATGCCATTTGGTAAATAAATTGTGTGCGTATGGCTACTTCTATTCTTTCAATGCAATCAAAAACCAATAATCGCAGCTCTCTATCAAAGGAATAGGTTTTAATGATTTGCTCAAATGTAATGTCATTTTCAAAATTATCTTTGGCATTTTGATAGGGTAAAAAATAGGCACTTAGCCTGTAATAGCTTATTTCTTGCAAATAGGACAATGCCTTGGGCTCATCATCTATTATCAAATTCCTGCTTTGAAGTAGTTCTATTTGTTTTTGAAAACTAAGTGGTATTTTGTTGTACTGTTTACTCATAGGGCTATAAAAAGAGAAAACCCCCTAAGTGTGCATCGTGGAGAGGCATAGGAGGTGTATTATTGTTAGTAAAAGACTGTCTTTGAAGAAAGACCCGTGAGCTGTTCTAACGGGAAGCAACACAGGTACTGTTAGTGCAAAGGTAATACTTTTTTTGAATTCTGTAAACATTTTCAAAGTTAAATTTTTAATGTTATTGATTTTCAAGGATTTCAATATATCTTTCGCTTGCTTCATTCCCTAACAAAACATTTTTTGTAAAAGTCCTTTTTTCCACACCTCCATTTTTTCTATCTGCATTTGCGTTTGGTTTATTTTTTCATCAAGAGCAGATAGGAAATTGGCGATGGCGGTTTGTTCTTTTTTATCTTTTGGGATATTTACCTCAAATTTTGAAAACTCCGTTTTGTTAATGATAGGTAGTGTGTTAGTGCTCTGAGTTGATTTTATGTAATCCACAATATTAAGAAGCGCATAATAAACAAATTCATTGTCAAAATGACTAAATGGAATTATGCTATTTATTTGTTGGTTAGTTACACAAGGGGTAATTGATAAACTCATTTTTCCAATTGAAGCAATGCAAGTAAACATTATGCTTTTTAGAGGTAATAATCTTGTTTTTGGAAGTTCTTTAATTGTTCGTTGTGTTTGAAATTGATATTTATTTTCAGTAATATCTGTTGGTGTAACAAACTGTATTTCTCCATCCCATAAATCTAAATCTGCTGTACTAGGTGTCTTTCCTGTTACAATTTCTCCAATCTCCCCCAACTTCTTCACTTCCCACTCCGGAAAATCATTTCCGTTTTCATCTTTAAATCTCAATTGCTCACCTTTTTTATTGTTTTTTAAAGGTGTTCGCGAACCTCGTTCCTCGGTTTCTTGCGAAAAGAGTTTTTGCATTACGCCTTTTTTGTATTGCTCTAAAAGGCTGTGTTTCTTTTTGAGTGCTTGGATTTTTTGGTCAACTGCCGTGAGGAAATTAGCGATTTTGGTTTGTTCTAGTAGAGAAGGGCAAAGAATTACTACTGTTGCAATATCTTCTTGCCCAATAGTTGTCATAGTCGTGGTTTTTCCTCGTTGAATAAACTGTAATCTAGTATTTGAAGTCGCAAAATTATAATATAAAAAAACAGGTGAATAATAGTCTTTCTTAGGACGCATTCGAATTAAATGTCCATCGAATGTTAAATCATCTGCATCTGAAAGATTTACATTAGAATGTGCTATTCCCTCTTTTACTAAAGAAGATCGGGTAAAGAAAATGTCACCAAATTCTACTCTATTCTTAGAAAATTCTTTTTCATCAATTGCAACTCGTGTAAGTTGGCTTATATCAATTGTTCCATCAACATACATATCTTTTACATTGATTATTCTGTATCCTGAACCTACTTTTTTGGGGTCATTAAATGCACCATTACTGAAACCATTCTCGCTTAATTCAATGAGTTGTTTTTTCTCCCATTCCCCTTCAAATTCGGGAAAACGCAATTGTGGGATGTTGTCTGAACCTTGATTATTTTTGATTGGCATGATTACTTGATTTCTTTTTTGTTGTTATGAACCCGTTTGAATTGTAGGCTTTTTGCCCCAAAATTGAGAAGTAGTCCGATTTCCAAATCGTAGGCTTCCACATAGTTCATTGCCTGTGCCAAGTGTACATCTTCCAAATTAATGATTGCTTTCAATTCCACCATTATTACATTTTCTACAAAAAAATCAACACGTCTAGTGCCAATTTCATGTCCTTTGTACTGTATTTGCATTTCGTGTTCTCTGCTAAATTCCAAGCCTTGTAATTGTAATTCGATAGAAAGTGCCCTTTGGTATATAACTTCCTGAAAGCCATTACCTAGCTGTTTATGTACTTCCATTGCACATCCAATAATTTTTCTAGTTAAATCCTCATGTTTCATAATCATTTAATCTTTAAAATCATGGTTTAAAAAGGTGTTGAAATTTTCAGTTCAGCACAAAAAGTTGCAATGGTTTTGTCTGTGGTTGCAATAGTTGCGTCCAATGCTTTAATTTCTTGGGCAATGGCTTCAATGTCAATATTTTCTTCTGCCTCAAACGTATCTACATAGCGTGGTATGTTCAGGTTGTAATCGTTTTTCGCAATTTCTTCTAAGGTTGCTTTCTTGCTGTATTTTGGCGTTTCTGTTCTGTTGCGGTAGGTTTCAACAATCAAATCAATGTCTTGCTTACGCAATACATTTTGGGTTTTTACTTTTTCAAAATGCTGGCTGGCATCAATAAATAAAATATCATCAGGATTTTCTCTGCACTTTTTGAAAACCAAAATACAAGTCGGAATGCTTGTACCGTAAAATATATTGGCTGGTAAGCCAATGACAGCATCTAAAAAGTTTTTGTTTTCAATCAAATACTTGCGAATGTGTTGCTCTGCACCACCACGAAACAAAGCACCGTGAGGCAATACAATTGCCATAGTGCCATTGTCCGCCAAATGGTAAATCATATGTTGTACAAAAGCAAAGTCGGCTTTACTGCTTGGTGCTAGTCTTCCGTATTGGCTAAAGCGGTCGTCACTTGTAAACAAAGGGTTTGCACTCCATTGAGCCGAAAATGGCGGATTGGCTACAATAGCTTCAAATTGCTTATCAATGTGTTGTGGGTGTTCAAGTGTATCGTCTTGCTTTATATCAAATTGGCGGTAATGTACACCGTGCAAAATCATATTCATTCGGGCAAGGTTGTAAGTAGTACGGTTCATTTCCTGTCCGTAAAAATTACTTACATCTTCTACTTCTCTTGCCACACGAAGCAACAAAGAACCCGAACCACAAGTGGGGTCGTAAACCGATTTTAGTTTTTGTTTTCCTGTCGTTACGAGTTTTGCAAGTATGGAAGAAACTTGTTGCGGGGTATAAAATTCACCTGCTTTTTTACCTGCTCCACTGGCAAATTGCCCAATCAGGTATTCGTAAGCATCACCTAATACATCAACTTCGTTAAGGTCATTTAACTTGAAATCAATTTTGTCAAGATGCGTCAACACCTTTGCAATGATTGCATTTCTCGCTTCGGGGGTTTTACCCAATTTAGAACTGTTCAAATCCATATCCTCAAAGAGATTTTCATAATCTTCTTCACTTTCAGTACCCATTGTACTCAACTGGATATTGATAAGGATTTTTTGTAAGTCCTCTAAAATGAAATTAGTTTTGCTTTCATCAAAGTTTTGACCATCCTCTTCATTGTCGCCTTTGCCTCGTTTGGCAACTTCTGTAAAAAGTTCTTCGGGTCTTAAAAAGTAGCCCAATTTCTCCAAAGCTTCTTCCTTTATAGCTTCAATAAATGCTGCTCCGTTTTCGGTCTTTGGAGTAATGTCTTTGAACTTAATGCCGTCTTGTTTCAATATTTCGTCAGCGAAAATGTTCATTTTCTCGCTCAGGTATTTATAAAAAATGAACCCCAAAATGTAGTCACGAAATTCGTCTGCATTCATTTTGCCACGTAACGTATTGGCAATGTTCCAAAGTTGGGCTTCTAGTATTCTTTTATATTCTTCACTCATTTGGTTTGTCTTAATTTTTTAGGTCGTAAAGTTAGTTTTTAAAATTCCATTACTGACACAAGTTGCCTTCAAATTGTCATTTGACCGCTTTTAGGGTGGAGGGTGGGCATTTTGTCTGTCATTTTTCTGTTCGTTTTTATTGGTCGTGTCGGTCTTTTAGGGTGAGTGCTAACGTTTTCCAAATAGGCAAAGGCGCCTTATCAAATATAGTTCTTTTGGCGCTTTTGATTATTTGGTGTTATAGGTATTTATTGTCGTTTAAAATTATTCCCACATTCTGTCTGTTTAAATTGAAATCCTTGGAATTTTTGGTTACGAATTAATTGAATCCATTCTTTTACTTCTTTTTTATTACTTAAGGAATAAACAGCATCCAAATCAACACTAAATAATTCAATTATAATACCGTTATCAACCATACAAAATGAAATGCTTTTTGGAATAAATTCACCATTAACTTTTACTTCCCTTAATTGTAATTCGTATAGATTGTCTAATCGAATTTGTTGGATTGTAGGCTCAGGATATTGGTACATTTGATTGCCAAAAGAGTCAGTCACGATTTTTAAACTCCCATCGATATTTGTCAGTGGTATATCTGATTGTACTAAAATTTCAAAATATGGATTGTATCCAATTAAACTATCATAACCGTTTGACCAAAATTGATTATCGAAAATTTTGTGATTTATAAATTTTCCTGTAGAAGCCTCATAACATTCTGTATTTCCACAAAATAGACTGATTTTTTTTTGGTCTACTAAATTTCTAATTTCGTCAAAAATTGGATTTGTTAAAGTTCTAGTATGAAACAAAAACAAGTTAACAGAATCATTAGGTATTGCGATCCATTTTTCTTTAATACAAGTGTCGTTCTGAGAATAAGAATTTAAACAGATAGCTATGACGGAAATGATTACAATTACTGATTTCATAATGGTTGAATTTTACCTATAACGGGAAGCTACTACTCGCTGGCCGATTTTTTTAGTATTAAATTTAGACACG
>CAYYMF010000080.1:0-8898 GCA_964472755.1 uncultured Chitinophagales bacterium | reverse complement strand
GTGTTGTATTTTATCTTCATACAATTTATAGTGTAAAAAAAAACTCTTGTCTAGCCTCCAAAAAGTGTAATTATCTTTCGCCTATATTTCTTATTATTAAAATATTGATACTTAATTTGTATTTTATTTTATGGTCAATATGAGAACTATTTTGATGTATGGGAACATTATATTTTTTTAGTTAGTAATATGTAAACCTATTTCAGGATGAAGCTTTCCACTACATTCGATATACACCCCAAGCATTTGTACCTTTAACTTCATTCATATAAGTTAATGCCAATACCAAACCAAGTATATGTCGTGTATCTCTTGGGTCAATGATGCCATCATCCCAAAGTTGTCCACTTGCAAAGAATGCATTGCTTTGTTTTTCTATTTCAGCTTGCATAAATGCTTTCATTTGTTCTGCTTGTTGTTCATCATATTGTTTGCCTGATTTTATAGCACTTTCTTTTGCTACCATTTGCATAACGCCTGCCAATTGTTCACTGCCCATTACAGCAATCATCGAATTGGGATAAGAAAATATGAATCGTGGATTGTACGCACGTCCACACATAGCATAATTTCCAGCACCATAACTCGCTGCCATCATAATTGTAAACATTGGAACTTCTGAATTGGAAACAGCATTAATCATTTTTGCACCATCTTTAATAATTCCGGCTTGTTCGTATTGCTTACCGACCATAAATCCTGTGATATTTTGTAAAAATAGTATTGGCGTATTGTTCATATTGCACAATTGAATAAAATGAGCACCTTTATTTGATGAATCGTTAAAAAGCACACCATTATTAGAAATAATAGCAATAGGATAACCATGAATTTTAGCATAACCACAAATGAGCGTTGTCCCATAATCCTTTTTAAACTCATGAAATTCTGAGCCATCTACTAATCGAGCAATGACTTCTCTACAATCAAATGGTATCTTTGGATCGACTGAGATTATGCCTAATAATTCATCAATAGGATAAAGTGGTTCTTTGTAGGGCTTGTTTATTGTGTTGTCTGTATTTTGTGGCGTATCTAAGTTATCTACTAATTCTCTTGCAATTCTAATGCCGTCTAATTCATCATTGGCTAAATAATCAGAAACACCTGAAATTTTACTATGCATTTCTGCACCTCCAAGCGTTTCGTCATCAACGATTTCATTGGTAGCCATTTTTACTAAAGGTGGACCTGCTAAAAATACTTTTGCTTGATTTTTTATAAAAATAGTATAGTCAGACATACCTGGAATATATGCACCTCCTGCGGTTGAATTACCGAAAACAATTGAAATTGTTGGTATTCCAGCTTTGGAACGGCGTGTAATTTCTTTAAAATTATTGCCACCTAAATTAAAAACTTTTGCTTGGTCAGGAAGATTTGCACCTGCACTTTCTACTAAATTTATACCTACTAAATTATTTTCTTTTGCTATTTCTCCAATTCTAATCGCTTTTTGCAAACTCGAAATATCAACCGCTCCGCCTTTATGCGTACCAACATTTGCTGTAATCATACACATTTTTCCAGATACAAATCCTATTCCTGCTACCATTGTACCGCCAGTACCAAAACCTCCTTTAACTTCTAATCCTGCTAAAGGACATAATTCTAAAAAAGGAGAATCAATATCTAATAACATTTCAATGCGTTCACGGGCTAATAATTTTCCTTTTGATTTTGCACGTTCTTTATGTTTGTCTTCTCCTTGAAATAAAGAATTTTGTAGATGCTTTTGTAATGTTCCAATTTTGTCCATCATCTTTTGATAGTTTTCCTTGTATGTCGCAGAATTGGTATTGATTTTTGTTTTAATAAGCATGTTATTTTGAGTTTGAATTAATCTAAGATAAGAAAACGATTTTATTTGAACAAACGTTTGGTAAGTTTAAAGTAGTTTTTTACTTTCGATAAAATAAATATTTCACTAAATAAAAAAAACAATGACAGCAAAAGAAATTATGCTAGGCTTACCAAGCAGATTTAAAGCAGAAGAGGCAGCAGCAGAATCAGGATTATTCCATTTTCAATTAACAGGGGATAACGGTGGAGATTACACAGTTACAGTAAAAGATGGTGTTTGCCAAGTGGCAGAAGGCTTATCGGGTGAACCTGATTGTGTTATCTCTGCAGAAGCTTCTGATTTTGAAGATGCAGAATTAGGAAGAGTAAATAAACAAATGGCAGTAATGATGGGTAAAATTAAAATTAGTAATTTTGGTGCTATGCTTAAATTTTTAGGAATGTTTAATGATATCGAAGCTTAATGAATTGCTTTGTCCAAAATTAAAATAGGCTACCTGAAAGGGTAGCTTTTTTTATTCCAATATTCAATAAGAACTATGGAATATTTACTTGAATGTTAATTTGTTTTTGATATTTTTAATGAAAATAAAATTTTATGTTTTTAATTGGAATTGGGAAAGCTGATATTACAGCGTTTGAGCGTGGTTCAGGAATGTTAGGTTATGCAATGAATTCGCATATCGCACTAGATGTTGAAACGCCATTATTTGCAAGGGCTTATATTATTCAAGATTTAGAAAAGCAAGAAAAAATTGCTATTGTAAATTGTGAAATTTGTTTTTTTACACCTCTGCTAACACAGTCTGTTTTAGCATATATTCATAAGCATTATCCTGAAATCGGTATATCTGATAAAAATTTAATGTTATCGGCAACACATACTCATTGTTCGCCAGCGGGTTTTTCCGCACACCCTATTTATAATGTGCCAGTTCCAGGTTTTATTCAATCTAATTTAGATACTTTAGTAAAAGGGATTGTGGAAGCAATTTTAATTGCTGATAAAAATAAAGTCAAAGGAAATATTGCCATTGGTAAAGCTAAGTTTGATAAGGACGTACCAGTTTCATTTAATCGTGCAATTGACGCCTATAATGAAAATCCAGAAGTGCAAAAATTACCTTTTGAAAAACGAATTTTAGCGACTGATAAGGAAATGATTTTGTTACATTTTATATCACAAGAAGGAATGCCTTTAGGCTCGATTAATTGGTTTGGTGTACATACAACGAATTTGCCGAATAATTTTATGAAGTTGTGTTCTGATAATAAAGGTTTTGCAGCAGATTATTTAGAACAAGATTATAAAAAACAAAATCCTAATTATGTGAGTGCATTTGCAAATGGAGCCGCAGGTGATGTTTCTGCCAGAGTAAAATACAATCCAAAATTACCGATGCAACGAGGAAAATATGAAGGATTTTATGAAGACGATTTAAAGAGTTCTAAGTTTAATGGACAATTACAATATGCAAAGGCACAAGAAATTTTAAATGGGAATCATCAACAAATAAAAGGAGAGGAAGTTGATGCAGTTATTCAATATCTAGACTTTGGTGCGATAAATATTTTGCCTGAATTTAATAATGGACAATCAGGAGCTGTTACTTCTCCATCAGCCATGGGCATTCCATTTTTAGTAGGCTCAATTATGGATGGACCAGGTATGCACCCAATGATAGGAAAAGGAGCAAGTTTGGTCGCTGAATTTGTAAAACTACAAGATTTGAACAAAGCTAAAAATATGAAAGATAAAGCAGCAGCAGCTATTCATAGAAAATATAAAGCACAAGGTAAAAAACATTTAGCAATTGAAGCTGGAGCAAAGCGTTTGTTGGGTGTTCGTGATTTAAGAGATTTTTTTATTCCAGGTTTTGCAGATCCAACGATTAAATATCTTAAACATTTTGCAAGATTGGGTTTGTTTGATGAACATACTTGGACACCTCAAATCCTGCCCGTACAAATTTTTAGAGTAGGAAGTATTGCTTTTATTGCTTTTCCATTTGAAATAACCACAGTGGCAAGTTGGAGGTTGAAAGACACACTAAAAGAAAAATTGAAATCATCTGGAATTGAAGAGATTATTCTTTGCCCTTATAGTAATTCATTTAATGGATATATTACTACATTTGAGGAATATCAAGTACAAGCTTATGAAGGCGGACATTGTGTTTTTGGACAATGGAGTTTAAATGCTTTACAACAAGTAAGTTCTAATTTAGCATTGCAATTACTAAAAAATAACAAAGATAGAGATATTCCATTGATAGAGGATAAGCCAATATCTAAAGATTATTTAAAAAGATTTGCTTATAAAAAGAAGCCATAAATGAACTAGATTTTCTATTTTTTTATGTTCTAAATAACTTTTTTTATGTTTTAGGAATTCAGATTATTCTAATTAGTTTATAAATTTATAATCTAAATAAATAAATAAATAAATCAATCAATGAAAAAGAAAATGAACCTAATTACACTATTATTAATATTGATGATAGGTAATGTATTTGCAGCAAATTTCCAAGTAACAGTGAACCTTAAAAATGGAGATATTATCTCAGGAAAATCAATATTTGGAAATATTTTACTAAAGTCAAAGTATGGAGATTTAAATATTCCATCTGAAGAAATTTCAAACATTAGTTTTGGTGTTTTTACAGATTGGTCTAAAGTAGCACAAGTCAATCAAGATTTGAAAAAAATGCAAATGTCAAGTGATAATGAGGCTAAAATAATCTATAATAAGCTTTTGGAAATGGGAACTCCCATTCTTTCTATTGTAAATAACTATACTTTATCTGAAACTTATGAAATGGGAGATGCAAATGAATACTCTATTGATAATTTATTATCAGCACTTTATGAACAAGCAGATTTGAGTTTTGGAAATTCTTTAGAAGATGCAGTTGAATTTGGCTTAAATGCTAATAAAATGGAGGGAAGTTTAGTGTTACCTGAGGTAAAAATTACAAATAATTATGGGGCATTCGTTTTTAAAAAAGAGGATATTTCTACGATTCGTTTATCCGTAATTGACGAAAAAGTTTATGGAAATAATACTTTTAAACTGAAAGCAAATGTAAATATTTCAGGAAACGAAGCTGATAATGCTTGGTTAGATACAGGAATAAAAGTAAATGAAGGTCAAGAAATAAAAATTACAGCAACAGGTAAAATTAAATTATATAGTTTATCTGGTGGAATATATTCACCGAGTGGTTATGTAAGTGGTCCTACAGATGTTTCTTATGATGAAAGTGCCGAAATTCCTTATGGTTCTGTTGTTTATAAAATTGGAACTTCAGGTTCAAATTATAAAGTAAACAGTGGAGAAAGCTTTACTGCACCAACTAAAGGTACACTATATTTGAGTATTTATGAAACTATTTTTAATGACACCAATGTAGGTTCTTACATTGTAAAAGTAGATACTAAAAAATAACTTTAGATAAAATAAATAGTTTGAAAGCCATTTTTGTTTTTAAAAATGGCTTTTTTGTTTATTTTCAGTCAATGAAAAAAAGAATATTCCTATTACCAGGTTTTGGTGAAGATGCCTTTAGTTTTGATGAAATTAGACCATTTTTGAAAGATTTTGATGTTATAGAAGTTGATTATAGAAAGTCATTACGCAAATTTATTTTTCCATTTATCAATGTTAAGAATTTTTCAAAACAACTCATTAAAGATAATAATATCAACGCAGATGATAAGTTGATTGGACATTCAATGGGTGGTTATTTTTCTTTTCAAATTAGAGAGATTCAAGATAATCCGATTTGTATGATAGCTTCATTTAATGACCCCGCAAAGATTTTTCATACATTTCCTGATTATCCAAGGGTTACACAATTGGCGGCACTTACTGGTTTTGTCAAAACCACTTATTTGAAGAAAATGCTCTTAGACAAAATAAAAGATACTAAAATTAGAGAAATACAAAGCGCAGTAATGGATAATTTTGATACTTTTTCAAATATAGAATTGAGTTTAATGGCTGAAATGAATTATGCACCCAAAATAAAATCTATTAAGCCTAATCCATTGCGTTTACATTCAAGTAAAGATAGAGTAGTAATGCCACCAGATGAGTCTTTTGTTGAAATAGACGGTGGTCATTTTTGCCAAAATCTTTATCCTAAAGAAACAATAGATGCTATGAAAGATTTTCTCTTAAAATAAATAACTTTTATATAAACTACATTTAGCTGATAGATTCAAAGTCTTACACTAACTTAGTAGGCTTAAATATGAAAGGATTAGAATTTCTGAAACAATTAAAATTTCCTTTTCCAATAAAACAAAACGTTTATTGGGGAGAAATGGATGCTTTTGGGCATATCAATAATGTTATTTATTTCAGATATTTTGAGACTGGAAGGATTAATTTTTTTAACCAAACAGGTTTTTGGAAGGATTTAGATAATGAGACTGTAAGAATTGTTGTCGTAAAATTAGATTGTAATTTTGTCCAAGAAATTATATATCCAAAGGAAATCGGAATTGCTGTTGCGATTAAAGAAATTGGCAATTCAAGTATGAAAGTACATCATGTTGTTTATGATGCTAATGATAGGAATACTATTTTTGCACACGGAGAAGGCGTAATTGTTGGCACTGATCCACAAACAGGTAAATCTAAACCTTGGAGTCCATTATTAAAAGAAAAATTAAGTCAGTTTTTATAAACACAATATATGAAAGATTATTCCAGAGCATCATTAGCATTACATGAGGAAATAAATGGTAAAATAACGGTTGAATTAAAAACACCATTAGAGAATAAAAATGATTTGACATTATGTTATTCTCCAGGTGTGGCAGAGCCTGTTCGTCAAATTGCTAACGATGAAGAAAGAGTTTGGGATTTAACAATAAAAGGGAATACAGTTGCTATTATTTCTGATGGTTCATCAATTTTAGGATTAGGAAATTTAGGTGCTGAAGCATCAATTCCAGTGATGGAAGGAAAAGCAATGTTGTTTAAGCGATTTGGTGGTTTAAATGCTTTCCCAATTTGTTTGGCTACGCAAGATACAGAGGAAATTATTAGAACAATTAGAAATATTGCTCCAGTTTTTGGTGGTATTAATTTAGAAGATATTTCGTCTCCACGTTGTTTTGAAATTGAAGATAGATTGCAAACAATAGGCATTCCTGTTTTTCACGATGACCAACACGGTACTGCAATAGTTGCTTTGGCTGCTTTATTTAATGCATGTAAATTATTTAAAAAGAATTTTGGAGATTTAAAAGTGGTTATCAATGGAGCTGGAGCAGCTGGATTGGCAATAACTAAATTAATTTCTTGTGATGATTTAGAAACGGATATTTGTACACCAGTTCGTGAAATAATTATGTGTGATACCAAAGGTATTATCCATAAAGACAGACCAGATTTGAACGATTTTAAAAGAGATATTCTTACTTATACCAACAAAAACCATGTAAAAGGAACTTTGAAAGATGCCCTAAAAGATGCTGATGTTTTTATCGGCGTTAGTCAAGGAAGTATTTTGTCTTCGGAAGATATTACCACGATGAATAAAGATGCGATAATTCTTGCATTGGCAAATCCTACACCTGAAATTTCTCCAGAATTAGCTTATAAAGGTGGTGCTGGTGTAGTTGGTACAGGTCGAAGTGATTTACCTAATCAGGTGAATAACGTTTTAGCATTTCCAGGCATTTTTAAAGGCGCTTTGGCTGTTCGAGCAAGACGTATTACCAATAGAATGAAAATTGCTGCTGCTTATGCCATTGCGGATTGTGTTGTAAATTTAGAACGTGATTGTATTATTCCAAATGCCTTAGATTTGGGTGTGGCTGATAGAGTTGCCGAAGCTGTGAAGAAAGCATATTTAGAAGACAAAAACTTAGAAGCACCTAAGCACGAATTATAGTTCGATTTTTATTTCTTAATTCTATATATTCTGATAGAAAGTATTTAATTTTGAGTATCAAACATTCTTTGATATTGGTTAGGTTATTATAATATCATAATTAAAAAATTTATATATACAAGATTAACAATATAATAAACAATAAAATAACAACCATAGCATTTGATGCAGACGATACTTTATGGGTCAATGAACCTTACTTCCAAGAAGCCGAAAATCAATTTTGTGCTTTCTTGAAAATTACCTTCCGCAGCACACGATTTCTCAAGAATTTTTTAAAACCGAAATGAAGAATTTGCATCTTTACGGTTATGGTATTAAAGGTTTTTTGTTGTGTATGATAGAAACCGCAAACAGCGTTTCAAATAAAACCGTTTACTTAAATGTTATTGATAAAATCATTGAAATTGGACACGACTTACTGCAAAAGCCTATTGAATTACTGCAAGGCGTGCAAGAACCTTTGGAAGCCTTGAATGGCGAGTATAAATTGGTGGTTGCCACCAAAGGCGATTTGTTAGACCAAGAAAGAAAGTTGAAAAACTCAGGATTGGAACATTTTTTTCACCATATCGAAATAATGAGTGAAAAAAAAGAAAGTGATTATCAAAAATTATTCAAACATTTGGATTACCAACCTGAAAACTTTTTAATGTTGGGTAATTCCATCAAATCTGATATTCTTCCTGTTCTAGAATTGAGCGGAAATGCGACTCATATTCCATATTATGTTACTTGGACGCACGAGCAACAAGAAATAAATTTGAAACATGATAATTTCATTCAATTGAAATTAATTAATTAGATTTTAAATTATCTGAAATAGCAATGGAAATTAATATTCGTCAAGAAACTTTAGTTGATTATCCGATAGTGTTTGATTTGATTGAACAGGCATTTCGCAATGAAATGATGAGCGATAAAAAAGAACAGCTTTTGGTGGAACGACTAAGAAAATCCGATCGATTTGTTCCAGAATTATCATTAGTTGCTGAATTAAATCACAAAATTGTTGGATACATACTGCTCACAAAAATCATTATTAAAACGAACTCAGAAAATATAACTTCATTAGCATTGGCTCCTGTTGCTGTTTTGCCAGACTTCCAAAATAAAGGGATTGGTGGAAAATTGATTGAAGAAGCCCATCGCATTGCAAAAGAATTTGGCTACACATCTGTTATTT
>CAYYMF010000079.1:0-9295 GCA_964472755.1 uncultured Chitinophagales bacterium | reverse complement strand
AAAACCAAAAGAGCCATTTTTTTACCCACTCACAGAAAGAATAATTATCAAATTAAAACTTTATTTGAACTTTATTTGCCCAATTAAAAATTAGTTTCTATTTTTGTAAGTGAATACTAACTAACAAAAATAAATTAGACAAGAATGCAAGAATTTACAGACAGGCAAATAGAAATAATGGAAGCGGCAACCAACCGTATTTCAAAATATGGTATTCAGAATTTGACAATTAAGGCATTGGCAGAGGATATTGGTTTGTCCGAACCTGCATTGTACAGACATTTCAAAAGCAAAAATGAAATTTTATTGAGCTTATTGGAATACTTCAAAACGGAAATGAAAAACCGTATTCAGTCTATTTCCTTTAAACCGACTGACATTACTGCTGATGAACTAAGAGCTATTTTTAATTCTCAGCTACAAACTTTTACAAATAAACCTGCAATTGTGAGTGTCATTTTTGCAGAAAGCATTTTCCATTTTGATGAAAGTTTGAGTAATAAAGTGGCTGAAATAATGGATTTAATGCAGAACTATGTATTGGAGAATGTAAAACAAGGTCAAGAAAAAGGACAATACAATAAATTGATTGGAGCTTCTACCCTAACAACCATAATTATTGGCGGAATGAGAATGACCGTACTAAAATGGAAATTATCAGGGCATAAATCAAATTTGGTTAAAGACGGAAAAGCGGTCTTAGATGGAATATTGAAAATGATTGAAAAAAATTAAAAATTACGAATTAAAAATTAGAAATATGAAGAAAGTATTTGTTTTAGGAATTAGCACTTTGTTTTTGTGGAGTTGTAATAATACCACCGAAAAATCAACGGAAAAGCAGGCAACAGAAAACCACGCAGAACATCAACACGATGAAAGTTCTGAAGCTATTGAACTCAACAATGGGGAGAAATGGTTGGTGAATGAAGAAATGAAGCCATTTGTGATGAAAGGCGAAGAATTGGTAAATTCTTTTATCCAGAATAATCACACAGATTATAAAGCTTTAGCTCAACAATTAAAAGAGCAAAACGACCAGCTAATAAAAAGTTGTACAATGGACGGTAAAAGCCACGATGAATTACATAAATGGTTGCACCCACATCTTGAAATTGTAAAAGCATTAGAAGAAGAAAAAGATGCAACTAAAGCAAGTGGAATTGTTTCGCAACTTCAAAAATCTTATCAGAGTTATCATCAATATTTTAATTGAAAATTGTAACTTTGTATCGTGAAACAGTTTTGGGCAATATCATTTCTTTTTATCTTTTTAAGTGCTAATACAGCATTTGGAGAGTTATTGAAATTGCCATTGTTAATTCAGCATTATACCGAGCATAAACAAGATGAAACGGCTATTTCCTTTATTCATTTTTTAGCGGAGCATTATACTGGGAAAGTCAATCATCAACACAATAACCATAATCACGATAATCTTCCATTTAAGACAATAAACGCACACGCTGGTTCTGTAATTTCACTTATTCCTAATCCAATATTTTTACTTCACAAGCAAATCTTCCCTGAAGAGAATACAATCATCCCCATTTATCTTCAATCTAATTATGCTGATGCTTATCTGAATGGTATCTGGCAACCACCTCGTTTGGGTTAATCATTTTTTATTGAAGGAAGGCTAATAAGCCTTTCTATTACTATGCCTGAATTTTTAGACCAATTAAAAAATTAATTTAATGATTAATTCAAAAATATGCTTAATAAAATTATTGAATTTTCCGTAAGGAATAAACTCATCATAGGGCTGTTTACGGTTGCCCTTATCATCTTTGGCGTGTATGAAACCACCAAACTGCCGATTGATGCCGTTCCCGATATTACCAATAATCAGGTACAAGTCATCACCGTGGCTCCTGCTTTGGGAGCTACCGACATTGAACGCTTGGTTACTTTTCCCATCGAACAAGCGAGTAGCAATATTGCCGGTATTCACGAAATCAGGAGTTTTTCTCGCTTTGGCTTGTCCTTAGTCACCATTGTTTTTGACGACAATATCGATGTGTATTGGGCAAGGCAACAAGTAAGCGAAAGATTGCAATCTGTAAAAGATGAAATTCCTGACGGTGTCGGAACCCCTGAATTGGGTCCTATCTCTACAGGATTGGGGGAAATTTATCAGTATGTGGTTCGTGCAAAATCGGGTTTTGAAAATAAATATGATGTGACTGAACTACGCACGATTCAGGATTGGATTGTAAGAAGACAATTATTGGGGGTAAAAGGCGTGGCAGAAGTCAGCAGTTTTGGTGGTAAGCTAAAGCAATATGAAATTGCGGTGAATGCTCAAAAGTTACAATCCTTTAATCTCACTATCAATGATATTTTTCAGGCTTTGGAAAACAACAACCAAAACACAGGAGGTGCTTATATTGAAAAAGGGCCGACTGTTTTATTTATCAGAAGCGAGGGGTTGATTGGAAACAAAGAAGACATTGAAAACATAGCCGTAAAATCCACCTCAGACGGAATTCCGGTTTTGTTGAAAGATGTAGCCACCTTGAATTTTGGCTTTGCTACTCGTTATGGAGCGATGACTTATAACGATGAGGGCGAAGTAGCCGGAGCAGTGGTGATGATGCTGAAAGGTGCGAATAGTAATGAGGTCATCAAGAATGTGAAAGAAAGAATTGCTGTCATCGAAAAAACGTTACCTGAAGGTGTAATCATTGAACCATTTTTAGATAGGACAAAAATGGTCAATAATGCCATTCGGACTATTGAAACCAATTTGGCAGAAGGTGCTTTGATAGTCATTTTTGTGCTGGTGTTGTTCCTGGGCAATTTACGGGCGGGCTTACTGGTGGCTTCCGTTATTCCTCTGGCGATGTTGTTTGCCATTATTATGATGAATATTTTTGGCGTGAGCGGCAATTTGATGAGCTTGGGAGCTTTGGATTTCGGTTTGATTGTAGATGGTGCAGTGATTATTGTCGAAGCCGTTTTGCATCAGTTGCATCACGGTAAAAAATATGAAATCTTGCCCAAAATCAGTCAATCAGAAATGAACAAAGAAGTTCAAAGTTCAGCATCTAAAATGGTGAATAGTGCTGTATTCGGTCAGATAATTATTTTGATTGTTTACTTGCCTATTTTCAGTTTACAAGGTATAGAAGGCAAGATGTTTAAGCCGATGGCACAGACGGTTTCTTTTGCTTTGATTGGTGCCTTTATTCTTTCGCTCACTTATATCCCGATGATGAGTGCTTTGGTATTGAGTAAAAAACTAAAACACAAACCCAATCTGTCGGACAGGGTAATAGATAAAGTAGCCAACGCACACCAAAGGTTGTTGAGAAAGGTAATTCATTTTCCCAAAACAGTCATTGCTTCGGTTGCTGTACTTTTTGTAATTGCAGTATTTATCCTTTCAAGATTGGGCGGTGAATTTATTCCCTCATTGGAAGAAGGTGATTTTGCAGTGGACACAAGAGTTTTAACAGGTAGTAATTTAAACACCACTATTGAATACACTCAAAAAGCTGCTCATATTTTGAAATCACAATATCCGGAAGTAGAAAAAGTGGTTACAAAAATCGGAAGTGGTGAAGTGCCCACCGACCCAATGCCGATGGAAGCCAGCGATATGATGGTGATTTTAAAAAACAAAAAAGAATGGACTTCCGCTAAATCATTTCCCGAACTGGCAGAAAAGATGGGTAAATCTTTGGAGGCTGTACCCGGCATCAGCACAGGTTTTCAGTATCCGGTGCAAATGCGTTTTAATGAATTAATGACCGGTGCAAGACAAGATGTGGTTTGTAAGATTTTCGGAGAAGACTTGGATAGTCTCGCACACTACGCCACACAATTAGGAACTATCATCAAAGCTGTAAAGGGTGCAGAAGATTTATATATAGAACCCGTAACCGGAATGTCGCAGGTGGTAGTCAAGTACAACCGAGCCAATATGGCACAATTTGGACTGAATATTAAAGAAGTCAATAAAGTGGTGAATACTGCTTTTGCAGGGCAAAGCACAGGTAAAGTTTACGAAGGAGAAAAAAGGTTTGATTTGGTCGTTCGGTTGGATGAACAACAAAGAGAAAACCTGAATGACATTCGCAATTTACTTATTCCCACGCCCAAAGGCACACAGATACCTTTGTATCAAGTGGCAGATGTGAACATTATTACCGGGCCAGCTCAGATACAAAGAGAAGATGCCAAAAGAAGAATTGTCATCGGCTTTAATGTGCGTGACAGAGATGTACAAAGTATCGTGAAAGAATTGAGTAAAAAAGCAGAGCAACAACTGCAATTTTCACCGGGTTATTACATTACTTACGGTGGCGCTTTTGAAAATCTAAATCAGGCAAAAGACCGCTTGATGATTGCTGTACCTATATCATTGGCTTTGATTTTCATATTGCTATTTTTTGCGTTTAAGTCCATAAAAGAAAGTTTATTGATTTATACAGCCATACCACTTTCTGCTATTGGTGGTATTTTTCTGTTGGCATTGAGAGGAATGCCTTTCAGCATCAGTGCCGGGATTGGATTTATTGCTTTGTTTGGTGTTGCTGTTTTAAATGGAATTGTATTGATAGCAGAATTTAACCGACTCAAAAAAGCAGGGGAACAAGATTTGGAAAAAGTAGTCTTAAACGGTACAAAAACCAGACTAAGACCGGTATTGATGACGGCATTTGTGGCATCGTTGGGCTTCTTGCCAATGGCATTGAGCAAAGGAGCAGGAGCCGAAGTTCAAAAACCTTTGGCAACAGTGGTAATTGGCGGATTGTTAATTGCTACTTTCCTAACGCTGTTTGTTTTGCCTACTCTGTTTATTCAGTTTGAAAAAATCAGTTTTAAGAAATTTATACTGTCTAAAAAATCAATGTCAACACTCATATTTTTATTATTTCAAATTCCACTTTTTGCACAAAACATAAGCATAAAACAGGCTTTGGAAATGGCGGATAAAAACAATCTTTCCATCAAAAGCAATGAGCTGTTAGAAAGCTATCAGGCTAAGAAGAAAGCATCTTATCTCAATATTCCGCAAACCAATCTCACAACAGAATTGGGACAAATTAACACAGCTACATTTGATAATAAATTTGGTATTTCTCAAAGCATTAGTTTCCCTTCGGTTTACAGCAATCAAAAAAAGGTTTTAGAGCAGGAATGGCAGAAAGCGATCACTCAAACAAAACTTTCCAAAATAGAAACAAGAAAATTAGTTACGCAAGTCTTTTATCAGATTTTATTACTGAATGAGCAGAAAACTATTCTTGGCAGAACCGATACGCTTTATGCAGAATTTTTAGAGAAAAGCAAATTGCGGTTTGAAAAAGGCGCCGGAAATATTCTGGAAAAAACGACTGCCGAAATTCAGTTTGAAAACATTTCCAATCAATTAAAATGGTTAGAAAATGAAATAGACTTAGCGAAAATTCAATTGCAATGGCTGTTAAATTCAGACATAAGATATGAGCCGACAGCTGATAATTTTATTATTGATATAGGATTGCAGTCTAATGATGCTTCTATGGAAAACCATCCCTTGATTGAGCTATCTCAACAGGAAATTGAACAATCCAAGTTGCAGGTACAATTAGAGAAGTCCAAACTTCTGCCAGATTTGTCATTATCTTATTACAACCAAAGTTTTAGAGATATTGATGCACATCGTTATAATGTGGTTGCCATTGGCATTGGTATTCCCATTTTTGCAAGCGGACAAAAAGCGAATATAAAAGCCGAACAGCAAAAAATTGCTTTTTACGAAAATGAGCAATTGGTCAAAAAGGCCCAATTAGAAACGGAATACCGTTCGGCTTTGAAGGCTTATCAAACCCAAAAAGCCATTGTTGAGAATTATCAAAACAAGCAACTGCCAAAAGCAGAACAGATTTTTAAAACGGCAAAAGAACAATTTACCAATGGAGAAATCAACTATTTGGATTGGGTGCTTCTGAATAATCAGGCTGCACAAATTCAAACCAACTATTATCAGGCTGTTGCCCAGTTAAACCAAACAGCCATCACCATTCTTTATCTCATTTCAAAATAAAATAATAATGAAAAATATAATTATCGTTCTATTGAGTTTAGTTGTTTTTGGGTGTAAAAACAGCCAACAAGAACAAGAGAAACAACCCAATTCAGCCAATGAAAATCACATTTCATTGACCAAAGAACAGCTTCAAAATTTTCAATTAAGTACAACGGAACTGCAAGAAAAAAATATCCATCACACCCTGAAACTAAACGGTACAATTGATGTGCCGCCACAAAATTTGGTTTCTGTCAGCAGTGCTTTGGGTGGCAGGGTGCAGTCCACCAAACTATTGCCCGGGATGCATTTTAAAAAAGGCGAAGTATTGGTAACACTAGAAGACAACCAGTATATCCAGTTACAGCAAGATTATCTGACCACAAAAGCACAGTTGCAAAATGCAAAAGAAGAATACAACCGTCAGAAGGAACTCAATCAAAGCAAAGCCAGTAGTGATAAAGTATTCCAACAGGCACAGGCAGATTACCGGATTTTGGAAGCGTCATTGGCAGCTTTGGAACAAAAACTACAACTCATACATATTAATCCCAATCTAATAACCGTTAATAATATCAAACGAACATCTAATATTTACGCCCCTTTTGACGGATATGTAACCAAAGTGCTGGTCAATATTGGCAAGTATGTTAGCCCCTCAGATGTGCTATTTGAATTGGTGGATCCAAGAGATATTCATTTGAATTTGAAAGTTTTTGAAAAAGACTGGGATAAAATTCAAATAGGTATGCCGGTAGTCAGTTACACCAATAACAAACCCGAGAAAAAGTATTCCGGAAAAATTATTCTCATCGGAAAAAATATTTCAGAAGACAGAGCGGTGGAAGTTCACGCCCATTTTGATAATTATGACGCTCTTTTAATTCCGGGAATGTATATGAATGCGGAGATTGAAATACCTGAAACGCAAAATTTAGCATTGCCCGATGATTGTATCGTTTCTTTTGAAGGCAAATATTTCGTTTTTAAACAAAAAGACACTAACAATTTTGAAATGGTAGCGGTAGAAATTGGTAGCAGTGGAGATGGTTTTACAGAAATTATCAATGCCGATAATCTGAAAAACAGTAAAATCTTGCAACAAGGAGCTTATACCCTATTGATGGCGATGAAAAATAAGGAAGAAGAATAAACAAAATAGTTTAAATTAATTAATCTTAAAAATTCAAAGTAATGAAAAAATCAATTTTAAAAAAAGCTGCGATTACTGCAATCGTCCTTTTGGCAGTCATCCAATTCTTTAAAACAAAAGAAAACAAAAGCGTTCAGACTTCAGAAAACGCGATTACACAGCATTATGATGTACCTGAAAACATTCAAAACATTTTAAAAATAAGCTGTTATGATTGTCATTCTAATAATACCAACTATCCTTGGTACAACAAAATCCAACCGGTGAATTGGTGGTTGGCAGACCATGTAAACGAAGGAAAAAGAAAACTGAATTTTGATGAGTTCAATGCTTATTCCACCAAAAAGAAATTGCATAAATTAGATGAAGTGATTGAAACCATCAGGGAGAATGAAATGCCATTAAAATCCTATACGCTTATACATGGCGATGCTAAATTGTCCGACAGTGACAAACAAGAAATTGAAACTTGGGCAAAAAAGATTAAAAACGAAATTCAATAGTGTTTCTAAATTATTCTAAAATATGAAGTATAATTTTCCTAGCCATTTGAAAGGGCTTGATGATAATGAGGTATTTACTTCGCAAAAGCAATATGGCTACAACTCAATAAATACAAATCATAATAATTCATGGTTTGAATTACTCTTAGATATTCTGAAAGAACCGATGTTACTGTTATTGATAGCTGTAACGATTATTTATGTGATTGTTGGCAATTATTCTGAAGCGCTGTTTATGCTTGGGGCTATCATTGCCGTTTCCGGAATTTCTTTTTATCAGGATAATCGCAGTAAAAAAGCTTTGGAAGCGATAGAAAAACTGAATGAACCACTCAGTACGGTGATTAGAAATTCTAAAGTGATGCAAATTCCTACGCACGAAATTGCAGTAGGCGATTTGTGTATTATCGAAGAAGGGAAAATGATAAATGCCGATGGGAAAATTGTACATAGCAACGATTTTTCGGTGAATGAGGCATCACTTACCGGAGAAAGTTTTTCGGTTTTTAAAAACCCTGAAACAGAGGATAATAAGGTTCACAGCGGTACTTTGGTAGTTTCCGGTTTGGCGGTATTCGAAGTAGAAAATATTGGAGCGAAAACTAAACTCGGAACGATTGGTCAGTCTATTCAAAATATCAAAGAAGAAATTTCGCCATTGCAATTACAAATTACAAAGTTTGTAAAGTGGATGGCATTTATAGGAATTGTTGTTTTCTTGATGGTGTGGGCATATAGTTTTTGGCAATCAAGAAACATTGTTCAAAGTTTGTTGGCAGGATTAACCCTGGCGATGTCCATTTTACCCGAAGAAATTCCGGTGGCATTTACCACTTTTATGGCATTGGGTTCTTGGAAACTAATGAAGCAAGGCGTTATCATCAAACGAAGCAGTATTGTTGAAACTTTAGGAAGCACTACTGTAATTTGCACCGACAAAACGGGTACGATTACCGAAAATTCAATGAAACTGAAAGCTCTTTTTGATTTTAAATCCAATCAGGTTTTTGATGATAAAAGTTTTAATAAATCTGAACTATCAGAGCTCATTCAATTTGCCATGTGGAGCAGCGAACCCGTTCCTTTTGATCCAATGGAAAAAACCTTGCATAAGGTGTATGAAGAAACTCAAACTTCTGACCAAAAAAAAGATTTTCAAATGGTGCACGAATATCCGTTGGAAGGCAAACCACCAATGATGACCCATATTTTTGAAAACAATTTGGGGGAAAGAATCATTGCTGCCAAAGGTGCACCGGAAGCTATTCTTGCGGTTTCTCAACTTTCTGAAGATGAAAAAGAAAACTTGCGTCAACAAATTCAGGAATTTGGACAACAAGGTTATCGGGTATTGGGTGTTGCCAAATGTGATTTTAAAGGAAATAATTTTCCTGAAAAACAACAAGATTTCAAGTTTAAGTTTATTGGATTTACAGTGTTTTACGACCCGCCAAAACAAAACATTCAACAGGTTTTCAGAAAAATATACGATGCCGGTATAAAAGTAAAAGTAATTACCGGAGACAATGCCGATACCTCAAATGCCATCGCCCAACAAGCCGGCATCAAAAACAATAGTCCTGCTGTAAATGGTTCTGAAATAACGCAACATTCAGAAGC
>CAYYMF010000078.1:0-9450 GCA_964472755.1 uncultured Chitinophagales bacterium | reverse complement strand
TTTCTCTCCAAGGTTTTATATGGGAAGCAACTAGTAGATTTACTTTGTCTAATTTAGAAATAGAGCATCCAGACCAATAATTAATTAATTCACTTCTAAATTTGCCTTGACCAATTCTAGAAAGTATTAGGTTTTGTTTTTCAGTAATTGAAATTTGCTTGTCATTCTTGATTTCTGTTACTCTATCCTCAATTTCCACATAAATTGTTGTGCTAAAATCTTCCTTGATATATTTCAAATATTTCTTTAATGCGGATTTAAAGTTGCTAATATCTTTTTCTTTAGTATAAAAGCTCCTTTTATTTTTGGCTATAGTTTCAATCTCAATTATTTTTGAAATTGAAAATTCGGATATTTTATCATCTATTAAATGGTATTGAGATAAAAATCTTAGCCAAGAAATATAGTTTGTTCTTGTATTTTTAGTTATGTTCTCAACTTCTGTTAAGAATTTGAAAAAATCAGGTTCTGAACTAATATAATCCATAAAGTTAATCTTCTACAATTTTAAAAAGTTCATTTAGTTTGCTATGGATAATGTCTTGAAATGAAAATTCAGTATTGTCATTTGTATCTGTATTGTCTTCAATTAAATTTTCTTCAACAAAAGCATCAACTATATTCATTGCAATTTCCCTAACATCATCATTTGTTAGGTTGTGAGTGATTATAATTCTTGAAAGTATTTTTTTCATAATATTTTAAGCAACTTTTAATGTATGCAACTGTAGTTCTAAAACTGTTTTTCCTTTATATTTTATTGTGTTTGACTCAATCCATTCTTTTGATGTTGGTTTTGTAAAAGAAAAATTCTTAAAGTCAAATGTTAATTCAGGTAAATCATCTCGTTTTAAAATTTCATAATTAAAATTATTGTCTTTGATGTAAAACCAACAATTGTAATCACTTACTAATGCAAAGTCAACAATAATAGGTAACATTTCATCAATATGATTTAAGCAAAATTCTTTAAAGTTTTTTCTTGAAATTTCTTCTGATGATAAATGTCCAAAGAAATGATTAAATGTTTCATCTCCAGCCTGTCCCACGACTTTTGGAGCAAACATTTTGCCAGTTCCCTGAAATGTTCTTACAGAAAAAGTTTCATCATTTGCAAGTAAAAAATTATGAGGACAACGCTTTATAAAAGGTGAAGTGAATTCTTTTGAATCAGATAAATATTTAATTGGCTTTCTTCCTCTAAATATTTTAGGAATCATCTTTGAATTTATGAATAACTCAAGTAAATCGTTATTTACTCTTTCTAAAGATATATTGTTTTCTAATTTGTATTGTTGACAGATTGCATATTGGAAAGTGATTCCAAAAGTTTCGTTGTTCATTTTATTAACTTTTAAACAGTTCAAAAATACTGTTTTTTATTTGACTTCCGTTCGTTAATAATTTCATGTAACGCTCAAATATACGCAAGTTTTTATATTTCAAAGGCTTATTAATTAATTTGATTATTTTAACGATTCGCATTGTAGTCAGTTCTTTATGTCTATATTTGTTGCGTTATAAATATAATTTTTTGATATATTACACATAGTTTGTGAAATTGATAATTGCGTATTATATTTTATGCTCTAAAAATGAGAATGCTCAAAAAGTAAAAGTGAAGGTGATGAGAATTGTTTAAGCGAAATCTTATTCTTATCCGAATAAAAAGAGGCTGCCTAAAACATTTCAGCCAGCCTCTTGTAAAAATATATCTTCTTTAATTTTAGTCTTCGACTCTATTTATACTATAATCTAACAATTCTAAAGGTGTTTTGCCTTTGTAATTTGGATTGATTAATTCTGAATAGTATGTGCCATAAACTAAACCACGTAATCCCATGTGCAATTGTCTTAAATTTGATGCAATAATTCCGTTGCTGGAACTTTTGGTGGCTGATGCAAACCAATTCACTAACCAAGCGACCATAAAATTTGGCAAAAATGAAATGATAGCCATTGCTAAATTCAATGCTTTAATATCTTTTGGTGGTGCATTTTCTATCATCATATCTAAAAATTGTGTTCCGCCGACATCGCTATATTTTGGAAATTCTCCATTTTGAGGTAAATAAACATCACCTGCTTTACAAATTCCTTTAATTGCTCTATTGCTAAACTTATTCATCTTTTTAAGTATTAAGTAGTGAGTATTGAGTAGTAAATATGATTGTTTATCAAGATTTTAAATATATTCAATACGTATAATTTATAATTATTTCGTTAATTGGTTAGCTAATCGGTTTCCTAATGACATAATGGTTAATGCTGGATTAATACCTGGAGCATTTGGATATATACTAGAATCGGCTATATATAATGTTTTTTCGCCATGCACTCTAAATTCTGGATCGACAACAGATTTTGCAGCATCTACACCCATTACACAACCACCCATCAAGTGTAAGCCAAAATATAAGTCTGATTCATAAATTTCTTCAGCTCCTGATGCGTGTAGCACTTTTCTGATAACATCTAAACCTTTATTTTTTCTAATATTATCTTGGTCGGTTAATGGCTTATGAACAATCATTTTACCTTGATTGTCCACCCTGATTTCTCCAACATTCTCATCACGTACTGCTACTTCAATACACTGCATGTGTCGGTATCGTTTTAAATAATCTTGATGTTTCTTACCAACATCTCCAAACAACATACCTATAGAAACAGGTGAAGCGAATACATTTTCTAATTTAAAACCTTCTTTTCTGAAGTTTGGGTCTTTTGAGGCTACGTTTTGGAACATACCTTTGTGTGCATCAACATAATCTTTTTGAAACCCAAACCACATAAATTGTGGATGTGATGCAAATTTTCGTCCTAACATCGGTAATTTTGATTTATAACCTGATTGTAACATCATTTTAGTTGAACCAAAAGCACCACCAGATAAGATGACCTTTTTACCTTCAAACATTACTTTATTACCTTGATGTGTACCATAAACCTTACAAGTATCTGCATTAGGTTCTACTTTCCCAATCTCCACTTCAGCCTTTATATCCATACCAGTTTTTTCTGCTTTTTGCACGAAAGCAACTAAAGAACTTTGTTTCGAATCTCTATGGCAACCACCCAAACAAGCGATACAGTCATTATCTCGCTCAGGAGCACAATCACTTTGACCTCTTCTTAAATAACCCCATTTATAGCCTAGTTTATCGCAAGCTTCTGAAAATAAACGACCGTTATTTCGCATTTCTTCTTTCACAAATGTATGTAAAGCTAAGTCTGATTCTACTTGAGAATAGTGTTTGTCCATTTCTGTATTATTGAACCAATTTACACCACTTTCAGCTTTCCAATCATCAAATGCGATGTCATCAAATCTGTCCATTAAACATTGATATAAAATAGAAGCACCTCCAACTAATCGTCCTCGTAAAAAGCCCATTCTGCCATCTTGTGAGAACTCAATGCCGCCACCCCAATATAATTTTGCAGATGCTTCGGTTTCAGTTCTTGGAAAAGTATCTTTACGATAAAATTTTCCTGCTTCTAGCAATAAGACTTTTGCACCACTGTTGTGTAAATAGTAAGCCAAAGCTCCACCGCCGCTACCTGAACCTACTACAATAAAATCGTAAATCATATTTAATTATTTATTTTGAGTTCTTAATTTTTACTGATTCGTAGTTTGTTTTGACCACTCTATTTTTCAGCTAACTACTTAATATTTTTTCGTTTGATTATTTAATTTGTTCTTTTGTACCAATGCTGTCAATTTTTAATCCATTGATAGCAAATTTGATATAATTTCTTGATTTTTGGAACCAACTATCCATTAAGTTTCTTAACAATTGAGCTTTTGTATTCGTGAATGGATACCAATGTGGTTCAATAATGCCACTCATTTTGTCAATTAAAACTGATTTGTGATTACAGAAAGTCAAAATACCTTCTTCGCCTTTAAATCTACCAATACCTGAATCTTTTGTGCCGCCAAATGGCAAATATGGATTGGCTTCATTGATCATGTGGTTGTTGATACAGAAATTTCCAGTTTTGATGGCTCTTGCAACACGCTCACCTCTCACTAAATCTTTAGTCCATACGGAACCGCCTAAACCATAGATAGAATCATTCGCTAAAGCAATGGCTTCCGCTTCTGTTTTAAATTTCATAATGGCAACTGTTGGGCCAAAGGTTTCTTCAGACGCAATTTTCATGTCGTGTGTACAGTTTTCCAAAATCGTTGGTAACATGTGCATTGAGCCTTTTTCAGTAATGCCTCCGCATAATAATTTTGCACCTTTCGCTAAAGCATCTTCAATATGATCTTCAACAATAGCTACTTGGAAAGGAGCTGTCATTGTGCCCATATCGCAATCATCAGGTGATTTTGTATTTCTTTCGATATTTGAAGTTCTTAGTTTCTTAGTTTTATCCACCAATTCATTGACGAATTTATCATAAATAGTATCTTGAACATATAATCTTTCAATTCCAGTACAGTTTTGACCTGCATTGGTAAATGCACCCCACATCACGCCATTTACGGTTCTATCCATATTGATATCATCAAAAACTATAGAAGCATCTTTTCCGCCTAATTCTAAATCTACTGGAATTAATTGTTCTGCAGCTAATTTTGCAATTGCTTTTCCAGTTTTTACGGAACCAGTAAAGTGAATTTTGCCAGGACGTTGTTGTATTAAAGCAGCACCAACTTGTTTGCCTCCGAATACAACTTGAATAGCATCTTTCATAAACCCTGAATTGGCAAAGAAATGTTCCCACAAAGGTTTTAAAGGTGTAACTTCTGATGGTTTTGCTATCGTTGCGTTTCCTGCTAAGAAAGACAACATAGATGGAACTATCACTTGATAGAATGGGAAATTCCAAGGTGTTATTACTAAAACAGTTCCTAATGGTTCAAAATATTGTTTGCATTTTTTACCCATTAAGAATACAGGCATATCAATGTTTTTATCTTTCAATAATTTTGGAGCTAATTTTTTATAAACATCAATTACATCGCCCACTTCAAAAACTTCCGCTGCAAATGCATCAGTTCTTGATTTTCCAGTTTCAGCAATAATGCAATCTAAAATAAAATCACTGTGGTCTAATACATATTGATTGATTTTTTCCACTTCAGCAATCCTTTCTTTGATAGACATTGCCTGAATTTTTGCTTGAACTTCTTGAGCTGTTTTGTAATAATTGGCAACATTTTCAGGATTATCCTCAATCGAGTATAATGCTTTTCCATAAATTGGATTATTTACCTGAATGCTTGTATGATTTTGAATGTCCATTTCTACCTATTTTTTTGTAGGCTAAAATAGGTATTTATTCAATATTATTCTAAAAAGAAAAGATAATAATTAGTAAAAACTGAAGTTTAATCATAATAGATATTTGATTAATACTAAAGTAATATTGAAGCGTATCACCTTCAATTTATTTTGATAGAGAATTATAAAATAGCAATCTTTTGAAGATAAATGTCTTTAATATTTATATCTGTTGATTTCAAAATCATCCAATAAGTTCCTTTAGAAATTGTACTTATATCAATTTTTAGGTTAGATTCTAAAGATGTTTGGGTGCTCAATACTAATTTTCCATTTGAATCATAAATAGCAATATCGTTTGCTTTATTGCTGAGAGATTTAGGCATTTCTATATTAAAAATTCCATTTGATGGATTAGGATATAAATTCAATTGGTTGGTAAGTACATTTTTCTTATTAAATAATAAAGTAGAATCGCAATCGTGTTCACTTGGTTTGCCCATTAAATCATAACAAAAATGAGATATGCGATAAATTGTACTATCTAAAACTGGTCGGTCGTAAATGTCGCCTGTTTTTAACAATAATTCAATAGCTAATGGGATATTATCTCCGAAAGGTAGAATTACTGGAACGTGGAATTTATCATCGTAAATATCAGCTTCTACAGTTATACCAGCTGCTCTAAATTTATCTATAAAAATTCCTGGTCCAATTAATTTTGGAAGTGCTGGATTCCCTAAAGGATAGCCAGTTGTATAAGGTAATGCTAAATCCATTTTGCCATGCAATTGATAAACACTAGCTATTTTAGGTTTAATAATATTTGAATCAATTAATGCACCAGAAATTGATAGATAACCTTTGGGAAGAATACCACACATCTTATGGTGTAATATTGAATTGACGTCAGTAATTCCATCAAATGCAGCGACTTTTAGCATGATGTTTTTATAAACAGGATTGAAATCTAAATCGTTGATATCATCAATAAATAGTCCATAATTTAAAGCTAAAATGGCACCAGCTGAGGAACCTCCGAAAAAGAGATTATTCAAATCAATCTTGTGTTGATTTCCATTTTCAACATCATTTTTTAAATAACAAAATAGTTCATCAATATCTAATGAGGCTGCAAATATTGTTTCAGCCATTTTTTCAAAAGTTTGTTCGCCACGAAATAAACGATAATCAGGAGAGATGACAACATAACCACGCTCTGCTAAGGCTTTTGCCATTCCGCCAATATCTGGACTTTTTCTATCGATAGGTGGGAAGTTGGTAAAACTACCACCATGAATAAGAATAATTACAGGTCGAAGTGAGAGCGTGTCATTTTTGGGTTCATATACATCATAAATTAACCAAGTATGTGTGCCATCTGTGTTCTTTTTATAAGGACCATATTTTTGAGCGGCAGTATATTGTACCTCTTTGAAAATTGGGTCAATGTATCTTTTAGGGCAATCGCCTGCATTTAAGAAGTTATTAAAAGCTAATAGAATAAAAATAAAAGCAAATCCTTTAAGGTAATCATTATAGTCAATAGATTTAGAGGTCATTATAAAGAAAAATTTAGCTTTAAAAATAAGATTTTCTTTTAATTTTTGTTAGTTTTTTAGAATTAATTTATTTAAAAAGTAATTAATTCTAGCTTTTAGATTCAACCAAGCATAATGAAAGCCTGAAATTTTGAAACGAAGTTTTATGGCTGATTTATTATCTAAAACCTGAAATTTTATATGATATTTGTTTAAAAGAATTTGGTAAGTTGAGTTATTAATTGCTGTATTTTTATCTATATTCAAACGTCTAAATTCTTCATTCATCCAATGAATAATTTTCCATTGCGTTATTGGTGTTTTATTGTTGCTTAAAAGTTTTCTAACGACTAAAAAACTATCCATATTAGAAATATTTCTAACAAAATTCTGAAGTTGATATTTTTTTATACCTTGAATTAAAATTTCAATTGGCAAAAGCCAGTTAATATTATCTTCATTTACTTGATGTAAAGTTTCTTGATAACAATACCACATTAAATCTGATTTTGCAGGTACTTTCAAAAAATTACCCACCATACCAATTTGATGATGGAAACGAAAAAAATAGGGTTCATTTATTTCAAAACTTTGCAAACAAGTGATATCCATATCTGTCCAAATTCCGCCTTTATCATACAATAATTTATAACGAAATAAATCAGAAAATCCTGAAACACTGCCTTTTCCATGACCAAATTTATTTTGATTTTTGTATTTAAAAATTTGATGCTTGGGAATTATTTCGTTGGCATCTTTAAGTATTATACCTTGTGGTAAATTGATGATTGTATCATAAACCCAAAGATTGAATATAAAGCCATTTTCAATAAATGATTGAATGGTCAATAATTCCATAGCAGACAATGAATTTCCTATCCATAAACTATGTACTTGGTTGGACATGTATCAATTTGATTTTTTGTAAAATAATATAAATAATTGGCGTAACGAAAAATGCAAAAATTAAAGCACCTGTAAAATTGATAATCAAAATATCGATAAAGTATTTCTGTTCTTTTATAGCAAAAAATATCTTAATACCGAAAAATAAAATGGTCATTAATGAAAGTATTATTATATAAATTACTTGTGTCATGTTGGGTCTGAATTTTAAAATGGTTTTTATATTAATGTGTTTATAAAATAGATATACACCAATTGCCGAAAAAAGTACAGCATTTCCGTAAAGTGCATAGAAATAAAAAAATAAAGTAAGCATTGGGTCGCCTGTATTCCAACCTATTATCATCGATAGATTAAAAGCATCCCAATGTGAAATCAAATCTAAAAATAGATGAACGAGAATTGAAAATAGCATCGTTAATAAGACGATTCCAAAATCTTTAATTTTAAAGTCTTCAGTTGTTAAAAATGGGAAAATAGGGACTATAGTTTTTTTTAGACAAAGTTCGTAAAACAGCCAAATACCAAAACTTATAGGCAAAATTAAAAGTAAAATTTCCTTTAGATTATATTGGAAAATATGGATTCTAGTATCCGTTAAGCGAAGCAGAATATCAAAATCTGGAGTAATACTAGAAATAATAATTGCAGTAATAGACAAATTTGGGATTTTTTGTTTTGACCATAATAAAAACATTGGATGTGCTAAGGTAAATGGCATAAAATTTGTTAATTTACATTATTATTTAAAAGTAAATACTTACTTTAGACAAACATACTAAAAAACTTATTTTAATGAGAAAGATTTATCTACTTAGTTTATTGATTACTGTATTTTTATTTCAATCTAAAGCAGAAGAATATGAATTCTACAAACCAAATGTAAGAACTTTTGAAAGACTGGAAGCCGATACTTTAGATAATTTAATTGCCAAAATCGGAAAAGATTCTTTAATACATTTATTAGATAAAAGAATTATTAATGCTAAAGAAGTTGTTAAAGGTTGGACACACAGTATTAGTAGTGAATTGACAATTCTTGAGCTAATGGCTTTAAATAAACAATTTAATTTAGCATTGGATTCATTTTATGATTTTAGACAAGAATATAATTATTCAGATTTGCCATTTCGGCTCTACGAACAGAATAAAAAAACGAAGGATTATTCGGAGATTGCTAATTATATAAAAACAACAATAAGTAAAGATAAGAATGAGCTTTTAGTTCTAATGTATAAAAATATTTTCCATCTAGGAGGAAAACTAGGATTTGTGGGCTACTGTGATATCGTAATGCCAATTCTAAACAATGAAACTTTGGATACACTTTATAAATTAGCTCTAATATATCCAGAAAATAGTCGTATTGATTTTTATTATATGCTCACTCAATTTGACAAAGATTGTGGCACAAAAGATATTCAGTCAGCTGATTATAGGAAAAAGCTCTATAATTCAATTTACCCGGCATTAAACTTATGTACTGCATTTACAGACACCAATGAAATTAATTCTATTAATTCGATTAAATATAATTTAGCACCTAAATATCATTTATTTGCTTTAGGATTATATGCACATGATTTTGATATCAAGAATAATCAGAAAGAAATTATTTACTTCCTTACAAGTCAAGGTGATGCTGGCGAATTTAAAGACTATAATATTGCAGATAAAGCAGTTAAGACAGGTGCTAATTCTACAGTTTACGGACTTTGGTCTTTAATAGAACTAAGAAAGCAAATCGATAAATTGTATCC
>CAYYMF010000077.1:0-9571 GCA_964472755.1 uncultured Chitinophagales bacterium | reverse complement strand
CGTTATCGGAAATTTTGAAAAAGTTTCTATAATTCAAATTTTATATTATGGCATTGGCTGGCACACAAGCTCGTCATCCAGCTGGATTAGAATACAAATGGCATTCAAAAGAAATTGAAGAACATCAAATGGTCAATCAACATATTGAACAAGTTCTTAAAAAATACGCTTGTGCTATTATAGATAAAAAAGCACTTCAAACAGTAGAATCTGCACGAGTTGCTCATCTAAAAACAGATTATATTTTTGAAGAAACAAAAAAAACAGAATTAGCTGCTTTACTAAAAGATTTGCATCCAACACCTTCTATCGGAGGTTTACCAGTAAAAAATGGTATTGATTGCATTCTTCAAAATGAAGGCTATGACCGAAAATATTATTGTGGTTTTATTGGAGAAACTAATTTCTCGGATACTACAAATTTATATATAAATTTACGTTGTTTGCAAGTAGGGAAAGACCATTTAGCCATCTATGTTGGTGGTGGCATTACTGCTGCTTCCAATCCCGAAGATGAATGGAATGAAACCATCTTAAAAAGCAAAACTATGTCTGAAAAAATACAATCGAACACTATAAAATTAGAAAATGGAATTGTCAGATAAGAAAGGCGTACAACAAATCGTACAGTCACTGGCTGCTTTGGGTTTAAAAGAAGTCGTGATATGTCCAGGTTCAAGAAATGCCTCTTTTGTCATCTCATTCAATCGGCATCCTGCTTTTAATTGTACAAGTATTAGAGATGAAAGAACTGCAGGTTTTTACGCATTAGGCAAAGCCATAGAATTACAAGAACCAGTTGCTATTCTTTGTACAAGTGGTTCTGCTACTTTAAATTTTTCTCCAGCTATAGTTGAAGCTTATTATCAAAGGATTCCTTTGATTGTACTTACGACTGATCGACCTAAAGAATGGACAGATCAAGGCGACGGACAAACAATTTTCCAAATGAATATATATGCTAATTATATTAGAAAAAGCTATGAAATCAATGGAGATGCAGTTCAAAAAAATGATTTATGGCACATTGAACGTTGTTTAAGTGAAGGCTTTAATATCGCCACTTTAATAGACAAAGGTCCAGTTCATTTTAATATTCCAGTGAGTGAACCTCTTTATGGCACTAGCTCAATAGGTACAGATAATTTACCGAAAATTTTCAAAGCAATTCCTTTAGAAAAACAATTGGCTAATACTTATTTAGAGCAGTTGGCTAATCAATTTTCAAATAGTAAAAAAGTATTGATTTTAGTTGGACAATTATATCCCAATCAAAAATTACAATACCTATTATCCAAAATTGCTCAATTCGAAAATGTTATCATTCTTACAGAATCAACTTCAAATATACATCATGGCGATTTTATTGAAAATATAGACAGATGTATCACAGGATTAACTGCTAAGGACACTCAAAAATTAATGCCTGATTTATTGATAACGATAGGTGGAGCAATTGTTTCTAAAAGAATAAAAAAAACATTACGAGATAATGCACCCAAATATCATTGGAATATAGATGAATTTGATTCGATGATGGATACATATCAATCTTTAACAGATGCAATTGCCTTACAACCAACTATATTTTTTCAGCAATTATTAGAGCAAATAAAACCAACTTCATCAACTTATAAATCAAATTGGATAGCCTTAAAAAATCAAAAAGAACAATTGCATCAAGCATTTTGCAAACAAATTCCATATAGTGATTTCAGTATATTTAATGCGATTTATAAAACAATACCTCATACAATTTCGGTTCATATTGCCAATAGTTCTGCTATTCGTTATGCTCAACTGTTTGACAATTCAAAGATTGCGTTCGCTTGGAGCAATCGAGGTTCAAGTGGTATAGATGGCAGCAGCAGTACTGTTGTTGGCTCAGCAGCATCTGCACCTGAAAAAGATTTTTTATTAATTAGTGGTGATGTTTCTTTCCATTATGATAAAAATGCTTTTTGGATTGATGAAAAAATAAATAATCTAAAAGTAATTATCATCAACAATAGTGGTGGTGGAATTTTTAGAATTATTCCTGGTCCTGATAAAATTGCAGAAAGAGAAAAATTCATCGAAACATCAATGCAAACCAATGCTGAAAAATTAGCAGAACATTATCAATGGAATTATTTATCCATAAAAGAAGAAAATGCATTAGAACCTACACTAATACATTTTTTCAATAAGACTACAAAACGAACAATATTAGAGATTTTTACTGATGCAGAACAAAATCCTATTATCTTAGAACAATATTGGAAATTACTAAAAGATATAAAATAGACTTATGCGTAAAATAAAATGGCAAACTATTAAAGAATATGAAGATATCACTTTTAAATATTGCGATGGTGTCGCAAGAATTGCTTTTAATCGTCCAGAAGTAAGAAATGCATTTCGACCTGAAACAGTTTCAGCTATTCAAGAAGCCTTGGATATTTGTCATGAATCTCAAGAAATTGGTGTGGTATTGATTAGTGGCGAAGGTCCTTCTCCTAAAGATGGTGGTTGGGCTTTTTGCTCTGGTGGCGATCAGCGAGTACGCTCAAAAACAGGTTATAAAGGTGGTGATGGCATTAACCGATTTAATATTTTAGATGTACAAAGACAAATCCGTTTTATGAATAAAGTAGTGATTGCTGTTGTGCCAGGTTGGGCAGTTGGCGGTGGACATAGCTTACATGTTGTTTGTGATTTAACTTTAGCAAGTAAGGAACACGCTATTTTTAAACAAACTGATGTGAATGTGGCTAGTGTTGATGGTGGTTATGGCTCTGCTTATTTGGCAAGAATGGTTGGACAAAAAAGAGCAAGAGAAATTTTCTTTTTAGGACGCTCCTATTCCGCACAAGAAGCTTATGAAATGGGTATGGTCAATGCTGTTGTTCCACACGATGAATTAGAAGACACTGCTTTTGAGTGGGCTCAAGAAATTCTTACAAAAAGTCCAACAGCAATAAAAATGGCAAAATTTGGATTTAATTTAATAGATGATGGTTTGGTTGGGCAACAAGTCTATGCAGGCGAAGCTACAAGATTAATTTACACAACCGAAGAAGCTGAAGAAGGCAGAAATGCATTCTTAGAAAAAAGAGCTCCAAATTTTAATAAATTTCCTAAATTTCCGTAATTAAAATGGCATCAATTTCTGCTTGGTTAGTAAGTTTTAGACTGCGAACATTACCACTTTCATTATCGACCATTTTTTTGGGTAGTTTTTTGGCAGCTTACCAAAATAGTTTCCAATGGAGTGTATTTATATTAGCTGTGATTACTACATTATTTCTTCAAATTTTAAGCAATTTAGCCAATGATTACGGCGATACCATATCAGGTGTAGATAATCAAGAAAGAGTTGGTCCACAACGCAGTTTACAATCGGGAACAATAACTTTAAAACAAATGAAATTAGCCATAATTACTTTTGTAGTGCTTTCTTTTGTATCAGGAATTGCTTTAATTGTAGTTGGTACTCGAGGTATGGAATTTTCTTATGGTATATTTTATCTTTTATTGGGAGTCGCTGCTATTGCAGCCGCTATGAAATATACTATGGGCAAAAACCCTTATGGATATAGTGGTTTGGGCGATTTTTTTGTCTTTATTTTCTTTGGAATTGTGGGTGTAATGGGGTCCTATTTTTTACATACACACAAAATATCAGGATTAGAATTTTTGCCTGCAATAAGTATTGGTTGCTTTAGTACTGGCGTTTTAAATTTGAATAATTTAAGAGATAGGATAAATGACAAAGCATTTGGCAAAAGAACAATGGTTGTAAAATTAGGCGTTGAAAAAGCAAAAATCTATCATGCAATTTTATTAGGTCTTGGTATGCTAACAGCAATGATTTATACTTTTTTAGCAGGTGCATCTATATGGAATTTAATATATTTAATAGCATTTCTCGGCATTATTAAAAACATTATTACTGTCCAGAAAAATAAAACACCTGAATTATTAGATCCTGAATTAAAAAAATTAGCCATCAGCACCTTACTTTTTTCTATTTTATTTGGATTAGGTTTGATAGTTTAAACCCGAATTATACAATAGATATTCTATTACAATCGAAAACACCTGCAAAATATAACGCTACGCTAACTTTTGCTCATTCACCATAGAGGTAGCTATGTTTCAATCGCAAAAGTTTATATTTTATTGGTGTTTTCACTTTCATAACGAATCCTATTGCACAATTCGGGTTAAAAATCAGTAGATTTGTACTGTGAACTGCTATTTTAAAAAATATGCTCTAAATTTTAAACAACCTGGTGGTACATCTCGTGGTGTTTTGCACACGAAAGAAACATATTTTATCTTTCTACAAAATGAAAATAAAACAGCTATTGGAGAATGTAATCGTTTTATTAAACTTTCCTATGATGACAGACCAAATTATGAAGAAAAACTAGCAGAAATTTGCAGTCGTTTACCTGAAGAAAAGGAAGCAGTCTTACAAGAATTAACAGAATGGCCTTCTATATTTTTCGGTGTTGAAATGCTTTTAAAAGATTGGAAAAATGGTGGAAATAGAATAATATTTACTGAAGCAATTAAAGAAAATGGCTTCACGATTCCAACAAATGCGTTAATTTGGATGGGTAGCAAAGAAAGTATGTTGCAACAAATAAAATTAAAATTAGATAGCAATTTTAAATCTATCAAATTAAAAATTGGAGCTATTGATTTTGATACTGAACTAGAATTACTACAATACATCAGAAAACAGTTTTCGGTTGATGAAGTAGAAATTCGATTAGATGCAAATGGTGCATTTACTTTCCAAGAAGCTAAAGAAAAAATTAAACAGCTCTCAGATTATGGCATTAGTTATATAGAACAACCTCTCCAAGCTGGACAATGGCAAGAAATGGCTGCTTTATGCAATAATTCTCCTATAAAAATAGCTTTAGATGAAGAACTCATCGGCATACAAAATACAAGTAAAAGAAAAGAATTGATTGAAACGATTCAGCCACAAATTTTAATTTTAAAACATGCATTGATTGGTGGATTTTATGCTGCCGATGAATGGAAAAAATTAATTAAAAACTACGGTGGTAGTGGTACTTGGGTCATCACTTCTGCATTAGAAAGTAATATCGGATTGAATGCAATTGCACAATACACAGCTTTAGAATGCTCTAAATACGCACAAGGTTTAGGCACTGGACAATTATTTACTAATAATTGTCCTGCTCCATATAGTGTTGATGCAAATGGATTACATTACCACAAAAACCAAAAATGGGATTTATCTGCACTGTTATGAATCATTTAGAATACAAGCAATTGACAATAAATGGGCATCGCTTAGTTGATGAAGAAATCATAGATTTTTGTAAAAAAAGTAATATCCAAAATATTAATAAAATTGGAGATTTTATGGCTGAATGGCTTTCTCCAAAAACGACATTAGCAATTCAAACTAGTGGTTCAACAGGTATACCCAAAACAATAATTGTCTCTAAACTACAAATGTTGCAAAGTGCAAAAGCTACAGCCCAATTTTTTAATTTCAAAAAAAATCAAACTGCTTTATTGTGTTTGCCCATAAACTATATCGCTGGTAAAATGATGTTGGTTCGTGCTTTATATAGTCAGTTGAATTTAATTTGTATTGAACCGAGTAGTCAACCTTTAAACAATTTATCTGCCGATTCAATAATAGATTTTGTTCCGCTCACACCTATGCAATTAAAAGGCACAAAACAGACTTCAAACATCAAAACAATTTTATTAGGTGGTGGCCCAGTTAGTGCTGAACTAGAACAAACTTGCAAAACTTTATCTGCTGATGTTTATCACGGCTACGGTATGACAGAAACGTTAAGTCATATAGCATTAAGGAAAATAAATGGTTCTAATCCTTCATTGACTTATCAAGCTCTTCCAGGTGTGCTTTGTAGCATAGACCACCGACAATGCTTACAATTAGAAGTTCCATTTTTAAATGAAAAAATTTGCACTAATGATATTGTAGATTTGATTAACGAAACTACATTTATTTGGAAAGGAAGACTGGACAATATAATCAATAGTGGTGGTATAAAATTATTTCCTGAAACTATTGAAACTAAACTATCGGATTATATCAAAACAGCTTATTTTATTGCAGGCTTGCCAGACAATACACTTGGAGAAAAACTTTGTCTATTTATTGAAGATGAAAAACATACCAACGAAAGGCTTCAAAATTTAGAACATTATTTGGAACAACACTTAGAAAAATATGAACGACCAAAAACAATCTATTTCCTACCAAAATTTATTAGAACTAAATCTGAAAAAATTCAAAGAAACAAAACAATAGAACTATTGAATGGCATCTAATTTTTGTATAAACAACTCCACTGTATCTGCATCTTCAATAGAGAAATTCCCAATTTTTTCTCTTCTCAAGCTCGACAAATAAGCAACATTATTAAGCCTTTTACCAAAATCATTAGCAATACTACGAATATAAGTACCTTTACTACATTCAATATAAAAATAGATATAAGGCAATTCAATTTTTGTAATTTTAAATTGATAGATATTTATAGTCTTAGATTTTATTTCAGGATTTAAACCAATTCTAGCTAACTCGTAAGCTCTAACACCATCAATTTTTACTGCGGAATGGATAGGTGGGAATTGTTGTTGTTCGCCTATAAAACTTTCAGCCGTCTTATAAATTTCTTGTTCTGTAATATGTTCTATACTTTGAAAATTGATAGCTGGTTTCTCTGTATCATAACTTTCTGTTTCCGCACCTAAAAAAAAACTCCCAGTATAAACTTTATTTTGATTTTGAATACCTTCAATTTCTTTAGTCTTTTTTCCAGTACAAACAATCAACAAACCACTTGCTCTTGGATCTAAAGTACCAGCATGGCCTATTTTTACTTTCCCATATTGGTATTTAAGTTTAAATTTCAACTTATTGACCACATCAAATGATGTCCAATCCAATGGTTTATCAATCAATACTATTTCTCCAGCTACAAAATCCAAAAAAATAAATTTAGGTAATTATGAAAAATATTTTTTTAATACTTTAATGACTACATCAACTTCCATTGTATTGTTATACTTCGAAAAAGAAAATCGAATATTGATTCTATTGCTATTTGGTCGAATAGTATCAATCACATGCGAGCCTGTTAAAGCACCACTATTACAAGCACTCCCACCGCTCGCACAAATACCTTCTATATCTAAATTAAACAACAACATACTAGCGGCATCATTTTCAGGAAACGATACATTTAATACAGTAAATAAACTATTTTTTGAATGGCCATTAAATTGAATATCTTTAAAATTAACTAAGAGTTGTGCTTTGAAATAATCCTTAATGGATTGAATATATTGACGATCTTCTTCTAAATTCTGATAAGCCAACTCAGCTGCTTTACCCAAACCAACAATGCCATATACATTTTCAGTTCCAGCACGATAGCCACGCTCCTGTCCGCCTCCATGTAAAAAAGAGGCTACTTTACTTTTTTTCTTTTGATACAAAAAGCCGATACCTTTTGGTCCATGAAATTTATGTGCTGAGGCAGAAAGAAAGTCCACCTCTACTTTCTGTACATCTATCGGAAAATGTCCAAATGCCTGCACAGTATCTGAATGAAATAATGCTTGATGAGATTTGCAAAGCTGACTTACTATTTCAAAATTTAATAGATTACCAATTTCATTATTTGCATACATCAATGAAACTAAAGTCTTTTGCTGATTATCTTTTAATAAGCTTTCTAAATGCTCCAAATCCACCATTCCATCGGGCAGTAATTGCACATATTCAATTTTTACTTGATGAAATTCCTTTAAATAATCTGCAATATGTAAAATACAATGATGCTCAATTGGTGAGGTGATAATTCTTTCTACTTGATGATAAATAACAGCACCTTTAATGGCCATATTGTTAGCTTCTGTACCACATGATGTAAATACAATTTCAGAAGTTTGAGCATTTAATATTTGTGCTATCGTCTTTCTTGATGTTTCAATCGAAGCTCTAGTGTCTCGCCCCAAACTATACACAGATGATGGATTTCCATAATGCTCATTCAAAAAAGGCAACATTGCCTCTACAACTTCAGGAGCTAAAGCTGTAGTCGCAGCATTATCAAAATAAATAGGACTTTTCAATGATTTTTTTTACAAAGATACCAATTTGTTTTATTTTTTTATAAGTTGTATTTTATGTGAGAAGTGAGAAGAGATTTTTAGAAATGTGAGATGTAAGAAATCCTTTGCAGAGGTTCATGTCTGCACGAACCTGTTTTGTTCCGTTTTGTGGAGGCAGTGGGATTCTATTAGCGAGTATTAAGTATTGAGAATCAAGATTTTTAGAACCAAGAGCAAGACACCTTTGCAGAGGTTCGTGTCTGCACGAACCTGTTTTGTTCCGTTTCGTGCAGACACGAACCGAGGCTGTGGATTTTGAGAAATTAAGTAATTTAATAATAAAACAATTTAATAATTATTTACCATTCACTAAAAAAATTCTACCCATCCTTCAATCATAAAATCCTGATTCAGACAATTGAAATTATTAGTGAGATGAGATATGAGAAGTGAGATTTGAGAAATTATTTCATTACTACATCATTTAATCATATAAATCAAGGTTCAGACAATTACCCTCACTAAAAACTATGGTGTTCTCTTTAATCCTGTACAATTTACTCTTAATGGACCATCTAAATAAGAAGCAACATAAACAGATATTCCCTTAATAAAAGTACCAGCTGGACAAGAAGCAACGTGAGTAATATTATCAGAAGCATTCTGAGGAAAACATAATACACTTTCTATGCCTTCATTACTCTCTACTGTTGTATAACCATCCGCTAATTTTGTACATCTAATATGTAGTTTATTATCAATTTGGCTGTTAGCATAAGCCTCCCAACCTGTGGCTATATATCCATTGGGACAATATACCATGTATGCAACATTATCAGATGTACTTCCACTATTTTGATTTTTTGCTGATAAAGTTGAGCTCCAAGTATTATTAACATCTGTTCTATACCAAGCAACAGTAGTACTTAGTAAATTACTAATATCCATCCCTTGCATTTTCATCTCTCCATCCATATAGCTTCCGGTTGCATATACTGATATAGCCGTTCCACCATAACCAGCATCTAATTCAACGGTATGCCAAGTATTATCTGAACCTGTCCCTGGTCCAACTTTTCTTTGAATTTTTCCAGTAACCAATCCCTCTGTAGCTATAAAATTATGATTTGAAATTGTATTTCCAGCTCCTGTTGTATTCAATTGTATGTCTTTCCCACTTACTTCATTTGCAATCGTAAAGTCCTCAGCACCACTTGAACCATAGCCTGTCCATGCCTTTCTTGTCCCACCACCTTGTGGATACCACTGAATATAGCCATGGTCTGATCCTTGTAAATTTAAAATACCTCCATTACTTTTTATTAAAGTACTTCCTTCAACCTGTAGTTTTTGTGTAGGCGTAGTTGTTCCAATCCCAATTCTATCATTAGTACCATCAACAGAAAGTGTTGTTCCGTCCACATTAAACATATCTACACCA
>CAYYMF010000076.1:0-9634 GCA_964472755.1 uncultured Chitinophagales bacterium | reverse complement strand
ATAACTGGTGCTGCAAGTGGTATTGGAAAAGCAGTTGCTCAACAATTAGGTAAATTGGGTGCAGATCTTATTCTTACAGATATCCATCGAGAACAATTGGAAGCAACAGCAAATGAAATAAAAGCTGATGGTGGAAATATTGCTTATTTTGAAGCTTTGGATATTACAAGCTTTGAACAAGTCAAAGAATTTGGAGAACAAGTATTCCAAAAAATCGGAGCCATAGATATTGTAATGAATATTGCAGGTATTGCAATTTGGGGTGCAGTTGATAAAATGCAACACGAAGAATGGAAGCAAGTTATTGATGTTAATCTTATGGGTCCCATTCATATTATTGAAACTTTTTTACCAAAAATGATTGCTGAAAAAAGAGGCGGTCATTTGGTAAATGTTGCATCAGCAGCAGCCTTGTTTGGGTTACCTTGGCACGGTGCTTATTGTGCCAGTAAATATGGATTACGTGGCTTGTCTGATGTACTTAGACACGATTTAAAGCGACATAAAATAAAGGTACATTTAGTTTGTCCGGGTGCAGTGGATACAGGATTGGTAAATACCATAAGAATTTCAGGGTTAGAAATTACCGACGAGAAATTTAAAACATTAAAAAAACAATTCCAACGACATGCGGTAAGTCCAGAACAAGCAGCAAAAGCAATCCTAAAAGGTATCAAAAATAATGATTATTATATTTTTACCTCTCCAGATATAAAATTTGGCAACTGGGGAAAAGATAAATTCACTTTCGCTTCGGAATGGGTCATGCAACTTGCCAATGATTTTTTCCAAAAAACAATGAAAGCGTAACTTTATTACTCTTCTATTATTTGTCTTTCTCCTTGACTATGTGCTTTAAATTCTGGTGCATACATACATTCAATTTGTGTAATTCCTGAAGAGAAATTTCCTGCTAAAGATGCTCTTAATGTATATTCAAACACATAATTTCCTTTAGCCAACCAATCTATAAAGAAGTGAGTTGCCACATCTTTTGTTGTTTCGTAATAGCCAAATCCATCTTGCCATTTGTATCTCGAAATGACATTTGTTGGTTCTGTTCCTGCAGCTCTTAGGTCTTTTAAGTGTACATATTCCAAATTTCGGTCAGTTTTTAATTCTATTCTTACCGTAATTAAATCACCTACTTTGATTGGCGTATTGGCTGTAATTTCTTTTAAAACTGTGCCTTTATTGCTTGTTTCTTTAATGAAATATTTTTTTGATAATTGCAAATTGGTCTTTGCACTTGTAACCTTATCTAAGTCTTCAAAATACTGCCAATACATCGCACCATAAGCTGGACCTTTATCGGTTTTCTTCAATTCAATTTTTGCCATTTCAGGTTTAATTTCTTCCCCAAACCATTTGGTTTTAAAATAGCCTGTTCCAGCTTCAATATCTAATTGTTTGGTATCTAAAACTTTATTATCAATTTTTACTTCCACATGCTTATCACTACTTACCCAATCTGTTCCGCTTAACAATAATGCATAACAAGCTTCAGCAGTTGCTTTTGTTGATTTCCAATTTGTCGTTTGCTTTTGTTTTAGCAACCACATCTTCATGGCATCAATAGATTTTTCATCATCTGTAATTTCATTAAATGCCTCAATAATTAATGCCTGTGTTTCAATTGGTGCTTCATACCAGTACCATGATGGATTATCCAATGCTTTCCAATACATACCCAATTCATCAGAATTGATAGCATTTTGACGGAAGGATTCGATAATTGTTTTGGCTAATTTTGTTTCTCCATTTCTATACAAAATCATACTTAGCAAAGCCTTCATTTGTAGGTTTTTATTTTCATTCCAATACTTTTTGGCTTGGTCCAAATAATAGTTATAAGCTTCGCTGTATCTTTTATCTACTTTGTTCTCTTTAAAGAATGAACGCATATATAAATATTGAATTACATCATAACCTAAATGATTATTTTTTAGATAGTCTTTATCGTATTTCTTAGTGTTTTCAAAATCTTCTTGCATTTTAGCATCTAAATAAGCAATTGCTTTTTCTACAACTTGTGAAAGGTTTTTATCTTTTGAAATATCTATCACATTTAGTTGATTCAAATGCCCAATTCCTTGAATAATATATTGCGTAATAAATCTATTTTCAGGCATACCAGCAAACCACATAAAACCACCATTTGGACTTTGTAATTTGGTCAGTTTTTCTAAGGCTGTTTGTTGCTCATAAGCCATTTTTGTTAAATCAAACAATAAACCAATTCGCTTTTTCTGTTCTGTTTCATCTTGTGCTTCACGTACCCACGGAGATTCTTCCAACAATACATTTTTTAATTCTTGATTTTTTTCTAAATTGCTCAATAGAGCTTTACTGTCAGTGCTTTTCCATTGCTCGAAAATACTTTTTATTCTTGGATTAGAATTTGCGATATGTGATGCTAAGCTATTGGCATAATATCTTGAAAATAATTGTTCTGCACATTCATAAGGATACTCCATCATATATGGCAGTGCTTGTACAGCATACCATGCGGGATTGCTCGACATTTCTAAAGTCAATGCATGATGTTCTAATGTTTTTGACTTATTATTCAATAATTTATCGAAGGTAATTTTTTTCTTTTCTTTGCCTGAAATCCATAATGGCAAGGTTTCTGTTACCATAATTCTATTACTCAACACTGGCAATACATTTTTCTCGCCATCTGAAAAATTTCCTGCTTTTGCCAATACTTCATAAGTTACCGCAGAATAGTCTTGTGGCACAATAATCTTCCAAAAAACAGCTGTATTTTGTCCTTGTTTTACTGAAAATGCTTGCGTATGATTTTTGTTTGAGAACTCTGTATTTATTGCTCGTTCTGTCAAGGCATCTTTAATAATTAAGGATACATTCCCGTTTAAATCTTTTTCCGATAAGTTAGTAATTTTAGATGAAAAGTATAATGTATCACCTTCTCTTAAAAACCTTGGAGCATTTGGCACAACCATTAATTCCTTTTGAGTAATAATACTTTCTGAGAATTGAGTGGTATATAAATCTTTTGTATGTGCAAAGCCTAATAAGTTCCATTTGGTAAGTGCTTCTGGCATTGTAAATTCCAACAAAATATTTCCATTGCTATCTGTTTGCATTTGAGGTATAAAAAATGCGGTTTCATTCAAATTTGTTCTTGGATTTACATCTACTTTTGCTGTTGTCTTAGTTTCGGTAGTTTCTAATTTATCTTTATAATTTTCTTCGATTGCAATATCGCCTGATATATTCTTATCCATCTCTTTTGGAGAAAGGCTCGGAGCTTCTAAGGTAACAGACTCTTGCATTACTGCTGATTTTGCATTCATCATAATTCCGCCTCCACTTTTTCGGTATAAATAATACCTTGGATAAGCTATTTGCAATCCAAATAGATTTAAAGCATCATATCCTTGATAAACTGAATTTCCATACTCATTCCATTTTTTTGAAGTGTAAACTGAACTACTTGAAACGCCGTAACCATCGCTGGTTTGAAATGCACTCAAATTATTTGTAATTGTTTTTCCTCGTAAATAGAAATCAAAATTGTGCTTTACAAATGCATCTAAAGATGCATCGTATAAAGTTGTTACTAATTCAGCAGCAACTTTATCTTTATCGCTTCCTGAAATTTTTAATTTCCAAGTTTCCTTTTGTCCTGGCAATAATTTATCTCTAAATGTCAACCATTCCATTTTTAAATCTTTACTTGGATAAGGCACAGCAACAAATTCATATTGTGAAAAAGCTCTATTTTCTAATAAAGTATAACATCTAATTTGCAAACCACCTCTTAATTCTTCTGTAATAGGCAATTTGAAAAATGCAGTATTATTTTCAATTAAAATAGTCTTTCTTTCAATCCATTTATTTTGATGTTTCACTTCTAAAACCACATAGACATTTTTTAAACTACTGCTAATTTTATAATTTAAAGTATCTCCAGGTTGCAAACTATTTTTATCTGTTTGCAAATTCAAAAAAGTAGGCGGTTGAGGTAATTTATCTGCATAAGTTCCAGCAGTAAATGTATTTGAAAACGTGATTGCATTATCATTTTTATCCTTACAAGAAAATTCCACCAAATATGTTCCAGCATTCCATTCATTAGCTTTTAATAAAATAGCCTTTTGGTCTTTGGTATTGAAACTATAAGTTTTTACTAAACTGCCTTTTTCCCAATGTCTTGTATCATTTTCATTGTTATAAACATCATAAGGGAAAAGCTTTTCAAATTCAGTTTTAGAAATTAATTGTTCATCAACTGTTGTCCAAGGCTTAGATTTTAATGGATTTTTTGGTTGTTTTAAACTATAAATTTCAATTTTAACATCAGTTGGTTCTGGTTGTCCATTTAAGTTGTTGGTGTTCACTGAAATTTTATTTTCTTGCTTTGTATCAATATAGCTCGGCACATCTACCGATGCATCAATTGCCAAATAACCAACTCGCACTTCTGTCTGATTCGTTTGAGTTTCTCCATTAATATCCGTTACTTCAACATTTACTTTATAATTAAAATAAGGTTTGTATTTTTTATCTAAACTTAAATCTGGAATTGCCTCAAAATTTAATTCATATTTCCCTTGTTCATCTGTTGCGGTTGTGCCTGTTGCTATTATTTTTTCAGAAGTTGATGGCATTGGGAAAAACCATCTCCAACCAAACCAAACTGGAAAATTTGGCACACGAGTTACTGTATATTTTACTTTTGCTCCATCGACATTTGCTCCAGAGTAACTTTGTGCTTTACCTGTAATTTTTATAGTATCATTAAGGTTATAAGCTGTTTTTATAGTATCCAAGAGCACTTCAAATTTAGGTCTTTTGTATTCCTCTACTTGAATTCCGACAGAACCATAACTTGTTTCAAGTGACATGTGGCCTAATAATCCAGTTGATGGAGCAGTAAATGTTCCTGTAAACGAACCAAATTCATTGGTAGTCAATTCTTGCTTTGAAACTTCTTGACCATTGGCATCTCTGAAAACAACGGTAACAGAGTTATTGGGCAAAATATAATTTTCCTCTCTGTAATATTCAGTCAGAATTCCTTTGAAATAGATAATTTGTGATGGTCGATAAATGGCTCTGTCTGTAAAGAAATGTACCGTTTTTTGAGGTGTTTCTTCATAGGTTTTATAATTACTTTGATAGTAAGTTTCATCTCCCACTAAGTAATCTTCTTTATAATTGACCTCAACTAAAAAGTAGTTAGAAGAATAGGTTTCTGCTAGTTTTAAAGTGTTTTTGTATTGTGCATATCCATTGGTATCCGTGGAGAGTTTTGTAACTTTAATTTTGATATATTTTCCACTTTGATAATTATATTCCCGTTTGAAAAGTGTAACGGTTGCATTTTGCAATGGCTTACTTGTTTTTCTATCTAAAACATAAATTTCAAAGTTTTCATTAGAGTTTGCTTTTGTAATATATCCAATATTAGATACAAAAACTTGATTAATTACCACTGCATTTTTATCATTTTTCAGATTAAAATTTGAATTCGTTGACGCCATTAAAACATAAAATCCTTGTTCAGCACTTGGCAAAATTATTTCAGACGTATGTTCTGTATAATCTATTTTTTGTGATAAATTTTGACTCCAAGATTTTGTTACTTTTAAATCGTTTAATCGCTTAATAATATCATCTTGAGTTTCTTTATTTTTAAGTTCAAATAATTTATCTCTTTTATCATAATCAACTTTAATCCATTTTAGATAAATTTTATTGATGTTTTTATAAGTAACTTTTGCTAAACTTTGTTGATTAGGCAATAAGACTTCTTCTGTCGTAATATTGATTCTTTTTTGTTGTAATGTTTTAATTAAAGCCAAACAATTTGTTGCTCCAGATGAATTAGGGTAATTTTTAATACAATCATTACAAATCTTCATAATATTTTGAGTCGTCAAAACATCTTTATTGTCTATTTTAGTTTTTAGGTATTTATTGTCTAAATTTTGATTTAATAATTTTGCCAATATATATTGTATTTCATCGCCATAAGCCGATTTTGTAAATTGTGTATTTAGGTTCAATAATGCTTGATAATACAGAAAATTGGCTTCGTCTTTATCAGTATAATGTTCTTTAACATAGTTCAATCTCTTAATATCCGCATCTGCTAATGCTTCTGGATTATTTTGTTGCAATCTAAAAGCCAATAAATCTTGAAAAATTTTCATTGCCCAATAAGCATTCGACAAGGTATCTTCCGATGGAATCGTTTGTTTTACAAAACTAGTTGCGTCATTAAAATAATCAGAATTATTAATAATAAATGCATTTTGTGGCTGTGTTAAATCTGCAAAATCATTGCTAAAGAAATCTATTGCTCGATGTGCTACTAAATCATACAAAGTTGGTCGGAATATTTTGGATTTATCCGCTGTAATGATGATATCTTTTATATCTTCTAATTGAATACTTTGTAAGGCATTTTTATTTTCTAAAGAAGCCAAATAATGATAGGCTATTTTTTCATATAAGGTTTGCAAGTCCCAATTTCTAAAATCCTCAGATTGATTTTGTTCCGTTTTTGTTCGGTCTGCAAACTTCCAAGAATTTCCACTATAATATTGATTCAATAATTCTGCTGAAATACTATGCAACAAAGCCTTTTCTGCAACATCAGCTTTCTGAATTTCATTATCTATATCTTGAATAATTTTCCATTCAGAATCTTCTTCCAGAATCATTTTGTATTTATAAACAAATAAATTGGACTTAATTTGTTGTGCAACATTTTGGTCTTTTCTAGCTTGTTCCAAGATTTTAGACACTAAATCCAATGCATCTTTAGTTTTGCCTTCGCTTTTTAATTTAGTTAGTTTATCCCAATCGTTTTTATAGTTCATATTTTGAGCATAAGTAAGGAATGAAAACAGCATAGCTGTAATAAATAGTGTTTTTTTCATAAAAGTGATTTAATGAATAAATTATAGTTTTTTCAAATTTATATATAAATTAGCACGATGTGCGATGTTTTCTCTTAAATTCATATAAAATAAGGCATAATCGTATAAATGATAATTATTTTTAACTAAAGGAACATATCCTGAAACATTTGGTTTCTGAATTTCTAAAATTCCATTGCCACATTTCGCACCAAATAAGTTTGGAAATATTTGTTCTTTATTTGTTTTGATACCTCCTAAATGCTTTGATGCATCTACAAATTGCTTGTCTGTTTTCCAATTCAATGGATTAACAACAACCGCATTTTTATATTTTTCAGTAAAAAAATTATCTGCTCCCATCAAAAATGTGTTGTAGGACACAAACCCGCCAATGCTATCTGCATCGCCATTCACTTTGAGCGACTGAAATTCATTCGCATAAATAGGGTATCCAATAAGATAAGCAACTACTAATTGCTTTTGTAAAGGTTTATTATCAAAATACTCTTTTAACAAGCGGGCGGCATGCATTGTACCTTGTGAATGTCCCGCAATAATAATTGGTCTGCCGTGATTATAATTTGCCAAATAATATTCAAAAGCAGCTTTAATATCACTATACGCTAAATCAAAAGCAGCTTTTGATTTGTTACTATTTCTAGAAAAAAAATTATGTAACACAGCTTGTCGATATCTAGGTGCATACACTTTACAGGTTTCATTAAAAACGCTCGCTTGATATTTTATACTCAACTCATCTGTCTTTTTATTGACTCTTTGATTATCGATTTTTGTATTTCCTGAAACTTTTAAACCATAAATGTCTGTTGTTGGGTGAATAAAAAACACATCAATCTGTACATTAGTCTGGTTGTTTTTTAATGTTGATTTTTTTGGTGTCCAATATGACAAATTTTCTTTAAATGGTAGAGCTGCCCAATTTTCTTCTACTGCATAATTGGTTGTTTGAGCCAAACAAATATTGTATAATAATAACAGGAAGATAAGTTGTTTCAGCATTAGTATATTCAAGTATTGTTGAAAAAATAAATATAATGCCAAAAATTAATTTTTTGTGTTAAGCTATGTTATATGAATAACGGCAAACTTGAAAATAAATTTATTTAGTAATCAAATTATAAAAAATCCTCTAACATATTTTTTTGTCTATTGCAAAAAATCTAACGACTTAATAATAATTATTGATTATGCTTTTAATATCCAAAAGCATAATACTGAACACCACTTCCTCCTTCATATTTCCCTTGTAACAAAACACCGCCACCTTTATTTTCTTTTATCAATGCATCAAAATCATCTTTAGTCCGTACGGTTTGATTATTTATAGAAAAAACAATAAAACCAGGTTGAATATTAGTATTTTGTTTGATAATTCCATCATTGATTTTGTCGATTCTTACCCCACCATTTAAACCCATTTTTTTAGCTTGAAGTGTAGAAACTTCTGAATATTCTATACCTAAATCGGCACTAATGTTGCCTGTTACAACATCTGTTTTGCTCAATAATTTAGTGGAATTATCTTTTGATTTCAATACAATTTCTTTTTGTTGCAAAGCACCCTTTCTAATGTACTCAAATTTTACGGCATCTCCAGGTCTGTATCTTGCAACATGCTCTGTTAAATCGGCAATGTTTTTAATTTCAGCACCACCCACTTTTGTAATAACATCTCCATTTTTTAATCCAGCCTCTTCAGCTGCTCCACCTTTAACAACATCTGTAATATAAGCACCTTGAATTTTATCTAATTTTAAGTCTTTAGCTAATTCTTCATCTACTTCACGAATATTTACACCTAAAAAACCACGTTGTACCACTCCAAAATCTATAATATCTCTAACTACTTTTTTGGCTAAGTTTGAAGGTATTGCAAAGGAATAACCAGCATAACTTCCTGTTGGTGTAGCAATTGCCGCATTAATGCCAATTAAGTTTCCACTCAAATCCACTAATGCACCACCACTATTTCCAGGATTTACAGCTGCATCTGTTTGGATAAAAGATTCTACCGCCAAATTTCCAGCTTTCTCTCTTAATATATTTATATTTCTAGCCTTTGCACTTACAATTCCAGCAGTAACTGTTGAAGACAAATTAAAAGGATTCCCAACAGCCAAGACCCATTGTCCAATTTCTAATTCATCTGAGTTTCCAAAAGTTAAGAAGGATAAATCTTTAGCATCAATCTTGATAACTGCCAAATCCGTTGATGGGTCAGAACCAATTACTTTTGCCGTATAGTTTCTATTATCATTCAAATTGACTGTAATTTTATCCGCACCTTCAATCACGTGATTGTTTGTTACAATATAGCCATCGTTAGAAATAATAACACCAGAGCCTGCTCCTTGTTGCATTTGGCCGGGCATTTGTCCTTGGTCATAAGGTATACCAAAAAATTGCCAAAATGGATCCATTTGCATGTTTTTTCTTTGTTTTACTTTTACTTCGGTATTGATATGGACTACAGCTGGCGTACTTACTTTTGCCGCCTGAATAAAAGCATCTTGCGAAGCCCCATCCGTTAAACTTGCAAATTTAAAATTGGCATTTCCCGAACTTTCCTCTTTTATGATGGTGGAATGATTGCCCAGTTTACCATAAATCATTACTGCTAAAAATGCAGATAATAAAGAAATAAATACATAAACACTTACTTTTTTCATACTTCAAATCTTTTGATATCTAACTACAAATTTAGTGCAGAT
>CAYYMF010000075.1:4070-9746 GCA_964472755.1 uncultured Chitinophagales bacterium | reverse complement strand
ATAGGTATACAGCAATGTTAGGGGTGTAGTTGCAACAGTTTTATGTCAGTCATCCTAAGAATTTCAAATACACGCCAGAAGTGCTGGATATTTACAATGCTATTGAAACAGTTATGACAGTTTATTTGCCGTGAAGAATTCCGTGAGAGCACCCAGTTCGTCGTGTGTGAGCCACCCGTTGTGCCCGCAATGCAGAGGGATCACCTGGCCGAAGCTGCGCAGTCGCTGTTTGTGCCGGCCCTCCGCACTGTCCACATCGCACTCTGAAGCGTTGGCATGAGAGTAGCTCCGGCCCTGGGTGGGCAGGGCTGTGCACGGCATGTGCTCGCAGTGCGCCTGACACGGGGCTATATTCGCCTCTAAGCTGCACAGCGTGGGTGCGCCGCAAGATAGTGCACCCCGACCACCACCAGTCGTACTGTTAGCGGCTGTCGCCAGCTGTATCTGCACGGGCGACTCCACTCGCTTGGCCAGCGAGGCCAGAGCGTCGCGGATGAAAACCGCCGGGGGGCTCAGCAGCAGCTCGTCCCGACACTGCTCGTCTACCAGAACAGAAACCTCCCTCGCCGCAGCCTGCACGCTGCTGCGACCAGACGGCAGCGATTTGTCCCGAAACGCGCGGCCAGCCGCGCCCCAAACAAGCAGCGAACACAACCAGGCGCGGAAGCCGTCGTATCCACCGCGCACTGCTTGGCCCAGGAGTTGTCCACTGCCGCCGTCAATACGCGCCACGGCCACCCACAGTTTGGTGTGCGGAGTTAGTGTCGATGTGCTGCTGACCACGTTCAGGCTGCACAGGTAGTCCAGGAACTGTCGCTGTGAAGAGAAGTCCGGAAATTGCGTCTCTGTCTGCGCCTCTGTCTCCTGCGGACGATCACGCCCCACTGATTCGCCAGACAAGGCCGGGAGCCTGCTGTCTTCGTCATCGATTCCGTCGTGGCTACTGCTGGACGCGACGATCGAGCCTTGGGCATTTATCTTCCCTATGGTCTGGACAGTGCTCTGCAGTGCTGCTGCAAGTCGACCCCTGTTGGACCCGTCCTGGTCTTCGTCATCCGTCCCCGCCGGATGGCCTCTTTTTCCTTCTACAGAGTCGCACATGTCAGACCGCCTACTCCTGCCGGCTCCCTGTCTTCTCGCTTGCAAACTGGTGGACCGCCTCGCCGTGTCCAAGATACACGCAAACAGGTGCGCCACTGCCCGCTCCTGCAGTGGCCGGGACAGGTCCTCCAGGTCCCGCAGCATGTCTGTGGCGTCTTCTGAGTGTGGCAAAACTTCTGAGTTGAGGTGGCTGGCCAGGACGTATTCCGGCGGCAGAGAGTGGGCGTACCACGTGCTGTCGCCGAGCACGACGTGGGTGGCTAGCCCGCTCTTGAGGGACGCAACGTGCGCGATGATCTCGTCGTCAGGGTCCTGCAGTACCACCTTCGGGCACGCCGCAGACAGGTAGTCCCCTACCACGTGTGTCGACCACAGTCCCAGGTACTTAAGCCCATAGCCCGCCCACGCTCCGTGCAGCAGGCGGGAAGCCACTGAGTCCAGCGACGCGAATGTCCGGTCGCATACCAGGCCCTCCACGGGGCAACGGCTGGCCACGTAGCAAGCCGCCATACCGCCGATGCTCTCGCCGTGCACGATGAGTGCCGAGGGGTTGCGCTCTCTCCGTAGGTACTGCGCGACAAGCAGGGCGTCACGCTTTACGCCTGCGGGGGAGGGCGCCCCAGTGCTGTCGGCATACCCCGCATAGTTAAAGTATACCACGTCGTAACCCAATGCGCAGTAGTAGCCCAACCAAGACTGATTTAACTCGGACTGCGACACACATTCGAAGAACCCCGCGTTCGGACTGCAAAACAGGACGATGCCTTTCGCACTTGGCGCATCTGTCGCAACGTTACCGGAGTCAGTAGCGTTACTGCCCGCGGCTCTCAGGCAATGCGAGGCCAGAATCAGTACTGCGTCAATGCGGTTGCCGCTGCTGCCTCGGATGGCAAGGCGCTGTGCCCCGAAGCGCAGGCGCAACTGGTCGCGCATGTAGGGGAAGGTGAGTTTCTCGCTGCAGGAGAGCCCCTCGCGGAAACTGCACAGCAGGCCCTTCAGCTTGGCCACCACGCTCGCGGCGCCGTCTTCGTCATTCGGACCGTCTTCGGCTGGTGGCGCGACGGCGATGATGGCGACTTTCAGAGCTTCGCAGGCACGTATGCACTGGCCTGCAGCGACCAACCCAGTCTTCCCGTGGCCACTTTGATCGCTACTGCTGTGGGTGCCACCGGGACGGAACACAGTTTTCGGCACCGCCGCTAGTGCGGGAAGGGTGGTGTTGTAACCTTCCAATGCTAGGCATAACTGGTTCAGCAACACGTTCTCTGCAGGTGTGGTGGCTCTGTTTTTGGCAAGCTCGGTTACCGCTCTGCGCAGGGAGTCGTGCAGTCGCGGCAGACTAGAGGCCATTCGGTGGATCTCCGACATACGTTGATTAGCACTTTGCAGCTCTACTACTGGGATTCTTCCGCTTTCGATCAACAATAGCGTGGTGGAGAAATCTAGTGTCATAGTGGCGACATTTTCCACATACGATATAATTCGCTTGATGAAATCAGAGCATAATTGTTTTTGGACAGAAACGTTACTGCCGGGGAAGGCTATAGCTCGTGCCACCAATTGAACAGCATAATTTATGACGAACAATAACACTAACAGTGACCCGACAGTTGTTATTGCATAGCTTAAAATCATGAGAGGAATGAAAATTACGCAAAATAAAAGATAGACGACGAGCATCACACATAGAACAGCTACAGGATTAAAGCAGATGACTTTAAATGGACGCCATAATTTATCTGCCAAGGTTTTATACAGCATAATTTGCAAACATTTCCCAAGTGGCCCGTCATCTAAACGTGACGTTTCTTCCAACATTTGAGCCAATGATGAAATATAACGCATGCAATCAAGGTACTCCACTTTTCCAGATTTATTACCAATATACTAAAGAGCAATTAATTAACCGTAACTGTTGTGTTATGGTTGCATTTTTTTTAAAAATAATCCCGAATCCCGAATCAATTAATGCCTGCCTGGAAGCAGTACAGTAGGCCATTATTATTATTATTAGGCGCTTATCAAATTTCACTGATACCGAGACAACTATTGGTGTCTCTCGCAACGATGATCTTCATATGCAAACAAACACAGCATTAATCTTAGCAGGGAAAAACTCTTACACACGAACTGACCCTTCAGTCCGTGAAGAGAAAACCTCCTAAAACACTACGACGGATCATGAAAATATCGCTGCTCACAACGGGCAGGTTCCTCAATGCCATGGTACATATAAATTACCATTATGAATATGGTACATATCCGATTATTATTTCAACGAATCAAGGCACAGTGTCAATATCAAAATTTCAGGAGTTGTTAAACCGATTACAAAGAGAAGTTGACTTTTAAAGATGACTGAACTACAAAACAACTTGCATCGCTTTTTGAATGGACACCGTGGAAAACTGTTTAAACAGGGCCATGTTTTTAAAAACTGGAAACTCAGATATTTCCTTTTGGAGAAGAAGAAGTTAAAGTATTATGCTGATGAGCAAATGTCGAAACTGAACGGAGAGTTTATTATCGATGCTGATACTCAAATATATGATGTTCCTGGCGAGTCTGATGGTCATAAGTTTCTCTTCTATCTTTGCAGTAAAAATACTGTTTCACTGGAAGACATTTTGTACGTATCCGCAGTTTCTGAAAAAGAAAAAAGAGATTGGATTGAGGCCGTATCTGATGCTATTCATGATGGATTCAAGTTGATCAACCAGCCGGAACTATGGCCAAATTCATTCTATCCGTCCACTGAGCTTAACCTAGTGTATCCTTCTTCCAGCCTGTCTGTGGAGAACGGCAATATTCTAAAACCTTCATTGGTCGAGTCGCCACCGAAAGTCTTATACCGCCTGCCGTCCGACAGTAGCAGTAGCGACAGGTTCAGTCTTATCATGATTGATTTCGACGCGGTGGACTCGACGCCATCCACCGCAGACGACACTGCTGCGAGCCTGTACCTTCACTGGGGAGTGATCAACATCACAGGCAATGACATCAGCTCCGGAGACGAGATTGCCCCCTACGTGCCACCCGCGCCCGCATACAATTCCGGTCTGCACCGTTACTTTTTTCTTCTGTTCCGCCACCGGAACGCCTTCTCGGCGGTGCAGCTGAGCGAAACTGTGGAGATTTTTCTGAAACGAGATTCGTTTGCATTCCGCCAGTGGACCCAACTGCTGGAGTTCGACGAGCCCGCGGCCATCAACGGCTTTTACTCGGGCTGGGAGGACTACTGCGACCTATTGCACGAGCGTGCGGGCGTCATGCCACCTGCCGCCTATCGCAGTGCCAAGCAGGACAGTCAGATGCTGGCTTTGAACGCGCATCGCAAGGTGGAGCAGGCCCAATTGGACCTGTTCGCGGACTTGGCTCTGCATGATGTGTTGCCGCCGGCATATGTGGACTTGCGCGCCGAGTCTGGCGAGCGCTCCACTGTAGTGCTGCGGGTGTCTTATCAGGGCGAGTTCTCGCCCGCGGTGGTGCACGATGGTAACATTCTCACACCCACCGCGGTTGCCGTTCGACCGAAAGTGTCGCTGGACATTTCGGCCCGGCTGTCGAAGAACAGTGCTGGGTGTGGAACTAGTGATGCAGCCAGGGTCCCTGCGGACAGTGGGCTGTTCACCCTGGTGATGTGCGACCCCGACGCCCCGTCTCGCGTGAACCCCTCCCTGCGGGAATTCGTGCATTGGGTGCTGGCGGACGCCACAGTCGGGCCACAGGGCCAGCTCGTCGGCGGCACGGAGGTGCTGTCCTATCTCGGAGCCGCTCCACCCCATGGCTCAGGTCTGCACCGGTACGTCTTCGCTCTGTATCGGCAGACCGAGGCCTTTTCGGCTGAGCTGCTCGAGAGCAGCAGAGCTTTCTTCGCCGGCCGCGGTGGCCTGCTGTCGCACGGATGGGTGCGCGGGCCCGCCGGAGGAGTGCTGCGGCCGGTGCCGGTGGCGCTGGAGGCGTTCCTTTGCGAGTGGGACCATAGTGTGGACGCAGCGCACGCCGCCATGGGGTGGATGCCGCCGGTACCATACCGCTCCCCGACGCAAGTGCTGGCTGCTGCGGAAGAGAGAGAGCGACAGGACACGGTGGCCAGATTGACGGCGGAGAGGGAGGAAGCGGCGGCGCGAAAGGCAATCGAAGAAAGTGAGCGCGTGACGGCTCTACTGCAAGCAGAGGCGGCGTTCCGGGCGCAGATCAGCGAGTTAGAGGCCTCTGCAGGGCCGTCGCAGATCGACACGTCCTTCGTTGCCACCGAGGAGAGCGAGTACTCGCCTGCGCCGGGCAGTGAAGCGACCAGCCCCAGTGCGGAGCCACTGTGGCTACCGCCCCAACCACCCAGTGCTGCTGATGCTGCGGAAACAAAAGAAACTGTTGTAACAGAGCCGCCTCATTTGACCGCAGCAACGAAAGGCCAAAGCGAGGAAAGGCCGAAAGTCGCTGAGGCGGCCGCGGAGAAGGCAGGGAAAGAGGAAATGCAGACGGTGGAGTCACTTCCTGTCGCTGTGGCGAGTGCGACCCCAGCGGGAGAGAACAGAGCCATGGCTGATGTCGCCATCTCGATCGTGCTCAGTG
>CAYYMF010000075.1:0-3970 GCA_964472755.1 uncultured Chitinophagales bacterium | reverse complement strand
GCCAACCGGAAGAGGAGCAGCGCGGTGCGTCGATGGATGTCTCCAGTGCCTCCGCCGCCTCCTCCTCCTCCTCCTCCTCCTCCTCCGTAGTCTCTGCTGTGGCTGCAATGAGCACGTCATCCGCAACGACGACGACGACGACGACGACAGTTGTGGCTACCAGCATATTGTCTACCACGCAGCAGCAGGAGGTTCAACAGCAGCAACAACTGCATGAGGTTGTACGGCAGGAGGTAGAGGCGACAGGGGTGGACACGACGACCGAACAACAACCAGCCCAGCAACAGGGTGCTGCTCAGGAGGAGCTCCAGCAGCAACGAAAAGAAGAAGAACAGCGACAGCAATTGCTGGCATTACAAGAGGAGGAACAGCGACAGCTTACAATGCAACAAAAGCAGCTGGAGCAGCAGAACATGAGCTCTTTGGCGTCAGCACAGCCCTTTGCCGATGCGAACACTGATCAGTCGGCGCCCAGTGAGGCTCAGAAGCGGGTGGAGCCCGGCCCTCTCCAGAGGAAATACTCGGGCAACCTGGTCACCACGACCGCCGCTTCCGCCACAATGCCCTCAACTGGCGCCACTCAGCAGAGCGCACTGGAAAAGTTGCAGAGCAGAGTGCTGGACAAACCTCGCGCAGTTTCACCGTCAGCTGCCGCCACACTGCGGCTACCTGCCGACTCCCCTCAATTGCCCACCCCTGTCCCTATTTCGGACACGGCAGTGAGCAGCGTTCCGTCGTCCGGGTCGCGGTCCTCGTCGCCCCAGTCCATCCTGCGGAACAGCAACTCCTCTACTTCCTCCTCCGTCGCTGTTGCAGCGGACAAACGCAGCACGAGTCCCACACGGTCAGCAATGAGCGGCGGTCTGCAGAAGAAGATTTCGTTCCGGGCCGATGTGGACGACGTGCTGCAGCGCGAGCGAGATAGGAAGGCTGCTGCCGCCGCTGCGAGTTTGGCCGGTGGCAACTCTAACGGCGAGAGTAGCATGAGCAACACTGGCAGCTCCAACATTGCCACTGAACCAAGCAACTCGCCTATTTCACCGGGACCGTCGTCGCCGCGGTTCCTCCAGCGCAACGCCTCCTTGGCGAGCATGGGCGGAGCGGGTGGGGGCAAAAAGCCATCTCTCCAGCGGTCGCCATCGGTGGCCGCCATGAACAGCCAGACCGGCAACGTGTCTTTGTTCAGCAGCAGCAGATCGGGTGCGTTCCCCGCGCCTGGTGGTGAGAAGCGGTCCGCGTCACCCACTGGCGCCGGGGCCAGCAGGCGCGGGCCGGCCATTGTGGCTTCCGGCGACAGCGTGCTGGACGACCTCTTCAGCTTCACGCCTACAGTCGGCAGTAGCAGCAGCCATGGAACGGAAGAGGAACCAGTGAAGCGCGGTCTGGGCTCGAGTGGCAGCATGCTGCGGTCTCCATCAATGTACTCGCGGGAGGGCGTGGACAACAGCGCATCGAACCGCAACCGCTCGATATACGGCATGAACAGTCTCCTGCCCATCTCAGAGGACCGGAAGGAAGTCTCGGCCGCCCCGCAGAGGGCGATGGAGCGCAAGCAGAGCATGCTACTGGCAAGCGACGGCGCCAAGAACAGGGCCGCGGCGGCTGACAGCAGCATGAAGGCTCGGGTAGCGGCGGCCAAGACCACGCAAGACCTGTGCGACATATACGGCATCACCACCACCAGCGTGTTCGAAGGAGGTAAGTTCCATTTTCCTCTCTTTTTTCTGAGCTTACGGCGGGATCTCGTTCTATTGCTTAATCGCGCAGAGACGATGAAGAAGAAGTTTAGTAAGGACTTTATGTTCAAGGACTCGTTCCTGTGGGTTGACCCCATGACCAAGTCCATCCACTGGGGCAAAAACGCGTCGGATAAAAACCGCCCCGAGAACCAGAAGCACATCCTGCTGGACCGCCTCAACAGCTACGGCAGCACCCGCGCTGAGATGGAGGGCAGCCACGCGCCCACGGGCGAGATGAAGGGTATCCTGCGCAGCGTGGAGGTCAGCGGCGCGAACATCCTCATCACCGTAGAGTCGGGGGAATTTCTGGAGATGAAACTAGCCGCCGACGGGAACCCGCCCAGCGCCAAGCGGGCCACTGACTGGGTCAAGGTGATTCGATCCTTCACAGAATACTCGCAGGCCGCCGCATTCTAAGATGTCGTTGGCAACAGCAGCAGCAATCTCTGTAAGAAAGTGGCGCTTATCCGTTGGGTGGGTTTCAAATATTTATTTTGGTTTCGATTGCATGTGTATTGATGTAAGTGCGGCAAAAAGAAGTGTTTCACTGCTGAATTCAAGGGGTGGACTTTAGTGGATGAAACGTCTCGCTTACAATACAACTTGAACCTCTATTGCACAGCGCTACACACAACACAACAGCAATCACCACTTTATGTGAAACATCTTAATAAAAACATCCAGTCGCCGCCGCAACACCGCAACAAAGCCCTGCCGACGGCTACCTACAGACATCGAATTGGCACTACCTAAAGAGAAACAAAAATACAAAAGTCACCGGCGATTGGCGCCGCTAGCGGACAACACGCTAGGTCGCGGTGTCTTGTGTGAGCAACTTAATAACCCGAAACCACTCCTTGGCGCGTAGAGTGGCTGCCGCACCGCCGCCTTGTGGATCAATCTGTGGACGACAACAACAACAACACCAACCCTAAGCGATAACTATGAACAAGACAAAAGAGTTCAGAAGGAGCAAAGTGCGGACCTTGATCTTCAGCCGATGGTTGGCCTCGGTAGTGACGGTGATAGTCAGGTCCTCCAACTCTGCCCCCCGGATCGTGCCCACCAGAGACCCCACCGCCACCTGCCTATAGGACCGCAAAGCCCCCGCGTCCTCAGCAGAGACGAAGACAGCTGGCCTCTGAGTAGGGGCCGCAGAGTCGCTGGATACCGCACAGGTCACAGTCTGCTGTCTGTCCAGCAAAATGTGCTTGTGATTCGCGCTGTTCTTCTGGGCCGCGGCCTTGGCCCAGTGGATGGACTTACTGGCGGGCACAATCCACACGAAGGATGGCTTCATGCGCAGGTCGCCGCTGAACTTCTTGCGCAACAGCGCTCCGTCGAACACCTCCACCGTCGAAATGCCGAACACTGAGCAGAGATCCCGAGTGCTGGCGCACTGCGACACCCGCTGCATGAGAGGAATCAGGCTCGACCGACTGCCATTCATCCCATCCTCAGCGCTGGTGCCGCGTCGCAACGACGGGACAGGCGGCATCTGATCCGTCTCACCGAAACCGTTGAGACTGTGGGCGCGCGACGAGCTCTGACGCGCCCTGGGCGAAATTGATCCATACGTAGGCGAGAAGGGTGGAGGGTCTGGCAAATGCTCAGTGCCATTCGTTCCTCGTTGCACATACACTTCTGAGGCGTGACTCTGTTCGTCGACACTTTTCACGGGAATTGCTATGCTGTGCGGGGGAAAGGGCCCCTTAGTACCACTCCCCAGCAGCTTTCTGTAGACTACGGCTGACGAGCGGACATCCACATCGTCATCGGTGCCGCTCCCACTCCGCGTGCTGGTGCTGCGCGGAACGGTGCAGTCGTAATTCATTTGGTAGTCGGGCACGTCCTCAAAACTGGTCCCGTCCTCGCCGTCCTCCTCCTCTTTTTCGCCAGTCGAGAGCCGCGGATGGTGGTAGTCCTTGTAGAAAGAGGCGTTCACGTGAGTGGCGTAGTCAGAAGCCAGTGTCGGGTGGACGATCATGAAGGACACGCCGAACTTCTTCCGGCCCGAAGACGACGCAGGGCTGTCCCCGTCCACCGCCTTCTTCAGCGCGGACCGAATAGAAGTGCTGCTGGAGCTGTGCGCGGTGCCGTGGCTGCCGCGGCGCCCAGTCGATGGGGAGTCGAAGGCGGGCGAGGAGAAAGCCGACACCGTCTCCGACCGCAAAGAGATGCTGCTCGTGCTGCTGATGCCGCTGATGCTACTTATAGGGCTGTCGACCTGC
>CAYYMF010000074.1:3352-9763 GCA_964472755.1 uncultured Chitinophagales bacterium | reverse complement strand
GGTGTTGATAACGACGCAGATACACACGAGGTTGTTAAAGCACCACATTGGTACACCACTGGTTACGTCTCAGTGCTAACCTCGACTAATCTTCGGTTGCGTCCATTCGCAGCAGCTGCTGCTGCTGGCGGTGAAACTGTGTTCGAGTGGCGGCGGTGGTTGACCATAAAGAGTTTCCCCGCGTCGTCGGCCTCACCCCGTGCCTCGTGCCAGTGGCGGAAATCATCCTGAATTGCACCCACATAAAACGGCGCGGCATCGGAAAGAGTGGTAGCAGCAGTCATAGTGGTACTTGAAGAGGACGAGGACGAGGAAGGCACTGATTCATCGTACAGTCCGAACCACGACTGCAGCAAGACACTGTCCACCTGACTGTGGCCGGACGCCACCCGTACAGCCTGTAGTGGCACGAGGATGACGCAACAGTGAGCGGTCAAGGTCGCAGCTTGAGTCACTGACGGACCACGGTCACCTTATCCCGGTCGACGTAAGCCAGGTGGACGTCAGTGCTGCCGTCGCCGGTTCGCCGCAGACAGCCGCTCGCCTGGGGCAGATGCAGCCGCAAATCCCTCCTGTACAGAGGATCGCTGCCGTCCAGCTTGTGCGGCAGACTGCTCCGATGATATGGATGTCGACCCTCACAGAAGAGGTTGAACTCCCGTGCGACATTCGCAATGTCGGTTCCGAAAGTGCGGAACAGGATACGGAATTCAGTGCTTTCAGATACCAAATACTCGATCATCTTAAAGAACGAGGGCAAAATATGATAGTAACCGGAATGAAACGGTTCATCTACATCCCGTGTATCTGGGCCAAGTGGCACCGGGACTGGCGACTGCGCTTTGTCTATTCGCAGAGTTTCTTGTAAAATATCAAAGTAAGGGCGAAACCTCTCGCCTATACAGCCGGACTCAGTGTAGCCATTCTTTATTCGAACTCTCTCCTTCTTGGGCGTGCCAGTATAGTCTTCCAAATACGTACCATATGTCACAGCATTGGCCACCGGTGGGGAAAGCACTGGTTCATTATGGCAAATTGACCAGTCATGTGGTGTTCTATCTTCAGTATTTTTCTCTAGAGGAAAGGAACCCCATGTACACTCACTTAATAACGAATTGATAGTGCCGATCAAGTCTTTTCCAGATGCCACATCGCTCATAATGATGGTTTTGTTGACATCGAAGTGAAGGAAAAGAACACAATCATTTTGTGACATTGTGATACTGTAATATATATAAGCGTTATCGTGTCTTTCTCTCACAATTATATAAATTCTAAGGACACCAAGAGTGAACTATGAACGATGTGGAGTCGTGAGTCGTGAGTCGTGAGTCGAGAGTCGAAATTTATTTTTGTTTTGTATCATAGAGCTGCTTTTTTGAATTTAAAAAAGTTTTAGTATTATTAATTTAAGAAGTTTTCTGTTATTCGCTTTATTTATTTCTTGTTTTTTTTTTCATTTAACTACTTTCCAGTGAGACGAACTCCATGGACAAAAGCGCATTTTTGAACTCACTGCCATGGTTGAAGTATGTGGAGGCAGAGGTTGTCGCTTCAATGCAGCAAAACTCAGCGGTTTGTCACACAATACTTGCTGATGGCTTCTGTTGTTTTGAAATTAACAAATCCATTGTATTTTTTCGAGTTGAAAATGATGAAGATCCAGCCCAGTTTCAACTTACTGTTAAATATATTAGTGACTGCAAAACGGCGATTAAGAGTGCACCAGCGTTGTTCTTTTTGATTGATAATAGGAACTATTTAGTTGATCACACTGAAATGGCAAGCTTAAGTATGCCCAAAACGTCTGTCAATGATAGCAAAGGTCCACCCTATGCAATGATTGGGTGGAGTGGAGGGGTGTTTATGCGGTGGTGGCTGCAACTAGATTTAGAGAGAAGTGTCACTGTGGAGAACTTGACCAAAGCCATTGCATTCATCAATTCGTCTCTGACTTCTGAGGTTATTGAGCATTCATTGGAGCTCAATCCGATCACTACAAGTATGACTGGTAACAGTGATGTTTATATGAAACCTGTTCCAAATACATCTGAGCCTAAGAACATACTTAGGGAGTACGTAGCAGAGAAATCGACTGATTATACGGTCAGAAAACGACCAAACGAGCTTCACACTGAGTCTCCGGATGAACATAACAATGCAAAAGTGAAAACTGAACACGGTTCACCAATTGTGACATCAGCAGCTGCGAGTGACCTTTTGTCTGTTGCTTCTTCGCCTGGAAAGGATAGCGCGTCCGCCACAAACACTGTGCTACTAGCAGCCAACAAGGTGAGAGCAGCGACAGTCGGCTGTTGGCATCGCTCCATTGACTATGTATTTGTGCTAATTTTAACAGCCATTCAAGCGCATTGAAGATGATGATGCAGATGGAATATCGTCGATGGCAGTCAGTAATGATGGCAGCAGCAGCATCAACAACCCAACAGATGCTCCCATAGTTCATAACGTTGCTACCGCGGCAGTGTCATCAAGTGACTTGCCTAGCTTATACGCACACGGCATAGGGTCCTCCACAGACCACTGGGCGCGTCTCGCGGAAGTGTTGTCCGCCGCGGCACAGGCCTCTCTCGCCGCATCACAAGCAGCGGAAAAGGCGGCGACTGCATCGACTGCAGCGGCTGAGGCGGCAACAGCGGCAGCTTCTGCGTCCTTATCGGCATCCGCTGCAGTGATGGCGCTGACTGCACTGATTCGTGAACTCTTGAATCAGAGCAATAAAGGCGCCTCCGTATAGCATGTAGGGCGACGAATGTTGAATATTAATGACTGACTCAGTCTATTTCGATGGTAGTGTAGTTTTCTTTTTATTTCGTTAGTTGTTTCCAAAACACCTTTTGGCTCGGTTGTTCATTCTCTTCCCTTGTGAATGCGAATAATAAAACAAACGCTGCTTGCTTTTCTCTGCCTAGTAGCCTCGACACACAACACACATGAATAACAGACACACACAGCAACAGCCCGAGCCGGACTCGCTGCTATTCAAACTGGTGGAAGGCCACGATAATCACGCTCGTGTTGTCCTGTGTGCCGCGACTGGTAGCCTTGGCGATGAGCTCGCTCGCGGCCCGGTTGAGGTCCCGCGAGGTGCTCAGCTGCTTGCGCACAAAGTTAACGGCCTCCTGGCACGAGAACACGTCCCAAAGCCCGTCGCTGGCCAGGATCAGGAACTCGAAGGTGCTCTCCACCACAAAGTGCTTGAACTCGGGCTTGCTCACCACCTGCTGGTTGCGTCCCCAGATACCGCTCACGCCGTCCTCTCCGTACGCGCTCTTGGCGGTGCCGTCGAAGTTTTTGAACTGGATGTCTCCGAAAGATCGAGACACACCCAGCGATCCGTTCACCCGTCCGTTGGCGACCCAACCGCCTGCGGCTTCGATGCGCGCCCTTTCGGACTTGTTGCCCGCCTTGTGGTCCTCAGTGAGCTGTATGGCGATGCCGTCGCTGCTCAACACGGCCCGGCAGTCGCCCACGTGCGACACAAACACCTGGATATCCTGTGCACCGCCGCCACCGCCTAACGATCCGCCTCTGTCGCACCGCAGCACCGGCATGATGGCCACGGTCACCCCGACGGACCCCGCGAAGCTCTGTATGTCCTGGATACCGCTCTTAAGGTTCTTCTGCTGGCGCACGAAGTCACGCTCCAGAATGTCCAAGTCCAGCGCCGCGCACGTGTCGTCAAACGCCTGGGCCACCCGGGCCTCGTAGTGCGCCGCAAAGTCCGACCGCGTCTCCTGCTGGGCCAGGAACTCGCGGAAGGTCGCTGCGTACCTGCTCTGCAGCCCCACGGCCACGTAGTCACCGTTGTGGCCGTCGAACACGCTGAACATTGCCAGTGGGCACCGCTGACCCTCTCTGGGTTCGGTGCAGCACGCGTAGCTGCGGTCCTCCATGTATGACCGGCCCACGATGCTCTCATGCTGCCCGCAGCGCACGCCCAAAACGCGATCCCACCCGCCGGGGCCGGAGATTAGCGGCTTACCGAAGAGTACTGCCCCGACCATGGTGTGGTTCCACTGCTGGATGTCAACCGTCTCGTCTATGGGCTTCTTGGTAACCAGGTCGGCGAACAGGTCATCCATCGCGTCCGTCCCGTCGATCTGGATAATATCGCTCCCGTCCACGCCGAAATCGCCCAAATCATCATCGTCATCATCATCATCGTCGTCGTCCACGTCGCTATCCATGACACTGTCGTCCCCGGCAGAGTCATCGCTCTCGTCCAGAATAACGTCATCGTCATCGTCATCGCTACGGCCAAGCCCGTCGTCGTCATCGTCGTCGCCATCCACGCTGGCGTCAGGTACTGTGTTCCCGATGAAGCTGTCGATATTGCGCAGGCTCACATTGTTGGGGGACCCGCTGCTCTTGCTGAGACTGGGAGGGAGCGGTTGCTGCGCAGTCTGTGTTGGGTCTGCGGTAGCGGCCTTGATAATACCACTGCCATTCTTGTCTGCGCTGGAAACTGCTGCGTTGTTCGCCGCGTGAGCATTCATATGCATAGAGCGCAGAACGGCCATCCGCTCCGCATGTTGGCTGGCTGACCCGCTGCCGCCAGGGCTGGAGTGGGGGGAGCCGGGACCAGGGCTGTTTCTGTGTTCTTCCCGGAACGATCTCGAGGACTGTCTCTCCATGTTTTTCTTGCTGGTCTGTTTGCGCAGGAGGTTCAGCATGGACTTAGGGCTCTGGATGTCGCCGCCGGTGCGCTTGGCCTCGCGATACTGGTGGGCCAGTCTGCTTCTGTTCATGGCAGCCTCTCGCCGCTCGCGCCGTTTGTCCTCAGCCTTGTTCACGCTAAACACTTTGAGCGGCTTGTCGAAGACCACGCGGTCGCCGCCCTCGATGTCACTGCCGCTGCTCGTGGCCGCCACTCCGCCATAGGGAACCACCATGAAACCGCGCTTGCGGGACAAGGCTTTCGTCTCCGCGAATTTCAACCTGATGAGAAATTGAGTGTCAGACAAGCATTACCTACATAAACAAATCCAGGACCTAGTCTTGTCGACGAGGCTTCCGCCGTTGTCGTCCTCGTCGTCGTCCGCGGGGTTCCAGTCGAAGCTGCCGCGCTTGCTTTTGACGCTCTTGAACCGCTGGAAGTCCTCCATGGCCGGCTCGGGCTCGTCATCTTCCTCGTCGAACTGTAACACACACGCGATGAGGGTTCAGCGGTGTGAAGAACAAAAACGCCTCACCTGCGGAGATTTCGCACCCGTTGGCACAGGTTTCTTTGCCGCCCCTGCGCCCCTCCTGCCCTCCCCCTCTTCGTCGCTGTCCTCGATCTGCCCGTAGGAGGAGCGCATCGAGAGAGAGCTCTCGGCGCGCCGCATCGTGACGGCCGTGGTGGTGATAGCTGCCTCCACCTCCTCAGGAGAGAACTTGTTGTTGCTCGTGCCGTTGGCGATCGTCATGCCCGCCAACTTGGAGCTCATGCTGCGCACGAAACCGCCCCGCGCCGAAGTGCTGTTGATGAGGTCCACCTCGGCGAAGAGCCGACTTAGCTCGCGGGTGGCGATGGGTCGCCGCAAGATGCTATGAGCACCGTGGTCCAGGAAGAGGTCCATGTTGTCGCTGTTACGCAGCAGACCCATGATCCGCCCTTTGAACCCCGCGTCCCGGATGCGCTGCACCGTATCGTAGCCCTCGGCGGGGGCCAGCACAAGCTCACAGAAGATCAGATCGAAATTGGCCTCGGGGCTATTGGTCATGGCGGCGTGCACAATGTCCAGAGCCGCGTCGTTATTGGGGCTGCAGGCGCACATGACGTGGCGGATGGAGTTTAGCTGTTGCAGCAGCATTTTGCGCTTGCTGATTGAGCTGTCGATGATGAGAGCCTTTAGCACCGGCTTGCCGTCGGCTGTGGTGATGCCCCCGCCCGAAAAGTCGCTGAAGTTGACCCCGAAGCTGTCGTCCTCCTCGAACAGCGGCTCGGAGCCCTCGAAGGTCACCCAGTCGTCCTCCACCACCGCGTCCAGGTCGCAGCGCATGCGGTAGTCCTTCGCCAGCATCTGACGCAACAAGTGCTGCAGAGAAGGAGAGAGAGATAGAAAGAGAGAGAAAGAAAGTGAGTAAGTACCACGACTGAATGAAAAACAGTTGGCTTTGGTTGGCGCGGCAACTGCAAGACTGCATTTAAAAGAAACACACTAATATGAGGATAGGAGCCGTTGCCTGACCTTGAGATGCGGGTCGGTGAGGTCGTTGGGAAAGGTGAGCTCAATGTTCTTGATCTTGGTGGCCAGGTCGATCTGGTTGTTGGCCATCCACGGCGGCCGGCCCACCACCAGATAGTACAGCGTGGCGCCCAGCGCGAACACGTCGATGCCCTCCACTTTGGTGAAGTCCACACTCTGGTTCGTCAGAAACAACTCAGGCGCCATGAACGCTGGT
>CAYYMF010000074.1:0-3342 GCA_964472755.1 uncultured Chitinophagales bacterium | reverse complement strand
GAGTCTTCTCCGGCCCCGCCTCGGTGAAGGCGGCCGCACCGAAGTCCGCGATCTTAACCACGCCGTCCTTGGACAGCAGCATGTTCTGCGGCTTGATGTCCCTATGGATGATGCCCTCACTGTGCAGGTAGCACACGCCACGCACAATGTCCCGGAAGTACTGCCGTGCCAGGGTCACGTCCATGGGCGTGCATGTCTCTGCGTCGGGCATAAGCGCGCCGCCCTCCATCAGCTCCTGGATGAGGTATATCTTGCGGGCGTTCTGGTCGTCGATGACCTCGTGTAGCTCGACGATGTTGTTGTGCCGCATGCGCTTCATGACCGCAATTTCCAGCTTGATGGCGTTGCTCTCGTCCTCGTTCCACTTCGCCTGTGGGCGGTTGATCTGTTTCATCGCGTACTCCGCCCCCGTCTCCTCGTCCACGCACAGATAAACCTCCCCGAAGGCGCCCTTGCCCAGCGTGCGCCCGATGCGGTACTTGTTGATGATCTTCGTGCCGCTCTCCAGCTTGCGCACGCTCAGAGTGCCCACCTCCTTCACCTCGCTGATTTTCTGGCTGGCCTTGCGATGGTACGACACGCGCCGCATCGACGGCTGACTCTGCAGGCCCGGCCGCCCACCATTCCGTGGATCCTGTGGCGCCACGTTCGGGTCCTCCACGGTGGTGTTCTCTCTGTTGCGGCGGATCTCCTGGCGCTTCTTGAGCTGCTCGTTCAAAAAGGCGTCAAAGGTCTTGTCCGACAGCGCCCCGCGGAACACCTGCTTGGTCAGACACAGACAGATCGTGGTCTTGATGGAGATAACGTTTGCCACGCGGGGCTCGTCGGCCACTAGACTCATCTCGCCAAACAGGTGGCCCTCCCGCAGCGTCACCAAGTAGTGGTCCTCTCCGCCGGGGAATGGCCGCGTCTCCACCACCTTCACCGCGCCCTCCTGGATAATATAGCACTCCTCGCCTGTTGGAGCAAACCAAAAAGGCAACAGACAGTAGTTGTGAGAAATGCTTGACGGCGAGCAACCAAAGTATGTTTGTATGCATGATAATTACCTACGTCCCCCTGTCGGATGATGTACTCCTTGTCCTTAAACTCCTTGATCGTCAGGCTTTGCAGGATCTGGATGCGCTCCTTGCGTGGCAGGCCCTGGATCAGAGGCACCGTGCGGCCCAGAAGGATGTTCCGGAAATCACACCACTGCTTCTTGTCAAAGTGCTCGGCACCGATTTTCGCAACGTAGACCGAGCACGGGGAATCAGTCGGAACGCGACAAGTGGCCCCGCGTTTCACCTATAATAGCAGTACAGTTACGATTCCACAGGACTAAAAATTAAATTTATTTGACTAAGCACTACCGATCGTCTCGTAATGAAATACTTTTGACCGAAATACTGTCCACGGTGTAATCTGGTGAGGAACACTTCAGTGCCAGCCAGCAGATTACCATTGACAACTTCAATCTCGGCCATATTCGCCGTTTTCTCAGTTGCTACAACTATATAAAACTCGTTGCCGCCGTCACCCTCTTGAATAACTGTTTCTCCAGGGCGATACAACTCGACCACAATTGTTCTCATAATCGCTTCCTGTTCTGCATCATCTTTTTCAGCAAACTCCCAGTCATCAACTTCACATAGAGCGTAAAACAAGTCCAGATTGTTAACAATGTATTCTGATTTTTGTACAATGTCATACTTTGGTTTTACTTCCTTCGGAGGTGGTTTTGGTAATTCTGGCTCCTCATCCTCCTCTGGCAACCAGTCGTCAACAACTTCGTCTTCATACGAGTCATCATCGTCGTCACTTTCATGTAGATGTCCGCCTAACATTACTCAAGCAGCAATAAGTAACAGTTATTGTATAGTTATACCATGGTATACTTAAAAACCAAAATGAAGGCAGTTTCAGAAGCCGTCCATCGTTACAAAACCAGCTGTACAGCAGTATCCGAATAACATTGAAACACTTTTGCAAAATACTGTATAGTCGGTTTAAAGCCAATTACTCTCTTGTTCTGTACACACGACAACACTTTATTATACTTCCGTCCAATAGAGGGTGAAACGGGTAAAGCATATCAAGTGAATCAGCTCTTTGTGAGGTTACTACGACAAATACAACAATCCTTAACACCTTGAGCAGCTCATTTAAATTATCGAATAATCCCGTGAATCAAACAGGCAAAATCAGTTAATTACCACAGCCAGCCCTTGCTCTTGGGCTGGTCGTCTGTGGCCTCTGTTGACTTTATTTCTGTGCTCGCACCGAAACCCTGCGTCTCCCAGTTGGGGGTTCGCGAGTCAAACTGCAGATCGTTGCCGCCATATAATGTGGCGGCGTCTGGTGCCGCCTGGAATATCGACTGGCTCTGGCCGCCGTTACTCCGACTGAAACTATGTCTACTGCGAGAGGGGTCCACAGGTGGCAGCAGCCGGTCCACGGTAACCTGACCAGCCTCTATCTTGGCATCCTTCTCGAACATGGGCATCATCACCCGCATGAGCAGCACGTTCAGGCCCTCGATCGCAGCCAAGATCACACCTCCCACCATCGCACTCTTGCCAGCTGCCTTCATACCGGCTCGAGCCGCCAGGATGCCACCCGTCGCAGCCCCTGAGATAATCGCGTTCCACGGGTCCTCCTGTGATTGGTATTGCATGCACCACATGAGACACATGCGCTCATTAGACAATACACTAATTTGGCTTACCTTCTTCCTTATATATGTAAATGAGCAATCACAGACAGAAAACAGTGTACCCCATACTGCGAAACTTCCTAAATACAGAACAGTTGGTAAAGTTGGGTGCGGACAAAAACTTTTACCACAGATGCGGACCTCCTAAAACTGGAACTCTTGCTGCAACTCTAGACATTGCTTGTGTCATTCCCTGTCCTTTTGGTGCATTACGAAAGCCGCCAACTGTGTGCCAAATCGAACCTCCTATTAGACCTATTGAATAATGCAATCCTCATAAAAAACACTCTTAATTCTTAAATCAATATACAGCGGCAAGCGGCATACCGAAAACAAATGCACCACCGGCATCATCAATAATTCTGTGAGGGCACGGTTCTCTCTCTATGCGTTCCATTTATCTACCAATTTTACGCAGACAACTGTTGCTTTTGATGCGAAAGAGAACTTCTCCGACTCAGAATCCTGAAAGCTGCTGTTGCAAGTGGGTTGATGGCTCCGAACAAATAACTTACACCCGCTGCCGTTTCAGACTCAACGTAGGTTTCGGCCGGCCTCTCCAAATTTGCTTTTCGCAGTAGTATGTCATACATGCACACTCGATGACGTCCTGTCGGTGAATTGGGAGTGTTGACCCAGAATAAGTA
>CAYYMF010000073.1:0-9779 GCA_964472755.1 uncultured Chitinophagales bacterium | reverse complement strand
CATTTGTTGTAATACAAGGCTTTGACATCGCCATTGCTTCTAAAATTACTCTAGGTAATCCTTCACGATAAGAAGGCAAAACAACACAAGTGGCTTGACAAATTGCTACTCTCGTGTCTTGCAAAAATCCTAAATATTTTATATTTGGAATGCGTGTAATTTTTTCTAATTCTTGTTTGCTGATAGAACTCGGATTTTGTTGATCAATTTCTCCAACTATCAAAAATTGTGTTTTGGGGTATTCCTGAATCGTTTTTTTTGCAGCTTCAATAAATTCAAAAATTCCTTTATCTTTTAATAATCGACCAATAAATAGAAAAACATCATTTGTATCAATTATTGTATTTGAACAAAAGTTATTATTAAACCGATAGGTATCAATTCCTGAACCAGGAACAATTTTTATTTTACGCTCGTTTGCCAATTTTAAATTTAGAAAAGTCGTTTTATCATCTTCATTCTGAAATAAAATTATATCTGAAAAATAAAACGCTGTTCGATAGAGCCATTTAGAAACTTTTGAGGCAATACTATTATTTAGAAAAGTGTAACCTAATCCTGTTACCGTACAAATGCTTTTCACGTTTGCCAATTTTGCAGCAAAACTTCCATAAATATTAGGCTTAATAGTGTATTGTAATACAATATCTATTTTCGCTTGATGGTAGATTTTTCTTAATTCTAGGATTAGCTTTAAATCTTGAATTGGATTAGTGCCTTTACGACTTAATGTTTTGATTTCTACAAATGGAAAACCTTCGGCAATAATTTTTTCTGTAAAATTATCTTTTGGAGCAATAGCAATAATATGATGTCCTTTGGCTTTTAAGAAATGCATCAAAGGCAATCTGAAATTGTAGATATTAAAAGAGGTATTGGCTACAATTCCTATATTCATAAACTTTTGGGACTTAATTATTATTAAACTTTAAATGCTAAAATAATATTTTATCTTATAACTCAAAAATATGTAGAGAAAAGTATCTTTGCATTATGGAAAGTAGAACTGAAATTAGCAAAATAGGAGAATTTGGATTGATAGATAGAGTAACTAAAGATATTGCTTCATATAATGCTTCAAGTATTAAAGGCATTGGTGATGATGCTGCAGTTGTGCATCCAGCTCAACATCAAGTTTTAACAACTGATTTATTAATTGAAGGTATTCATTTTGATTTAGTTTATACACCATTAAAACATTTAGGCTATAAAGCCATAATGGTCAATCTTTCAGATGTTTATGCAATGAATGCATTTCCAAAACAAGTTTTAGTGAGCTTTGGAATTTCTAATAGATTTTCTGTAGAGGCAATAGAGGAGATTTATTCAGGTATGAAGCTGGCTTGTCAAAGGTATCAAGTAGATATAGTTGGAGGCGATACAACTTCTTCTCCACAAGGCTTAGTAATTTCAGTTACGGCAATAGGCGAACAAAATTTAGAAAAATTAGTCTATAGAAATGGTGCAAAAGAAGGAGATTTATTATGTGTTTCAGGCGATTTGGGAGCAGCGTATATGGGCTTAAAAATCTTGCAAAGAGAAAAACAAGTTTTTTTGAATGCACCAGAAGCATCAATAGAGCTTGATAAATATACTTATATTGTCGAAAGACAATTAAAGCCAGAAGCAAGAAAAGATATCATAGCATTTTTTGATAAGGAGCAATTAGTCCCGACAAGTATGATAGATATTTCAGATGGCTTGAGTTCAGAAATACTACACATTTGCCAACAAAGTAATGTGGGTTGTACACTTGAAGAAGAGCATGTTCCGATTGCCAACGAAACTTATGATACCGCATTATCTTTAAATATTGACCCAATTACGTGTGCTTTAAATGGCGGCGAAGATTATGAGTTATTGTTTACCATTAATCCAAAAGACAAAGCAATAGTAGATAAAAACCATGATATAGCAATAATTGGAGAAATAACTGATGCTCTTTTAGGTATAAAATTACATACCAAAGGTGGAAATTATCACGATATTATTGCGATGGGTTGGGATGGAATGAAAAAAAATGTTTAAGAAAATCAATAAATTTCTATTTTTACATTAAGAATGAATATAGGTTTTGATGCCAAGAGATTATATGCAAATCCAACAGGATTAGGAACGTATAGCCGAACTTTATTTAATCGATTGACAGAATTTTATCCTGATGAAAATTATAAATTATTTGTTCATAAAAAATACTTTGATACCACTCCGTTTAAATATGCTTATTTTACTCAAAACACGATAATTTCTGAACATTATAGCGATAAGATTTGGCGGCAAAAAGCAATTGCAGAAGATATTACGGCAAACCATATTCAAATTTTCCATGGATTAAGTAATGAATTGCCTACTTTAAAGAATGACGTAAAGAAAGTGGTTACCATTCATGATGTTATCTTTAAAAAACTACCTAAAACATTTTCTATTTTTGATAGAAATATTTATAAATATAAAACACAAAAAGCACTAGAAAACGCAGATGCTGTAATTGCAGTAAGTCAGCAAACCAAAGAGGATATTCTTGAGTTTTTTAAAGTGGAGGAAAGCAAAATCCATTTAATTTATCCAACTTGGAATAAAGAATATGAACATGATTGTACTTATGCATTGAAAGAAGAATTTATTGAAAAGTTTGGTTTGCCAAGAGATTTTGTTTTATATGTAGGTAGTATTTCTAAACGAAAGAATTTTTTAACGCTATTAAAAGCAATGGCTTTGCCTGAAAATCAGGATAAGAATTTAGTTGTAGTTTCCAAAGGCGGTGATGAATATCATGATGCCCAATCTTATATTTTTGAAAAGAAAATGGAAAACAGAATATTCTTTTTAAATAATATTTTGTGGTATGAATTGCCAATTATCTATCATATTTCACAAGGCTTAATCTATCCAAGTTTGTACGAAGGCTTTGGATTGCCAATTTTAGAAGCTTTAGTTTGTGGTAAGCCCGCAATTACCAGCAATATTTCATCGATGCCTGAAGTTGGAGGCGATGCTTGTATTTTTATAGATCCCAAAAATGTTGAGGAATTGTCAAATGCAATAAATTTTATTTATTATAATTTGGAACTAGCAGACGAAATTAGATTTAAAGCAGCAACTCAAGTTCAAAAATTCCAGCCCGAAAAAATTACTGGACAAATTTATCAATTGTATCAAACATTGCAATAAAAACATTGTTTAATTTTAAAGCCTTTCAAAATGACTAAATATTTTCTGACACTTTTTTCTATATGTTTAATTGTTGCGTGTTCTTCAAAATATGAATTTGCTAAATATGAAAGCGTTAGTGAAGCTGGTTGGAATGCAAATGATACGCTAACATTTAAAATTAAAATTGAAGAAACTAGTACACCTTATAATATCAATTTAGGTGTTCGATATAATAAAGGATATGAATTCGATAATATTTGGTTTAAACTTTTCGGAAGTATTATTGAAAATGCAAAAGATGGAAAAATGCAAGAAATTATTTTGTTTGATAAAATAGGCAAACCTTATGGTGATTGCACTGGCAGTGTTTGTACACAAATCTATCCTATCCAAAAAAATTATATTTTCAAAAAAGCTGGAATTTATGTAGTTAAAGTGGTTCATCTGATGCGGCAAGAACCTTTGTTAGGCGTAAAAGATGTTGGTATAATGGTTGAAAAAGTAAAACAATAAGCAATGAAAATAGAAATAGAAAGAAAGAATAATGCAGTTTATTTAGAAGCGAAAAACGATGATGGAATCATTGTTAAAATGGATGGTTCTCCAGAAATTGGTGGCGAAAATTTGGGTGCAAGACCAATGCAAATGGTATTGATGGCTTTAGGCGGTTGCTCTTCAATGGATGTTTTGTCGATTCTGAAAAAAATGAGAGAGCAAGTAAAAAGTTATAAAGTAATTGTAGAAGCAGAAAGAGCAGATACTGAACCTAAAGTTTTTACAAAAATCCATGTACATTATATTTTATCAGGTATTCTAAAAAAAGAGAATGCAGAAAAGGCAATTCAGCTTTCTATGGATAAATATTGTAGCGTTTCAAAAATGTTGGAGAAGTCTGCGGAACTAACACATAGTTTTGAGTTAATTGATTAAAAATCTATCTGCATAAAATCATCGATACTTCTAATATCTCTAGCAATCTTCTCATAGAGTACAAAACTTTCTAATTCTATTTCAACAATGGAATAATCCACTCTATTTTTTGTAATATATTGGTGTAAAAGTTGATTATTTGGATTGTTTGATTTTCTGATAAGTAAAAAACGTCCCTTTTTACAAATAAAATCTATGTTTACAAAATCATTCATCATCTTGTCAAATGTCTGGTCATTATCTAAAATAGTAAAATCTGGCAAGACGTTACCTTCTAATAATTTAGGCAATACTGCTGAGCTATAATCATCACGAAAGTCCACTAAATCAAATAATTCAAGTCGCTTTAAATTTTTAATTCCATCAAATTGAACTTTTGATTGGTCTGGGTCGATTGCAATATGCAACTTATTCGTAATGGACAAAACAATAAATGCTAAAGCTCCATCACCCAAACCTATTTGCAAAGTACGTTGAATGGTTTTTGTTTTTTTTAAAAAATTAAAAATGATTTCAGCATCATGTTCTGAAACATAATGAGCCTTGTTTTTATTGGTTTCAATCGTTTGAAATTTTAGTCTAATGCTCATTTTCCTTAATTGGATTTGAAAAAATAGTTAATAGTCCAATGTTAATCCAAAACAAAGAACCCACTTTATTTGTTTCTAAAAAATCACTTAATGTATTGTTGAATAAAAAAGCCAAAATACTACAAGCAATTAACAGAACTGCAATTTTATATTCTTTATTAATTTGAGTGTGGTATAATTTTTCGATATACATTAAAAGATAAAATACAAAGGCGGTATAAATGATTAATCCAACCAAACCTTGTTCCGCCAACATTAAAAGAAAGTAATTGTGTACAGTTGATTTTTCTTCGTTTTCACTGATATATGTTTGATAAGAAGCTACTGTATAGGGTTTGTAGTTGTCTGTAAAGTTTCCTGGTCCAACACCATAAATTAGATTTTCCTTACTCATTTTTATGGAAGCCAACCATCTATAAAAACGCTCCACCGTACTCATATCTTCCATTTCAAAAGTAGAATTTAGATGTGCAGATAGTTTATCATGGTAGATAGTCGTACTAAAATTGGGTGCAAATTTTTGATAGTTATTATTATAAAAGAGATAAGAACCAAAGCTTAAGATTATAAAACTTACAATAATTAGGATTGACTTTGTCCATCTTAATTTTAGAACGATATAATAAATAGGCATGATTAATAAACCTAACCAAGCACCACGAGTATAGGTAAAATAAATTGCAACTAATGTTATTGGTATAGATATTTGAGAAAATAATTTTGGAATTGTTTGAGCTTTGCATTGTCTGTTTAGAAATATTAAAAAGGGAAAAAGCATGGTAATAAAAACACCATAATTTACATGATTTCTATAGATAGGATGTAATGCCTTATTGATACTTTCAAATGAAAAATTATAAGTAGAATGAATAATTAATGCATAAACAATTGTCAAAAATGTAGGTCCCCATAGAACCCAAATTAATTTTTTAATTTTTTTAAACTGATGGATGAATAAAGCTGTACCAAGATAAAATACCAAAACATATAAGGTTTTTACGATGCTTGTTTTGATTGAAACGATAATATTTGTTGAGAAAATAGTAGAAAAATAAGTCCAAATCAAGTGCAATGCAATGAAATATATTAGTGGATTAATATTGATTTTTTCTTGGACTTTTTTGTAGTTTAATAAGCAATAAATCCCGAATAGTATGGCGAATAAAATTAATAATGGTTCTGATGGCAAATCGATAATACTATTACTAAAATCATATTCTATAGAAAAAGGAATTACAAATAGCATTAAAAAATAAAGCATTTCAATTTTTAGAATGAACAAGAAAATTACCAGTATTGTAAATGGTAATGCATACAAAAAAGGCTTGTTGAAGTAAATTGCACCAGCAAAAAGCAGTAATGCAAAAAACAGAAAAATAATACTTAATCGCTTTTTATAAGCAGATAAGTATTCGACAATATTATACCTTAGTTGCTTTTGCATGTTGTTCATACAATTGATAAACGATAGCAAAAAGTAAAGCCGTTGCAAATGCAAAAAATGCAGTTAATAAGACAATTTGCCAACGAATAGGATAAGATTTTTTGACAGCAACTTCAGCCGCATCAATAACATAAATCGAAGCAAAGCTATCATTGAGCGAAACTAGATATTGGCTTTTAAGATTCTCTAATTCTAAAATAGATTCTAATGCAGTTGTTTTCTCAATTCCTGAAAGCTGAAGAAGAGCTTCTTTTTTGGATTTAATTAGTTCTTTTAATTCTGCTAACACTTTCTGTTTATTGTCTTTATTTATTTTAGAGTAATTGGTGTTGGTTTGCAGTATCAAATTTTGTATAATTTTTGCTGCAATTTCAGGGTCTGTATCCAAGCAAGTAATTTCTATTGCATCATTATCATTTCTTTTTATGTTTAAGTTTTTAAGCAGCTTTTTTTTAGCAAAATATAAATTCAAATTATGGTTTTCTTTATTGATTTTATAGTGTTTGATTAAATCAAATTCTTTAATAATAGCATCTAAAATAGTAGAAGAAGTAGAAATTGCAATAAAGCGATCGGCATCATTTCGGTCGCCAAATTGAGAAACAATTCCACCATCTTTTTGATTAAATAAATTCGCTCTATCTGTGCTCAATGGGTTGGCAACGTAAAAAATAGTTTTAGATTGAAATTTAGGAGGAATTATCGCAGGAATAGTAATAATAATACTTAATAGAATGGCTAAAAAAGTAAAGCCTAAAATATACTTTTTGTGTTTGAAGAAAATTTGGAATAATTCTAACATATTGGTGCTAAGATAAAAAAGATTACTTATTGTTGTAACTATTCATGGTATTATTAATCCCAGCAAAACAAAAGGAAAGCGTCATCTCACAAGCCAACAAAATTCTATCTTCTAGATTTTTTTGTTCTTCAGGACTCCACTTCCCAAGTACAAAATTCACTTGTTTACCTTTTTGAAAATTATCGCCAATCCCAAACCTAAGTCTTGGATAGTTTTGTGTTTGTAATTCAGCTTGTATAGAACGTAAGCCGTTATGTCCAGCATCTGAACCTTTAGATTTTAAACGTAATGTGCCAAATGGCAATGCTAAATCATCAAGGATTACTAACACATTTTCTAAGTCAATTTTCAAAAATTCAGCCCAATATTTTATTGCCTTTCCACTTAAATTCATATACGTAGTTGGCTTAATAATATGGATTTGTTTGCCTTTGTAAGTTCCATTAGCATACATTGCTAATTTCTCTAAAGTAAAATTTACTTTTAATTGATTTGCTAAAGTATCCACGACATTAAATCCAATATTATGTCGAGTGTCAGTATATTCATTACCAATATTTCCTAATCCAACAATTAAAAACTTACTCATAATTACAAAGATAAGAATGAAATACCAAATGATAGGTGTAATATTTTCAAAGTAAAAAACAAATTAAATTGTATATAGAAGACAAATTCTATCAATTTCTATGTAATCAAAAAAAGAAGAAATACTAATGATTACTATCTACTATAATTTGGAGCTTCGTTTGTAATAGACACATCATGAGGATGAGATTCTACTGAACCTGCTGATGTAATGCGTACAAATTGGGCTGTTTCTTGTAAAGTGGAGATGTCTTTTGCTCCACAATAACCCATTCCAGCCTTTAATCCACCAATATATTGATAAATAACTTCACTTAATTTTCCTTTGTATGGAATCCTTCCAACTATACCTTCAGGTACTAACTTTTTAATATCCTCTTCTACATCTTGGAAATATCTATCTTTTGAGCCATCATTCATGGCTTCTAAGCTACCCATTCCTCTATAAACTTTGAATTTTCTGCCTTCAAAAATTGTAGTATCTCCAGGACTTTCTTCTGTTCCCGCAAATAAAGAACCAGCCATTATTGTACTTGCACCAGCAGCAATCGCTTTGACCATATCTCCAGTATATCTGATTCCACCATCTGCAATTACTGGAATTCCAGTTCCTTTTAATGCTAAAGCTGCTTCATAAACAGCACTTAATTGAGGAACGCCCACACCAGCAACAATTCTAGTGGTACAAATTGAACCAGGACCAACGCCTACTTTTACAGCATCAACGCCAGCTTCTGCTAAAGCTTTTGCAGCCGCTCCTGTTGCAATATTTCCAGCAACAATATCTAAGTTTTTGAAAGTTTGTTTTACATTTTTTACAGCATCAATTACACCTTTTGAATGACCATGAGCCGTATCAATAGAAATAAAATCTACACCACCATCAATTAATGCTTCAATTCTTTGCATCATATCAGGCGTTACACCAACGGCGGCTGCGACTCTCAATCGTCCTCCAGCATCTTTACAAGAGTTTGGATAATTTTTTACGTTGATAATATCTCTATAAGTAATTAAGCCGACCAATTTATTGTCTTTTCCAACTATAGGTAATTTTTCAATTCTATATTGATGTAAAATTTCTTCTGCTTGTTTTAAGTTTGTTTTTTCTGGAGCAGTGATTAGATTGTCTTTCGTCATCAAATCTTTAATCAGCATTTTAGGGTCTTTACAGAAACGCAAATCACGATTAGTGAGAATGCCAACTAAAACTCCTTGATTGTTTACAATTGGAATACCGCCAATTTTATGGTCTTTCATAATAGAAAATGCATCTGCCACTTTATTATCTGGATGTAAAGTGATTGGGTCTAAAATCAAACCACTTTCAGTTCTTTTTACTTTTCTAACATGCAGGGCTTGCTGCTCTATAGACATATTTTTATGCAATACGCCAATGCCACCTTCACGAGCTAAAGCAATCGCCAATTCTGCTTCTGTAACCGTATCCATTGCTGCAGAAAGAATAGGAATATTAATATCAATATTCTTCGTAACTTTTGAGGTAATATTCGTTTCTCTTGGTAATACTTGAGAATAAGCAGGTATTAGTAATACATCATCAAAGGTTAAACCTTCGCCAGCAAATTTTTGATTGTGTGAAAGATGAGCTATATTTTCCATGTGCAAAGATATATAATCAAAATAAAGTTTTTATGTCTTTTGTGCAAAATGTATGTAAAATTGATTTGTTGTCTATTCTTTAACTGTAAAATTGATTTTGATGGACCATTGTAAAACGTTTTATTAAAACTAATGAAAAGAGTTGTTATTCGGAAATTTCTTATTCTTTGAATTACAATACAGAAATACAAAAAAATAGTAGAAAATATAGACCTATATCAAGAAATGTTATAAAATCTTTACCAAGGCGTAAAAAAAACAAAAAAAATATTTTTTTATTTAAGACTAATTAACTATAATTGCTCCTTGAAAAACATTTTGTATAATTTCTTAGAGATTTTTAACATTAAAAGACACTAATTATTAATTTATGAAGAGAGCATTAGCATTATGGATTCTTGGACTGATTGTTACAGTTCAGGTGTTCGCACAAAACAGAAGCATAAGCGGTACAGTTACTGATGCAACAACAGGAGAAGCCCTTATTGGCGTGAGTATTTCGGCCAAAGGTTCTGTCGTTGGTACAATAACAGACTTTGATGGGAAATACACGCTTGAAGTTCCAAAAGAAATAACAAGTTTGGTTTTCTCTTATGTAGGTTATACTACTATGGAAAAACCGATAACATCTTTAGTAATTAATGCGGCT
>CAYYMF010000072.1:0-9865 GCA_964472755.1 uncultured Chitinophagales bacterium | reverse complement strand
TTCGCATCCCTATTAAACACCGCGTACGGCTACTCTGGCCAAATTGCAACATGATCCCTGAAATTACAGTTTTTAGGTGACCCCAACCATACCTGGTTTACCTTTGTTTACCATTGGTTTAGTAAACCTTGGTGCACTACCTGTCTGCCGAAGCAACAGGTCGCGAATGTTTTTCTCGGGTGACGACATTAATTGAAACGGTGATTTGATTATGATTTGTCAAAATATAAGGTCTGACTCCCTTGGAAAAGCAATATTCAACGAGAAGTGTAAATAACCAAAGACTTTGAAACTCTCAGTAACGTCTAAGTTATTATTTAAAAGTAAAGATGCAAGCACTAAAGCAACTCTGAAACATAAACTTCTTTCATGCTTGTCCAACTCTCCAACTTCAACAAGTGTAATCCCCTAATATCCTGCGCGGCCATGTAGGGTCCTATCATACATCTCTACACCATGCATGGTACACTCAAATACACATAAACAGTACTTGAGCATACATTTCGAGAACCATAAATCTTAACACACCCCCGTGCGAAAGTAATGTGAATATGTTAAACCTCTATCTCCTTTATACAAAGTACTGACCTTCACTCTTTCTTGTTACCCTTAAACAAAAATTGTTCCTTGTCAAAGAAAATTCGCGATCACTACTTTTGACGCTTACTCTCCGAAAATAAGACCAGTATGCGATGATGCGTAAATATACACAGATAAGAGTTAGGTGTAAAATATATATATATATTGACTCCATAAAACATTCATATTGTACACAACAGTGTTTTAGAATGAAACCTCATTGTGTCAAATTGTTAACAATGTTCATATGTGTCATCTTCATAGCATCCATCAGTATCAATGTATGTGCAACAGGTACACATTGATGCAACTTCAACGGTATTTGGGCAAACACTATCATTTGCAAAACCATACATCAATCTAGAAGCATGTGCGTCAAATAATCCACCAACTAATGGTTTTGTCAATACATCAGCCACATTATATTTTGATGGAATAAATACCAATGATACTTCCCTTTGGTTAATGCATTCACGAATGTAATGAATCCTCACATTGATGTGTTTTACAGCGTGACTTGTCTTTAAGATATTAAATATTTCAATTGCTGAAGCTGAGTCCACATAGATTCTTGTCGGTTTCTTTTGTTCATATGCCAATTCCTTTAGCAAACTGCGCAAATACACTGCCTCTCTCACTGCTGCATCAATAGCTTTAATTTCTGATTCACAACTTGAATGCGATACTGTAGAATCTTTCTTGGAACCAGCAGATATACATGCAGAATCTTTTGTGATGAAAAAGCAGCGCCCCAATTGCGATAATGCATTACCATCACACGTATAACTCGCGTCACTAAATCCAAATAAAATAATTTCTCTGTCTCGTCCACCAACTAACTTACCAATTTCTCTCGTATTATTTAAGTACCCCAACAAGTGATCCACGTAGTTTTTCTCAATTTCAGTGGGATTCAATGCGTGTGAACCTAAATAAGACAGAATGAATTGCAAATCTGGTCTGGAACGATCACCCAAGAATCTAAGCTTTCCGAGCACAGGTAGCAATGTTTCATGTGCTTCAGTGAAGTAGCCTGTTGATGAATGTAATAAAGAGACAAGAAAAATAATTGTTAGTCGATTGTTATTAGCTAATCGCAGTGGGATGAGAATGCACAAGCTAATCATTATACAGGCAGCGTTTTAATTCCTGCAGAATATCTATTTTCTAGCACATCACGTAGCGATACCAGTTACTCTCGCACATATCCCTTTGTGGAGAACAACTGTAATACAAAAAGAATAACGCAATCTGTATAGAGGACAGACACCAGTGCCTTTAAGAGGTCTGCTGGATTTTGGATCACCAGCGCGAGAGCTGTGTCCCACACCACTATCTCTAAGAGAACAGCTGTGCCAATGCCAAGGAAGGTCTGTTGGACACGTCGTTGATCTAAATTCAACTCCACTTTGAGATCGTGGGCCAGTGCCTGGTGAGGGTCTGCTGGACTTTAAGAACAACAGTACGAGAACTGTGCCCCTCACCGTCTGCGTGAGAGCAGGTGCCAATGCCAATGGGTGGACTGTTGGACATGTCGTCGTTGATATGAGAATCAACTCCACTTTGAGATCGTGGGCCAGTCAACGGTGGTGGTGTGCTGGACTTGAGAGCATCAGTGCGAGAACTGTGCCCCTCACCATCTGCATGAGAGCAGGTGCCAATGCCAATGAGTGGACTGTTGGACGTTTCGTTGATATGGGAATCAACTCCACTTTGAGATCGTGGGCCAGTCACCGGTGGTAGTGTGCTGGACTTGAGAGCGTCAGTGCGAGAACTGAGCCCCTCACCATCGCCAATGCCAAAAAATGGACTGTTGGACGTTGCGTTGATTTGAAAATCAACTCCACTTTGAGATCGTGGGCCAGTCCCTGGTGGAAGTGTGCTGGACTTTCTTACCTTAGGGTCAATTTCCTTAATCGCCTCCTGCTTGCTTGCCTTGCCTTCTCGCTTTCCTTTTGAAGATGAATTTAATTTCAAATTTGCAATTGTTGGATAAGGGTATTTCTTTGACACGTTATACTCAGTCAAAATTGAATTGATATATGGATATTGAGAAACAGTGCAAGTGTTCGTGTTCTTGTCCAATTCACCAATGTCCATTCCTAAAAATCTCTCAAGCTTATCATTAAATGTGATCTTTTTGACTCTGTGTTCTAAGTTTGTCTTTACAATGTGACACTCCCTCCATGTGGTACTCATTATCAGCAAATCATCAACATAGACCAATATAATAACCATTGTAATTGATTCAATCTTGATGTAGGCACAGACATCATTAAATAAACGTTTGAATCCCTTGTCAGTCAAGATTTTGTTCAATAAATCATTGAATTGTTTGCCTGCTTGCTTTAAACCGTAAAGTGAACCCATAATTTTAACTTGAATTCTTTTGTGTAATGTCAAATCAAGTGGAAGAAGCATATAATTATCTTCTTCGTTCTTGGCTTCCAAATAAGCATTCCCAATGTCAGCATTTGTCATAAAATAACCACGTGCAACTCCAATTGTCTCAATAATGTTAATTGTGGTAGTTGATGCAGTTGGTGCAAAAATTTCTTTGAAGTCAACGCCAGCTTTCTGAGTGTAACCCTTTGCAACTAAGCGCGCTTTAAATTTAATTGACAAGTCTGTGTTGATTTGTGTTCTGAAAACCATTTTGGAGCCCATTACATTCTGTCGAGGGACATCATCAACAACCTCAAAAGTTTCACGTTCATCGAGTTCCAGTAATTCTTTTAAGATTGCAGTATTCCACTCTTCGCGATGTGGGTTAGAAAAACTTAAAGCTTCAAAACAATTCTTTGGTGCCACTGGAACTTCCAAGACAGTTGCAATGCTCTCAACATTTAATACATTATCAATATCTTCTGTGCCAGTAATTAATTTCTTTGCAATTTTCAAAGGTGGTTTATTCATCAGATATCTCTCAATGTACAATGGATCGTAACGGTAAATCTCAGTCAATTTGGGTTGCAAAAATCCAAAATCCCAAACGATGTTCTTTCTTCTTGTAATTGAATGATCAGCCACTCTCAGCACAATGTAAGTCCCTTTATGACATTCACTATAGCCAAGTAAACGTACTTCTTCGCCCTTTGGACTTAGAACGTGCTTGCGCTCAGTTTTGGTAACATGCGATACACCTTGGCTGTAAAATGGGCGCAAATGTGACACATCTGGTTTACGTCCGCTCCACATCTCAAAAGGAGTCTTATTGTCAGGATTGGAAGTGCATGGCGAACGATTCATTACATAAGCAGTGGCACTCACACAATAATCCCAATATTTATTTGGCACATTCATCTCCAACATAACAATGCGAACTTTGTCTAGTAGTGTTTGAATTACCCTCTCCACGTGACCATTCTGTGCATGAATGTTCGGTGCTGAATATCGCGTTAGGAATTTGTATTTTGCTGCAAGTTCAAATACACGCTTATCCATGAAAATGCTTTCACTATCTGCTTGCATCACTTTTAAATCTTTACCACAGCGCAGTGAATAATCAATGAATTGTTCCAACACCACTAGGAAATCAGATTTGTGTCGACCAAAACCAACGTACAAGTTATTGCTAGCTCTGTCTAATAATGGCCAAAACTGTGTGTTCCCGTGTGCTGACCGACAGGGCATTGGACCTTTGACATCCACGGACACCAGTTCACCAATTTTGTACTCTTTGTCAATGTCGCTGCTTGACTCTGGGAATGCTTTCATTCTACCTTTTAAACAATTTGGACAGCGCCACTGTTGATACTTCTCCATATCTTCAGATTTAATTCCAGTACCATTAACGTTCCCTTCATTGACTGCGCGTTTCATTGCATTCCAACCCATGTGACCCATTGATGCGTGGAAATGGCGAATTCTTTCGAGAGCGGGGTCGAAACGCGGGTGAAATTCGCGTGGTGGATTGTCTCCGATAATTTCCGCCGGCGTCAGCTGCTTAGTAATTGTAAAACATTCATCTGGCTGTGCTTTTAAATGATTACACACCAATGTAGTACACTTAGTACAATTACAATTACATACTGCAATATCAACTTCTTCCATCATTAAAGATTCCTCTCTAATGTGTTCAGTTGCTGACAATTTAAACATTTTTAAACACTCAACACAATCGCAAATACACAGTGCATTTTCTCCGCATGTTTTAGGATCGCAAAATGTAGTGATGTTAAGTGCCTGTGCTATAGCAGTAAAATCAGCTGGTTCTGACAATGGAGCAGTGTTCTCTGTTTCAATAATTGACTGTGAAATTGCGGCCCCAGTTGACTGTGTTATGAGCGAAAATACTGCATTCACATCATCGGTTTGTGTCACATAGTATAAACCATTTAACTTCACCCCAGTCAGAAGTACAGCAGAATTGTTGCGACTATAAACTGTGACATTGCCATTGTGAAACAGTGTTGAAAAACCGTCAGCATCCAATTTTGGGATTGAAATCAAATTCCTTCTCAGGCCAGGAACAAACAACACGTCATCCAGAGCTGCAGTGTTTCCTTTTCCGAGGGATGGCAATAAATTTTCCTTCCCTCCCAATCTCACGAAACCATTTTCAGAGTTGAATGACACAAAAGCGTCCTTATCGTTTGTAACAATTTTAAGCCAGTCAGAGCCGACTGTGCTGTCACTTCTTCATGATCAAAGAAATCGAAAGTTTCTGTATTGTCAGTGCATTCTTCCACCATATACAAACTGTTATAAAAGTCATCAAATAATTTATTTTCAGCGGAATCGTCATTGTCATTCACATGCAAACTTGCTGTTGCATCGGTGAGATCATCATCAACAATTGCATCGTCATAAGTTAAATTGGCTTGCTGAACTAAATCATTGTTGAAAGCTTGTCTCCTTTTGAAAATGTTAGTCAATGTCTGCTGTTGATTAATTTTAACAGGCGATTTGTCTCCTCCTTTGTGGTGCTCTTTTGGGTTATAATTGCCACTTTGACGTTGCTGACGATTCGACGGATGTCTGCTACGGAGCGGTGCACCATACTTCTGATCCATCTCACGGCGGATACATTGGCGTTCAGTGTGATTTGGATATGAACAATATCCGCATCTCGCTCCACAAGTCCTCTCGGAATGCCCTCTCTTATTGCATTTTTCACAAACTTGTTCTCGAAGTGCATTCATGCGTTCTTTAATTTCACGTTGACGTGGATCATTTGGTTCTGAATTGTTCCCAATGCCAGCTGTGATGAATGATGCCTTTTCACCAGCACCCCCGTAACCTTCAAATGGTACAGCTGATTGTTGAATCGCAGGTGGGCCGTAAAATTCAGACTCAATTTCATTGTAGTAATTGTCAAACACCAAAGGTTGCTCCATGGTTAGGTGTGCAGCGCCTAATATCCTTCCATGAGAATGAAGACTGTGATTCATTGCTTTGTTTCTCATCTCGGTGTCTGTGCGGTGAAGTGCGCGAACTAACTCATCATAACCTTGCTGTGCACTTTGCGCATATTGAATTGCTTGATTGAAAACATTTGTTGTACGCTGCAAGGACTGAATCAATTGTGCTCTCTTCATTGGTTCTGATTGCGGGATATTTGCCAGCTCACAAGTTTTGAATAAGACTCCCATCTTGGCTAGGAAGCGCTCAAGTGGTGGTTGGTACGGCATGTTATTCAACAATGTCACTAATTGAGTGCAGTCAACTAATGTGTTCATGAGATAAAAGGTGTCCAGAGCTATCATGGCCGCAACGAAATGTCCTTTCAACACATGCTGGTCGCTGATTGATCTTGGATTTGGTCCCAATCTCTCGTGGAAGATGTTGGTTGCGATTTCAAATAATGAATCAAATTTCTGCTTTCTTCTCTCCCAATGAGACAACTTTTCATTGTACTTTTGCTCATAAAAATCCACTTTGCCTTCGTTTGCATAAATTTGACGCTGAATGTCCATTTCAAGGTCATGACGTGCTCGTGCGCCATGTGTACCACCTCCATTTATGCCATAATTGTTCTCCACGATCTGACGGCTTGTTTGGTGATGAGCAATCATTCTTTGAGTTTCTGATTGATGCTTCAGAGTCACTTCAGTGTCGTGGTCAGGTTTCGGAATGTTGAAGACGTATTGATTGTCTGGATAATTTGGATTCGGGATGATCAAACACTCAGCTGTCTTTTCGGAGAAGATGTGAAGAAGCTCCTCTCTGGCAAATGCGTAGTCCAAAGGTCCGCCGCCATCAAATAGGATTTTGTCGTTCTTCTTATTATAGAATGAATTGTAATTTGTGTTGCCTTTCGATGAGCTGAAGCGACTTTGAAAACTCTTCTGTCCATGAAGAGTGGAAGGCAACATTGTAACTTCTTTGGGTTGTCGAACTGCTTTGACTTTTAAATAATAATGTCAAAATATAAGGTCTGACTCCCTTGGAAAAGCAATATTCAACGAGAAGTGTAAATAACCAAAGACTTTGAAACTCTCAGTAACGTCTAAGTTATTATTTAAAAGTAAAGATGCAAGCACTAAAGCAACTCTGAAACATAAACTTCTTTCATGCTTGTCCAACTCTCCAACTTCAACAAGTGTAATCCCCTAATATCCTGCGCGGCCATGTAGGGTCCTATCATACATCTCTACACCATGCATGGTACACTCAAATACACATAAACAAAACAGTACTTGAGCATACATTTCGAGAACCATAAATCTTAACATGATTACAGTGTTGGTTCTAATGAATAATGAATACTGTACAGTAGGGACTTTCGGATTGAGGAGTTTTTCCGCCACGTGACTTGCACACAGCAGAATCCAGTTTTTACATATGAGTTTCTGTTGAAATTTGATTTAATTACGGGTAATTGCCATTTTTAAACGTTGTAAAGTGAGATTAGGGATGATTCATAGTAGAAAAAATGTAAACATGATTCTGGCCGCATATAGCATGCTCAGACACTTTCTCGTTGTCCCAATAGTTGGACAACCTGCATGTGTATTTTCGCTTGGAATTCGCTTTGATTTCGATTCACTAGTTTGGTTTGCCTCTTACTCAGATATGCTAACTTGTATGTATGTAATCTTGTCAAAGAGAGAAAGAGAGATATAGGTTTCGTGATTTAGCTAGGTTCAGCACTACATGTGCCGTGGTATATACCAGTAGTAGTGGTAATAAGTGGTACCCACTGCTGGTAGAAAATTTCAGAAGCGCCGTACTCCGTTCCCTGTTCGTCCAGACAAAAATTCAGTTGTTGTTGTCTTCTTCTATCATAAAAGCGCTTCTTCACTTCTAGAAATCTGTCCTGCTTCAAAGTTCAACTAAAATTTTCAGTTAAAATACTTGGTTATCGTTGACTAAAATGTTTACCTCAATTCCGAAAGAAACTGATCCATGTTAGTTCGATTTGTACCTTAAAATCCCACTATCTGATTCGCATTTCACAGTGATTTTCCGAGAGACAACTGAGGAACATGAAGTTAAGGAAGGAAATTCTTCTATTCTGTCGAAAGCGTCATTTGTGGGTTAGTATCTGTACTAAAAGTTATCGTATTATTTCTGTTAATGGTTTTTATTTGTATCAGGCGTGAGATTGGTCTTGCTGGTTGGTGTTGTCCTTTTGGTGTTCGCTGCTTCTGGTGGTGGTGAAACCGACAATTGTAAGACATTAGCTTATGACCAGACCTTGATTTTTGTTCAGTTTTTTTGTGCTTTGAACATGCAGTGCGTACGTTAGAGTCTGAGTCACCCAAGGCCAGACCTGCACCTGAGACCTTTCAGCAACAGGGCAGAAATATTGACCCTGTTTTAATTGGGGCCCAGGAATTATTACGCCTGCACAAAATTCCTATCCCCAAGACAGGGGCGGAGGACTTAGCCGTTGTTGCCGCTAATCTGCTATCTAAAGCAACTATTACAGATCATGAGCTTAATGCTAACTATCCACATTATCTTGAGCCATGCAATCAGAAAGATCCTCGAGGGAGTCTCAAATTCCCTAAATGCCATCCGGACAAACCGCCTGTGCCATGCGAGATACGCGCCAAGAGAGACCCATCTGAGCGTCAATGTATTCGTATCGATAGAAAGGATTATCCATTGCCTGAGGGCGTTACATACCATCTGGAACCATGTAATCCAGAGGATCTGCGATCAGCGTTCCAGATGCCAGAGTGTGACCCAGAGGCTCCACCTGAGGTGTGCAATCCAAGATATCATAGATCTCTAACTGAGCGTCAATGCCTTCGCACTCCTTTTGAGTATGTGTATGAGTTATGCAACATGCAGCCTGTGGAGAAAGAGAAAGTTGCACCTGCTGCAGGGCCGAGATCCAAAGACCCACCTGTACTGACGTGCGATCCCGATGAACTGCCTGAGCCGTGTGATCCCAACGAAAAGCCTAGCCCAGGCGAAAAGAGAAAGTGTGTTCCTGCTAGGTCTCTGTGCGATCCTGTGAGAAATAGACTTGGAATTCCTGTTTGCACAAAAGAGGAGCTGCAAGGTGAGTTACAAAAAACGAATGCTGTGCGAGTCTCTGATCTGTGCTGTCTTATTTTAGAGCAGAAGCAGAACAAAGTTATGAAATCCACCCCGTATGACACCGCAGTCTTGCCTGAGGTGGACCAGGACTCAGGACTCTTCCTCCAGGTTGCTGGCGGATCTGGTGGGAAAGCTTTCGACCCCAAAGATCTCAAGTGCAAGCCTGTCGACCCTCCTGGAACCACGAGGGTGAATATTCTGGAGCCCTGCAAGCCTGGGCCAAAGTGCGACCCAACCGTCCCGCTTGTGTTTTGCGAAAAACCTGTTGCTGTGCCGAAAGCTGGGGAGAAAATGTGTGTTTCTGCGCTGGTGAAGTATGTTTTCGAGGACGGAAAGAAGGAGTCGTGCGACCCAGACGCCAAGGAGAAATCCAGTCAGAAGAGAAACTGCGTCCCTGTGCTGTACCAGGCTGGCCAGCAGCAGGCGCAGGTGGGGGTGAAGACCTAAGTGACCAGCACGTGTTGTTCGCACTTCGGATGCCGATATTATTGTCACTTTTTGATGTGGCTCGTCAGCAGCACTGCTTGTTGATCAATCAAGTAGACTCTGCTGATGCTGTCAATTGTTCTGTGCCTTTATTGTTTGGCGTCTGGTCGACATCAGTATCTCTGTCCCAAGAAATAATCTCCCGTTGTTTTGTGTGGCTGATGATGGAGCAATGTTGATTGTGTTGACATTCTATTGTGACAATGCTGCAATGAAGCAGTGTGTTGTTGTGTTGTTATGTTAGAGTATGTGCGGATAATTGTGTGGTTTATTCCGCCATATTGAGATACCTCGTTAAGTGTTA
>CAYYMF010000071.1:0-9881 GCA_964472755.1 uncultured Chitinophagales bacterium | reverse complement strand
GGCTACACATCTGTTATTTTATTAGGACATGAGAACTATTATCCAAAATTTGGATACCTACTTTTGCATCATTTCAATATTTTACTTCCATTTGAAGCACCTAAAGAAAATTGTATGGTAATTGAGCTTATTCCTGATACCTTAAAAAATAAAGAAGGAAATGTAAATTACCCCAAAGAATTTTTTGAATAAAAAAATATGGTATAAAATGAAAAAATTAATAGACCTCAACAATTGGAACAGAAAGGAACATTTCCTTTTTTTTTCAAAATTTGATGAACCATTTTTTGGTGTAACCGTCAAAGTGGATTGCACAACTGCCTATCAGAATGCAAAGGAAAAAGGCGTTTCTTTCTTCTTGTATTATCTATACAGAGCATTGAAAGCTGCTAATGAAGTAGAAAATTTTAAATACAGAATAATAGAAAATCAACCTTTTGATTTTGCAACAACAAATGCTTCGCCAACGATAAATCGACCAAATGGAACATTTGGATTTGCTTATATTAATTATTTTTTAGAGGAAGATATTTTTTATGAAAAAGCATTGCAAGAAATTGAAAATGTAAAAAAATCAAATAGTTTATTGCCAGCTGTTTCTGGAGAAAATGTTATTCATTTTTCTGCCATTCCGTGGATTGACTTTACAAGTATTTCTCACGCTAGAAGTTTTTCCCACCCTGACTCTTGTCCTAAAATTTCATTTGGCAAAATGATGGAAAACAATGGAGTAAAAGAAATGTCTGTTTCTGTTCACGTACACCACGCATTAATGGACGGTTATCATGTTGGGTTATTTGTTGAAAAATTTCAACATCTATTAAGTGAGGTATAATAAAAGTCTAAACTGATAATATTTTGTCGAATTTTTCAATCCAAAAAAGCTTACAGATTTCTATTTAAAGAAATCTGCCAAATATTGTGTAACCTCTTTTGGACAGTCGTTTTGAGCCCAATGCGAACAATTTTTGATGTATTTTATTTCAAGTGTATTGTCCACATAAGCTTGTGTATTATAAGTCAATTCTTTGCTTAATGCCTTATCATCTTCACCCCAAATTAAAAGTGTTGGCACTGTTACTTTTTGCTTAAACACAGACATTTTAGGTTTCGTTTGCATCATGGCACGATAATAATTAATAGAACCTGTTAATGCACCTGGCTCTTTGTAGGCTCTCACAAATGCTTGTAAATCTTTGTCAGTAAAATGTTCAGGATTATGCATCCAACCTCTGAAAAATAATTTAAAAAATTGTGGAAGTGTATTGCCTAAAATAAATTCTGGAATAAGTGGCAACTGGTGCATAAACATATACCAACTTTTTAATAATTGTGTTGGATTGCTTTTTATCATTTTCAACATTTCCTTTGGATGCGGACAGTTGATAATGGCTAATTTTTCTAATATATTTGGATACATCGAGGCAAATGTCCACGCAATTGCACCGCCCCAATCATGACCAACTACAAAAGCCTTTTTAAATCCCATTTGTTTTATCAATTCAGCGATATCAGAAGCAACTATATCTGCTTTGTAATTTTGTATGCCTTTAGGTTTGTCGCTTTTATTAAATCCACGTAAGTCAGGAGCTATTACAGTATATTCTTTGGCTAACTCAGGCATTTGATAACGCCATGTGTACCAAAATTCTGGCCAACCATGTAATAATACCACCAATTTTTTGCCATTGCCTTGTTGTGCTACATGCAAGAAAATATCATTTACTTTAACTTGTTTGTGTGTAATATCGTATAACATTTGTTTAAAATTTATTTTTACCTAAAATTTCGCTAAAACCTATTCTTATTTTTTTTCTAAATGTAAATAATTTATTTATTCGAACTTGCTTTTTGAGCTTAAAAGTATTCGGCAGATAGTCAGTTTTTATCTGATGTTTAGCAATTGTGGAATCTTTGTCATCAATTACTTCTAAAATTACAGAACTATCTTGATTTACTGTAACTTTTCCATAAGCATGATTGAAGTTTTTATTCTGAATGCCTTGACCACCTTTGTTCCAAAGATTGAGTTTGAAATTGTTGTAAATAATGCTTGCAATATGTGAATTAACTTGAGCTAAACCTCCCGCCATAATTTCTGGGAATCCTGCGTTTTGACCATCGTCAATTGCCGATGAATGTGCATCTCCACTTAAAATAATTACATTTTTAATATTATTTTGCTTACAAAAATCAATCAGTTTTTGCTGTGAGTTAGGGTAAGCAAACCACATTGCAGATAATGAAGCTGCAATATATGCACCATTTTTTCCATTAGGTAATATTCTATTTTGCAAACGCATACAAATATTAAATACTTTCTTGTATGATTTATTAAAAGTTACACCCGATACAATAAATTTCCATTTTGCATCAGAGTTTTTGAGTCCATCTTGTAACCAATTCATTTGAATAGAATCTAATATTTCATGTTGATTTGGATTGACGTATTTTAATTTTCCTTTTTTATCCGTCTTAAAAATTTCTGTATTAGGTGTCCTTGTAGAGCGATTATCTAATACAAAAAAATCAGCATTGCCATAATTGAATTTATGATAATTATTTTGATTATTTACCTCATCATAACTTGGAAAAAAATCAGCTAAACTCTTTCTTAGAATGGTTTTTAAAGAATCAGGATAAGGAATTTCTTTTACTTGAGTGGTTTTGTTATTAGCTTCAATTACTGTAAAACTCGATTTTGAGAAATCGTCATAAATCCCATCCTCATCATCAAATATATAATCGATAGGTGTGTTTTTTAAAAAATCTCCCAATAATTTATAGCGCTCTATAAATTTATCTCTTAGATGAAATAATTCTATTTGTTCAGACAAATCAGTAGTTGTATTGTATTTATTATATAGCCAATCTCCTAAATGTATAAAGAAATTAGGCTCTTGTTTTGTAATCGCTTTAAAAATTCCAAAATCTTGCGATTGTTCAGTGCAAGAGCCAAACACAAAACTAAATGTCTCCTCACTATTTTTTTTAGGTGCTGTTTTGAAAGTACCATGAAATTCTTCTGTATCGTTTTTTGCTTTTAAGGTATAATTATAGGATTGGTTGGGCATTAATTGTGAGAGTTTTAGTTTATTACAAAAGAAAATGTTATCTTCAGTTTGTTGTTCTATCGTCATAACACCTTCTTGACTGCTTATTGTTAAGTTGTAATTTATAAGGGTGTCGCTAAAAAATAAAATTTTTGCACTATTTTCAGTAATTGCACCTATTATTGGTTGATGCAAAATGTGTTGTGAAAAAATATTATTTACAATAAATAGGAGTGTAAGAAAAATGAATGTATTTTTGTGCGGTTTTTTCATATTCAAATTTAATTCTTATTTTAGTAAAAGAAGATGTTTTCCGACAAGATAATATTTATAGTAGGCAATTCGAGGAGTGGAACGACAATGATGTTGCGGATTTTTAATAATCACGACCAATTGATGGTTTTGAACGAATTACACTTTTTTGAAGAATTGTGGTCGCCAATAGATAAAGGAAAATCAATACCAAGAGCAGATGCTATTTTTTTATTGCAAAAACTTTTACTCATCCAAAGGAAAGGTTATAAAGTTGGCTTTGATGATTTTTCAATTTTTTATGATGAAGCCAAGCAATTTTTAGAAGAATTTGATGATAAGGATTTAATCCCTGAAAATATTTTTTATCGCTTTGCTAAAAGAGAAGTTGCTTTAAATGGTAAATCTGTTGTTTGTGAAAAAACACCTCAGAATGTTTTTTATTTAAAAGAAATATTTGAATTGTTTCCAAATGCGAAAGTCATTAATATGGTTCGTGATCCTAGAGGTGTAATGCTTTCACAAAAAAATAAATGGAATAGAAGAAAATTAGGCGGTTGGTATATTACCAAAAAAGAGGCAAGGCGATTGCGAATTAATTATCACCCAATTACATTAACATCTTTGTGGAATGCTGCTATTAATGCAGTCAGAAAATATGAAGATGACCCACGTATCTTAACTGTAATTTTTGAAGAATTAGTTCATCAGCCAGAACTAGAAATTCAAAAAATATGCAAACACATCGATGTTTCTTTTAATCCTGAAATGATGATGATAACACAGGAAAGCTCATCTATTGAGCCAGATAGTGAGGAAAAAGGTTTTAAAAAGGAACGTGTTGCCAATTGGCAAAAAGGCGGTTTAAATAATACTGAAATTTGGTTTTGTGAAAAAATTGGAAAACAAAACATACAACATTTTGGCTTTAAATTTTCAAATGTGCAACCCAATTATTTTCTAGTACCCTTGTATCTAATTTCATTTCCTATAAAATTGATTTTATCGTTTGTGTTAAATTTAGATAGAATGAAAAACATATTAGATACCTTAAAAAGACGTTTATCTTAATTCAATACTATTTTTTTATATATTCTGTGTTATTGTTTTGTAATACAAACTGATTATTTTAACTTTAGATAGAATTTTGTTTTATGAAAGTTGAGACAAGAAAAGAATTAGCCAACACAGTAACGCATGCAATTGGTTTGATTGTATTTGTAACGCTTATTCCTATAATGTTTGTTAAAGCAGCAAAATATGAATTAGATGGTAAACTATTGGGTTTAATTATGTTTTCAGTTGGCTTGGTGGCAGTTTACACTTCATCAACTGTTTATCATGCAATTATGCACGAGAAAACTAAAAAATTCTTACGTGTCTTAGACCATATTAGTATTTATTTTTTAATTGCAGGAAGTTATTCTGCATTTATGATGATGTTTATGCCCAAAAGTATTAGTCATCCTTTTTTATATATTTTATGGGGAATTGTAGCAGTTGGTGTTGTTTATAAATTGTTTTTTACAGGAAAATTTGATATACTATCAACCATATTATATGTTTTTCTAGGCTGTATGGGTTTATTTCTTGGAAAATATCTTTTTGAGTATATCCCAACAAATGTTATTTGGATGATATTTTTAGGCGGTGCATCTTACTTATTCGGTGTTATTTTCTATGCTTGGAAAGGTTATAGATATCATCATGCAGTTTGGCATGTGTTTGTTTTTGGTGGTAGTATGTTACACTTTTTAGCAGTTTTTTTTGGACTTTCTAAGATGTAATTTTTATCAACTTTCACTATCGTAATAAATTTTATAAAACTTTCTGCCGTTTTCATCTACTCCTTGTTCTATCATTTCACGATTGCCATGAATATAAATATGGAAGTTTTTGTCTAATTTGATAACGCTTTTAAACACTCTAGCTTGTTTTTTTACGGCTTGCTCTGAAATAAAGAAATTGTCCTCAATTTCTATATCAAATTCATTCTTAAATGATTGGTCAAATTGACGAAAAGATTGAATGATATTGTCGTGATGAAACACTTCTTCTTCAAATTCTTGTTTATCAAACTGTTCATGTTTTTTAAAATAATCTACTGAACGATTGAGTAAATCTATTTTATCGGCTTTACTGATTTCAAAATCTTCTTCTAATTGTTTGGTTACAAATTGTTTAGTTAAAGTCAGAAATTGATTTGTTTGGTGATAGTGATTATTGACCACCAAAACATTTAAAAAGTCATCTTTCCAATATTGAGCTTCTAAACTTTTATTAATATTATCTACAATGGCTACTTTATAACCATCTTCTTTTATAAGATTATAAATCAAACAACCTTTATCAATTTTATTGATATTTACACCTTGCTTACTGTCAATATCAAAGCCTTCATCTGTTTGCTCAATCTCCAAAAAAGTATCTTTATTTTCCGATTTATATAAACCAATTGCATCTACAATTTGCCCATCTGTAAAGCAATCTTTAAAATAAACAACATAAAATTCGCCACTTTTTATCTTCGGGTGTAAACTTTGATTATACAAATGTTGAGCAATATGAATGGATACTTCTTGAAAAACTTTAGGGTTATCAAATATCTGTGTGGCGTAATTAAATACTTCATTTAAAGCTAAATCACTATCATGTTGAAATTGATAATATTCCTCAGAAGAAAATGCATTTAGAAAATAATCTGTTAGCAATAATTGCATATCGTGATTTAGAGTGACACTTTTCTTAGTTAAAAAAAGTAGGTCATTATTACCTTTATTGCCTACTTTGTGTATGGCTAAATGTTGTAGTTTCTCGTCCATATCGATTGCTTAAAGCTTTCTTTTATAATCTTCGTAGCCGAAAGTTTTTAGATTGAAATATTCATTATTTCGCCAAATACCAATATTGGGTAAATTGATACCATTAAAAGTTGTTGTTTTAACCATCGTATAATGTATCATGTCATTAAAAATAATTTTTTGACCTATTTGTAATGGTTTTTCAAAATACCAATCGCCCATAACATCACCAGCCAAACAACTCATGCCACCTAATTGATATTTGAACGCACTTTGCTCTACGCTTCCAATCACTTTTGGTTGATAGGGCATTTCCAAACAATCAGGCATGTGGCAAGTAAAAGAAACATCTAACATTGCTGTTTTTACATCGCCATTTTCTACAATATCCAATACGGTCGATACTAAATAACCAGTTTCCCAACCAATTGCACTGCCCGGTTCTAAAATAATTTCTTTTAAATGAGGATATTTTTTTCTGAAATTTTTTAATACTTGAATGCCGTGTTCTACATCATAATCTTTATGTGTAATTAAATGTCCACCACCAAAATTTAACCATTCGCATTGCAAAATTAAATCGTGGTATAAATTAGAAAACGATTCTAAAACTTTCTCTAAAGTATAAGAATTATTTTCGCATAATGCGTGAAAATGCAAACCTGTAATGCCTTTTGGTAATTTTTTTGAAAGTAATTTAGAGTCAATTCCTAGTCTTGAGTTTGGCGATGCTGGATTATATAAATCAGTAGTGATTTCACTATAACCAGGATTTACACGCAAGCCACATTGAATATTAGTAGGAATTTTATGTTTATATCTTTCCCAATCACTTAATGAATTGAAGGTAAGATGAGAAGATATGGAAGCTATTGCATCAAAATCCTTTGGTACGTAAATCGGGCAATAGGTATGTGGTTTAGAACCCATTTCTTCATAAACTAATTGAGCTTCAAATAAAGAACTTGCAGTAGCTCCTTTAATGTAGTTTTTCAATAAAGGAAATTCAGCATAAAAAGAAAAGCCTTTTAAGGCACAAATAATAGAAACACTAGCTTGTTCTTGAAAATATTTTAATAACTCTAAATTTTGAATCAATAAATCTTCTTGTAGGACAAAAGTTGGAGATGGAATTTGTGCGATATCAATAAGTAGTTTTTTATCCATCATTAATTAGAATTTATACTGCTTCACACATTCAACGAAAAATTTTGCTTTTTCTGCGTCCACATCAGGATAGACACCATGCCCTAAATTGCATATATATTGTTGTTTGCCAAATGCTTCCAACATTTTTGCTACTTCTTGTTCAATTTTTTGCTCATCAGCATATAAAACACAAGGATCTAAATTGCCTTGAAGGGTTTTAGTTGGAGCTTGTTTTCGTGCATTAGCTATATTAATTGTCCAATCTAAGCCAATTACACTACAATTTGTTTTAGCAAAATCTTCAATGATATAATGAGCATCTTTTGCAAATAAAATAACTGGTACATCTGTAATCGCATCACTAATCATTTTCATATAAGGTAATGCAAATTCTTGGTATTGAGCTTTACCTAAAACACCAGCCCAACTATCAAAAACTTGGATAATATCTGCACCACATTTTATTTGTTGCTTTAAATATTTGATTGTAGAAATTGTAATTTTTTCTAATAATTGATGTGCTAATTTAGGTTCAGTATATAAGAATTTTTTTGCTACAGAAAATGTTTTGCTGCCTTTTCCTTCAATCATATAGCAAAAAATAGTAAATGGAGCACCCGCAAAACCAATTAAAGGAACGCTGTTATCTAAGGTTTTTTTAGTTAAACTAAGAGAATCAAAAACATAATGTAAATTATCTAAAACATCAGTCGTTAAGTTGTCTATATCTGCTTTAGATTTAATGGTTTCAGGGAATAATGGTCCTTTGCTTTCAATCATTTCATAATTTAAACCCATTGCTTCTGGAATTACTAAAATATCAGAAAAGATAATAGCGGCATCGACTTTTAAAATATCTACGGGTTGAATGGTTACTTCACAGATAAGTTCAGGATTTTTAACTAATGCTTTAAATCCATCGACACTACTTCTAACTGCTCTGTATTCTTTTAGGATTCTTCCTGCTTGTCGCATCATCCAAACGGGCACTCTTTCAACGTCTTCGCCTTTTGCGGCTCTGAGTAGTAAATCATTTTTCAACATAATGGCAAAAATAGGCTTTTTTAGTGTCTTAAAAAATAGTTACATTAGCAAAAAAATAGAAACAAATATGAGCGATGGTGTTAATCCAATTGTTGAACATGAAAAAATTGTAAATATAGAACACGCCGATATTTATCAAGGTAAACATTTAGTATTAGAAGATATAAATTTTGATGTAAAGAAAGGCGATTTTGTTTACTTGATTGGAAGAACTGGTCAAGGTAAAAGTAGTTTATTGCGTACATTATATGGCGATTTGGAATTGAAGAAAGGAGAGGGGACAGTTTGTGGTTATAATTTGAAAAATATAAAATCAAAGGAAGTACCTTATTTAAGAAGAAAATTAGGTATTATTTTTCAAGATTTTCAATTATTGCAAGACAAAACTGTTTATGATAATCTGAAATTTGTGTTAGAAGCTGTTGAAATTAATAATCCAAAGGTAATTAAGAGAAAAATTGAAGAAGCTTTGGAAAAAGTGAAATTACCTTTTAAAATTGATAAATATCCATCTCAGCTTTCTGGTGGGGAGCAACAACGTGTGGCCATTGCAAGAGCTTTATTGAATAATCCAGAATTAATTTTAGCTGATGAGCCTACTGGAAACTTAGATCCAGAAACGACACACGAAGTAATGACCTTGTTTTATAGTATTTTTCAAGAATTGAAAACGCCAGTAATAATGGCAACGCATGAGTATCAAATCATTGAACAGTTCCCAGGTATTATTTATATGTGTGCTTATAATCAGATTACCAAAGATGAAAGTCATTTCAAAAAATAAATTCAAAAAAAAATAGAAAAAAGTGTAGAAAAGATTTTGAATTAAAAAAAAAAGTTTATCTTTGCACGCAGTTCTTTAAAAACAATGCGAAAGTAGCTCAGTTGGTAGAGCATCACCTTGCCAAGGTGAGGGTCGCGGGTTCGAGTCTCGTCTTTCGCTCTGAATTTTTTACATTCAAATTTTTCAATTTAGTGTGAAATATAATACTAAAGATGCCCAGGTGGTGGAATGGTAGACACGCAGGACTTAAAATCCTGTGGCTTCACGGCTGTGCGGGTTCGAGTCCCGCCCTGGGTACTTCTTTTTTTTTCAATTATTTTCAATCTTTTTTTCTTATCAACCAAAATTATTCTAAGTATATTCAATTAGATGATGTTTCTTTTTTGAGCCACTTGAACGGCTTCAACTTTAGAGTGCACTTGTAATTTTTGGTAGATATTTTCAATATGTTTTCGCACAGTTGATGGTGCAATAAATAGATTTTCAGCAATTATAGTATGTGTAAATCCCTTTGCCAATAATTCTAGAATTTCAATTTCTCTTTTTGATAATTGTTCGATATCAAATTCTGAACTCTCTTTTTTAGATTGGAGTGGATTTCTTAGTAAATTCAAGGTTTTTAGTGCAATTGATGGTGTCATTGCAGCACCACCTTGTAAAGTGTCATTTATGGCTTGATTCAAATCATCAGGATTGATTTCTTTTAATAAATATCCATCAGCTCCAGCTTGAATGGCTGGTAATATATTCTCATCATAATCATGAATTGTCAGCCTTAAAATTTTGATGTGCTGGAAC
>CAYYMF010000070.1:5922-10195 GCA_964472755.1 uncultured Chitinophagales bacterium | reverse complement strand
CCCCTCAGATATCCGACTTATTAACGCTCATATGTATGTCCATTTGTGGCAGAAATAAGCAATGTGAAAATTTTCCACCTTGTTCATGTATTCAGACGAAAAGAAAACAAACAAAAAAACGATTTTCTAGTTCATACACACAAAAAGATTTCGTTTTTCGCGTACGAATAACGGCGATAACAAAAGCCAAACAAAAAAACGAGTTTGTTCATACACTCTAATAAATAAGAAACGGTTTTCGAGCGATTTTCCAAAAAAAAACGCTCCGGAAAAATCGCTTTCCTGTTAAGAAACGACCTTATTAAAAAAACGACTTCCGCAGGCTACATACGTAGAAAGTAACAAATTACTTAGCATTAACATCACCGTGGAGACTCTGAAAATGATTTTTAAGTATGTGTTGCTATTTTTTATGGCAACAAGTAGTCAACTCTCGGCAGTGGAGAGCGAGAATAATGACCATGTAATGACTGAGACCACTTTCAGAAAGGGACAGCAGATGAAATCAATTGAAGGATTGAGACATAGACATTCGATGAAGTCACTCGAACATTCCATTCAAGATTATTCACTGAAGTCATTTGAGGCAGTGGGAAAAAAACTTCCGCTCGTGCGACACGAAATTATTAACGGAACAGCGTATGAGCATTCTTTGTGCATTATGACAAAGGTTCAATCACTGAGTGAATTCAATGGATGCAATTTTATTGAATGGATAGAGTACCATTTGTTGATGGGTGTGAGTCATTTTTATATTAACAATGATTGTTCGACAGATAAGGTATTTGTACAAGCTCTAAAATACTACAAAAAACTTGGTGTATTAACAGTTCCTAATGAGCGTTCTCATCGTAATTGCTCTGACTCTAAACCGAATGAAAGTTTATTGTTGCAAAAAACGTTTCACCGGTTTGCTAAAAATAGTTGTGAATGGGTTACAATGATTGATATGGATGAATTCCTTACATTATTGCCTAAGAAACCTGATTCATTGCTTGAAATGCTGAGCTACTCACAATTTCCATTTATTCGATTATCATGGTGGAATATTGGATCTGAGGGACATGAAACGAGACCCAAAGGTAAGTTTTGTGAAAGAAAATGTCGTTTTGTTTCTGCTCATTCTCCTTGACAACAATGTGTTGTTTTTCTCTTCCAAGGGTTAACAATAGCAAACTACCGGAAAGGTGGGTTACAAGTTAATCATTTAAAAACATTATGTAAAACAAGTGAGATTCGAGACTGGTAAGCAGTGATGGTAGTTATTATGATTTCGTGTTAATTCTTTCTTATTTTCGTTTCTGTGAGCACGTTTGGTGATCTGTTAAATATAACGAAAAACAACAGTGCAACATGGCAGGATGTGAATTAATGATATATTATATGCAAATTATCCATCATATTATTTTCCGCTTGTCATGAATCACACAGGTCCTTTCAGTTGCATCCAAGCCCTATTAACCACACTGAGATCTTATTTGGGAATAAAACAAGACAAGATCATGTGTGGCTTGGAAAGCTGCACGATTATGAGTATTTTGAAACAAATATTAGTACCGGTGATGGTGGATTCCGACAAGTGCTTTTCCCTTTAAGTAAGTTTATTATTGATCGATACTGCTGTGTAATATGTTGTGCTTTTAAAAAACTAAAGTAAATAACATAAAAATAAATTTTCATGTGATTAAATTGCTCATATATTTTCTTTAATATTGTCTTCTATTATCATATTTTAGGCACTATATTTGTGAAGCATTATGTTTATCAATCTTGGGAGGAATATCAATCACAACGAGGAAGTTAGTTGCGTTCATCACAATTATGTACATGTTAAATTAATTTTTATGTTTTTGTGCTGTTATATTAGTTTTGTAGTATTGTATTAAAGTTGTTTTAGATAATTACCTGTTTATTATTATTATTATTATTATTATTATTATTATTATCACCTGTATTCATTTGTTGTTTTATGAATATGGTTATTCATATGCATGGATGGTATTATTACTTTTGTTATACTTGTTAGGTTATAATACAACAGCAGGAGGAGGTCCGAATATTTGGGCCAAAAATCCTCGTAAAATTTGGTTGTCTGGTAATGGACCTTTTCAAAATAAAATTGCAGAGAGATTTACGAAGGAAATGGCTGAAAAAATTCAAAATGTTATCGTGAAAACTAGATTTAATCATGCGCTTAGTGTAGGTGCAACAGTTTTTACTATTTGTTCAAAGCATTGGGGTTTTTAAGATTTTTTTATGTGCAGCTTGTGTTGTTACTGTATGTGATTGTCTTGTGTGATGTTATTGAAGTGACGTTACACAAGTATTGACATTGTGTGCATTGGTTGGGTACAGTGCTGTTCGTTGTAGTATGGCATGCTGTTTCAAGTTCGTTTAGGAATTTACGTCGGAAGAGGTTGTCAAAACGCATTGGTAATGTTTTGTAGTACCATGGTTAGTGTTTTAACTGCAACTTCCATTGCGAAAAATGGTTTGTATCAGAATCACTTAAATTATTTAAACCACCCTTAACTCTGTTGCCAATGGCTTTACGCCAATCTGACATGATTATACACAACTGCTTTAATTCAAGACACTTAATTTTAACTTTTCCCATTTCGTGTGTAAAATGTTCTGTGTACTCCAAAATATCTTTAGGCTTATGCTTATCGATTAATAGTTTATGAAAAGGACCACCAAAAAAAGGCGGAGGAGGAGGGGGATGTTTGTGTTGTGAATCAGAGTGGAGGCTAAGGCCAGGCTCAGTCTGATAACGGGTAAAAAATTGTGTTAATGCTTACAAAAGCAACTAAAGATAGAATGATAAATGCTTTAGTGCATGACGTGGACTCAGTCCCTGCTCCTTGAGCATCACCAACAAAACACTTTTCTTAAAATCCTAAAGGGTCACTTGCCCATACTTTTCATCAGAGATATAATTACGCCTTCCTGTCTCGCAGATCCAGATTCCATTTCCAACACTCCCCAGAATATGGACTTGAGGCAGCTTAAAACGATCCATTGCGGATAGCATCTGCGTGCTTCTTGAATGCTACGCGAGGGAGAGCCTTGGTCATGATATCTGCAATCATATGCTCCGTGGGAATGTGCACCATCTTGATCTATCCTGCGGCCACATGATCGCGGACGAAGTGATGATCCAACTTGATGTGGCGGAGTGCGGATCCGCTGACTGCCGACTTAAACATCTTCACACATGCTTCGTTGTCTCCCCAGATTGTGGTTGGCCATTCCTGTTTGAATCCGAGTTCTTCGAGCTGGTTGCGGATGCCCAGTACCACTTGGCAAGCTGTACCTCCAGCACGGTACTCTGCTTCGGCTGTGGAGCGCGAGACCGTAGTTTGCAATGATGACTGTGCATACAGAAAGCCGATCCCTTTTAACCCCACCACTAGGCCACTCAATGACTTCATGGGCTTGTCGGACAGTTCTGGCTCCCCACAGTAATCGGAGTCGCTGTAACAGACTAGCTCAATGCCTTCTCCACGATGTAGCACGAGTGGCTCGTCCATCATTCCTTTCGCGTACCTGAGCGAGGAGGCGCTTGACTGCAGTGATGTGTGTCGCGTCAGGATTGGCGCAGTGTGCTGCACATTGGTTGACGCCATACAGCATCTCAGGGACAGTGGTGCGGGCCACCCATAGTGTAGCACCTACCGCACCGCGATATAGCTCTGAGAAGGCTACAGCGTCTTCTGGCATCTGGCCCTTGCTCTCGGTATCGGATTTCTGCAACTTGGTACCGGGGGCAGCGGGAGTGTCGACTGGCTTGCAGTCAGACATGTTGTAATCCCTCAACATGTTGGTAATGTACGCCTTGTGGCTGATGGAGATAGTGCCCTTTTCGCGGTCATGGATCACCTGCATCCCTAGGTAGAAGTCACCGGACAGCTTCTTGATCGGGAACACCTTCTCCATGTTGGCTTCGAAGGTGGCCTTCTGCTCGGGACACTGGAAAGCAGCACGGAAGTCATCCACGTACAGAGCGATCAAAGCAAACATGCCTAGACGCCGGCGGAAATACAGGTATGGATCAACCACGGTTGGCTTGAAGCCTTGTGAGAGGATGAACTTTCCTGCCATCGAATTCCAATTGAATGCGGATTGCTTTAGGCCGTTGAGGCTTGTCTTCAGCTTCAGTGCGTGCCCTGGGATCTTCTCCATACCTTGTGGGATTTTCATGTACTGTGCTCATAAGGGCATATGGGGGTGGACTTCCAACGATAGGTGGTATACCGTTGCCGACCGGTAG
>CAYYMF010000070.1:0-5822 GCA_964472755.1 uncultured Chitinophagales bacterium | reverse complement strand
TACGACCACCGGCTATGTTCGCGGGGGGTCTGTCACTAAAGGGTTGCATGTACACTGTATTCTAACGATAGTGCGAGTTGTTGTAAGGTTTTTAGGGACAAGGAAAATATTAACATAATAAGGAAACCTCTGGATGGTAAGTTATCCTGTCAATACGGCCTGCGAATGGAACGGTTTCTGTCCATGCAGTAACTTCAACTTGACCTTTCATTCAATCGTCAATCATCATTGACTTCCCTTTGCACATTTCTTCGTATGCAATGATTCTTGATTTTGACTCAAATATTTTCTTAACCCTTGTATTTGAGTGGATTAGTTTGGATGCATTATGCTTTTTCGACTCAGCATTTTGCGTTGCACGTCTAAGGTCGGCGTTTTTGACAAGTATCGGGTCAAAGCTGGGCCCTTTCCACTGGAGAATGGACGAGCCAATGCATGAAAATCTAATCAAATGGATACAACTTAGAGGCATTTGTTTAGAGAATATAAGATTGGACGGTCGGAATGTATTACAAGCAATTCAACAATCAGACAAGAGCATTGATTGCCATCTTCTAAAGTCTGTTGTATTTGATGACAGCAAAGCTAAGTCTGTCAATGAATTTACTAGGCTTTTGGCAAAAAGTTCTGATCTTCTCGAAGTTGGTGTTAAGTCTGTTGCAGATGTGAGCCCAGCACCTGTGTTTGATGCCTTAGCCACTCACTGTCACAACTTGACTAAATGTGACTTCACAATGCTCTGGAAACTGTCAGATGAATCCCTCACTACATTGGGCGCCCGTTGCCGTAAACTTACGGACGTTAATCTCACCTTTTGTAGACAGATTGGACACGAAGGCGTCCACAGCTTAGTCACTCACTGCCTTGATCTCTTGCATTTGGATCTCGCATGTACTGGAAACATCCGTGACGTCACCATGACCAGCATCGCCACACACTGCCGCAGACTGCAATAGCTCAATCTGGACAGTAACCGCACTGTCACAGAGCATGGAATTCTGTCAGTTGTGTCTAGATGCTCAACCCTCACCAGACTCCGTTTGCGCATTACAGACTGTGGCAACGACACTGCCACCATGGCTCACATTGCCAACCACTGCCCGCAACTCATAGCGCTCAGTGTCGGGGACTCTGCAGGATACAGTGACGAAGTGATGGCGCTGGTTTTTGAGCGCTGTCCACTGCTGGAAGTGCTGGATGTGCAGAACACCAGCACTATTACCATCGCTACATTCCGATCCATTGCGTCCCACTTGGTACACCTTCGATATGTCCGTTTCCACCTGAAATACTCAGAGCACAGCGGCGAAGTGGACATTGACCAAGCTTTCCGCATCCTGGTTGCAGGGTTCCGCCATCTTGTAAAGATGGATTTAAAGCGCTGTGTACTGGCAGGCGTACCAGACAGTGCTGTTGTCGAGACTGAGGCGGACCTGGTGCGGGAGTTGAAGAAGGCACAGAACATTGCGGCGGACGAGGCAGCCATCAACGCACACGGGGACGTACAGGATGAGAAACAAGGCGATTGGCATGACTTAGACGACGATAACGAGGTCAGGGACAGTTCAGTTCTGGCAGTGGTGGATAAGTGCAGCCACATCACCAGCTACACACTCAACCTGGCAGACGAGGCCCAAGAGAGCACTCTGCACAGCCTCATTGTACGCTTCGCCAATGTGACTGAACTGGACCTGCGCCACGGTATGGAGCTGCTGACTGACGACTTGTTGAAGTTGGTCGCGCAACACTGTACTCAATTGCGCTACTTCAACATCGATGGGGACCAAGCTGAAGAGTTCACTGACAACGGCGTAATTGCCGTGTTGAGACGCAATTCGGGCCTGACCCGTATCACGTTGTCGAACAGCCCGCAACTCACAGACCAAGCGGTGTATGAGATAGCCCTGTTTTGCGACACTGTGCGCAAACTGAACCTTCGCGGCATGGCTGTCTCAAACAATTGTTTAGTATGCCTAGTACATACTTGCCGCCATCTCACTGCATTGAACCTAAGTGAGTGTGCGAATATCAGTGGGTTCGGCGTGGACGCAGTTAGGGCAAAGTGCCGATACCTGTCGCAACTAAACGTGGAGGGTACACGTGTGTCCGAGAAGTACAAGAAGGGTTTGAGCAGGGTGTATAGTACTGTCTATGACTAACAGCGGAGAAGATGAAGATTCGTTTCTTACTGCTTTTATGATTTGTATTTGGGCGTGTCTACTTTAGTATTTATTTGGAGGCGTTAAGAATAAGTAACGTCAGCGAGATGAACTGGACGTGACGCGTATATTCTTCGTTTAACTACAGTTACTGAGAACAGCAAAAAAATACACAACCCAAACAGCTCTCACAAACATCAAAAATCACCGTCCTCGTCACTGTAATTTTCCTCACTGTCAAGATCCACACTGCCATCATCGTCCTCATCCTCATCTTCTTCATGGCGACCCTTGCGCGCCACTAATACTTTGTTCGTGCGCGGGTCGATGCTGCCGCTGTACTGGTCGTTCTGAGCCTTTGTCTTTCGGCTCTGCAGTGTGGCCAGATACCGCCCACTGTCCATACCGACCATACTGACCATAGAGGCTGCTGGTACTCTTGCTGCTGACGATTTATTCTTGAATGCTTGAGCAGTGGTTGTTCGCCTCTTTTTCGGCATATTTAACTTTGGATAGTGCCTATTGTTAAAGGCAAGTGGCGAGTCTGCTCGATTACCACCATTATCATTGTCATCATCACTGCTGCTGTAGTCGTCGCTATCGCCACTCACGCTAGGGCTGCGGTATTCCGCCCCCTTGGGTCGCTTCTTCAGGCTACCAACTGGCGTTCGTACATCGAACAATGCCGCTGCACGCTGGACTACGCGATGCGGCGTGGTACTAGACTGCGTCTGTCCACTGCCGCCACTGCGACTACTGCTCGTGTTTTGACTGGGGGTCGCTTTCCTTCCGCTGTCACCAATACTTCCGTGCAGGTCGATAACATCAAAAATATCATCCTCGCGGGTGTCTATCAGGGCTTGTCTCGCCAATTCCTGAATTGACAAAAAAAGGACAGCAGATGTCAACAAACACATGTCAAGCAGAAGTGGCTATCAATGAACTGGTTGTGTATTGCTGTACCTTCATAGCCTTGGACCCGTTGCGGGGCATTTTCTTCGCTGGTAGAGACGGTTCCACACCTTTTCCCTGCTGGACTAATGAACTGCTACCGCCCTTGGCATTCGGCTGTATCAGCGCATGCTTGACTACTCTGTTGCGATCGCCGTCTTGACTTTCATCAGCTTTTCGTCGCTTCCTATTTGCGACAGCGGCGGGAGGATTGCTATTACTCCTACTATTGCTTCGTGAAGTTCCCGTAGTCGCTGCCGTTGCTGCAGGCACTGTCGTGATCCGCATGGGCGGAGGTGATGCACGGACCGAGAGAGGCGACACAAGTCCAGACGAGGTGGAGTTCCGTGTTCGCTGCTAGACAGAGAGAGAGACAGGGAGAGACAGAGAGAGAGAGACAGAGAGAGAGAGTAATGGGAGTCTGTGAGTCGATGAACCGACCTTATCAATTACTGCAAACAATGCAAAGCAAAGGCACAATCGCCTTTCCACATCCACATTCACTACACGGCACACCAGCTCGTACCTGTTGCTCGTGGTATGCTTTGCACTCCTGTACGGTACGAGGTCCCGTGTACCACTGCTCCCTCCCATACCGCTGCGTAATCTGCTCGTTGAACTCGGCCACCAGACGGGTCCAGCTGTCAGCATGCTGCGCCAACAATGGCGCCACAGTCAAGATGTCTGTACCGTCCGACTGCGGTCTCTTGAGGTGTGGATACGTGGCGGTGTTGCTGCATAGAGAATAAAAGGTTGTTCGTTCCAGGTGATGGAACTCTATTCGTGGCTCCTCCAGCTGCTGCTCAACTGCCTGGGACCGTGCGTTCTTCTTCGACTTCAACTCGATACCACTGCTGTAAGGCACCGCGTCGTAAGATTTGGCCGAAGCGTTGATCTCTACGCGTTTCGGACGAACGATGAGTCGGCCTGTGCGTGTGACGGTTTCATGTTCTCTTACGACTGATGGAGTAGGTGAAACAGAGGGAGTGGGCGACACACGCGACTGGCTGTCCACACTGTCACTACTACGGCCATTCGCGCTGCCACCTGTGGTCACAGGTGCGTTCTTCTTTCGAACCATCGGCTGGTGAACCACCTGCTGCTGAGCATTAGGCGCAAATGATGCCGATACGGCACTGCTTGGAGACTTTCCATTGTCCAACAGTGCAGTCATACCTATAGAATCCCTATTTCTGTCGCTGTTCGTTGGATGTTGCGGCGATTTGCGTCTATCACCTGTCTGGGCGCGACCAGCAGAAGGAGCAGCAGGACTTACTCCCCGTTGCTTTGCCACATTGGCCCTCTCAGCCGCGGCCACCACTGACGCACGACCAGCGGAGACTGACCGACCAGTGGTTAACACCGTTTTCGCAGAAGACGCCCATAGCGGTCCCTTCTTTCCGTCATCGCCCCCACTGCTACTGCTACTGGTCCCTTCGATAAAGGCTATCAGTGGGTCATCACAGGCGCTGTCAGTACGACTTTTAGTACGGCTTCCAGTGCGCGGCCCAGTGCTCAGACGAGTTACAGAGGCATCAGAAGCTCCAGTGCGACTCACGACAACGAGGGGTTGGCTTGGTTTCGTCGATGTAGCTTGCGGGTTAGCGTCGACAGTGGTGGACTCAGAGGTAATGCTGGTGGCTCTCCTTCGAACTGGCACTTGTGAGGGTTCAGTAGAATTCATCACTGACAATTCTTCTGAGTTAGTGACACCTAGGCTGCGCCTCGCAGTGCTTAATGAAACAGACGGCCGTGCGTCGTCCATACTGTGGCTATCTCTGTACACTACTGATTCGCTGACTGTAGAGGGGCGAGATGCGACTATTGGCTGACTAACAGGAATTGGTGATTGCGCAGGTCTGTGCGCTTGCACACCCGTGCCTCGCTGTGAGAGCTGGCTGTTGTATGGCGAGGCACCCCCTCGTGGCGGTTGTGGCGATGGCAATGGTGATTGCTGCCAGTACCTTGGTTGGTCTCCCACAGGCGATGACACGAGTACTGCAGGCGACAAGGATGACGACGGCTGGTGCATTTCGTTGAAATTATTCGCTGTGGGTGATGTTGGCAAGTGACTACTCCTCATGGTATAAGCTGGACTATGACCATCAAACGCCATGGAATCATACCCGTTGTTCATATTGTTGTATCCTCTCTCAGCTATGTGTTGGCCACCAAAACGAGATGCAGTGGGTCGACCAACAGGCATGACGAAGTTGTTGTTGTGAACACTGCTTACAGGTGGCTGTAGGTCTTGTCTGTTGTAAATACTAGTATTGTTACTGATGTTAAACTGATTATTTTCCCTGCTCGTGGGTGACCTATTGGGGTCGACAAAGCAACTGCCAACATTTTGAATCACTTTCGTGCTTCCATCACTCCCCAAATCTTTGTTTAAGAACACTGGGACAGGAGTAGCACGATATAATTGATCAAAGGTTTGTTTCAGGTATGTCGCATGATTTGGCTGATTGTGGACTTGGTTTGTGTTCTCGCTTTGACTTTGCGGTGATCGTATTTTCGAATAATTATTAGCAAGCTTAAAGAATGCTCCAGTACGTAGCGGATCCGACATATTTTACACGGAGAAAGAGGGGATGGTGGCGTCTGTAAAAGGGAAGTTGGAAGTAGATGTCACAACAACCTACTAACAAGATTAAGTTAAAGTTAAAGGTAGGCGCTATCTCCGACTTGGAATTCCGAGTTCCAACGCGT
>CAYYMF010000069.1:0-10348 GCA_964472755.1 uncultured Chitinophagales bacterium | reverse complement strand
TTTGCTTTAATCTTGTTAAAAGTTTAAATGAGTTTAAATACTAAGAAAGAAACATATTCATCTGAAAAACCCTAGCCTAAAAACCTACTTTCATTTGTTTATGTTTTTTCCATTAAGGATGAAACAACTATTTTATAAGTTCTTATTTTATAGTATTTTTGCAAAATGCAAAATATTCGCAATTTCTGTATTATCGCACATATTGATCATGGTAAAAGTACTTTGGCAGATAGATTATTAGAGTTTACAAAAACGGTTTCTGAAAGAGATATGCAGGCTCAAGCCTTAGATAATATGGATTTAGAACGTGAACGAGGAATTACGATAAAAAGTCATGCCATTCAGATGGATTACAATCATTTAGATGGATCTAAATATGTGTTTAATTTGATTGATACACCAGGACACGTAGATTTTTCTTATGAAGTTTCACGTTCATTAGCTGCTTGTGAAGGTGCTTTATTATTGGTAGATGCAACGCAAGGTATTCAAGCACAAACCATTTCTAATTTATATTTAGCTATTGAAAATGGATTGGAAATAATACCAGTTATCAATAAAATTGATATGGATGGTGCGATGATTGAAGAGGTTACTGACCAAATTGTAGATTTAATAGGTTGCGAAGCTGAAGATATTATACATGCAAGTGGCAAAACTGGGATAGGTATTCAGGATATTATGACTGCAATTATTAATCGTATTCCTGCACCAAAAGGCGATGAAAATGCACCACTACAAGCATTGATTTTTGATTCAGTTTTTAATTCATTTAGAGGCGTAATTGCTTATTTTAGAGTAAAAAATGGTTCTATAAAGAAAGGAGATAAAGTAAAATTTGTAAATACTGGAAGAGCTTATGAAGCAGATGAAGTAGGTATTTTGAGAATGAATTTAGAACCAAGAAATGAAGTGAAAGCAGGCGATGTTGGTTATATTATTACTGGAATAAAAGTTTCTAAAGAAATTAAAGTTGGAGATACAATTACACATCTTAGTCAACCTTGTAATGAAGCTATTAAAGGTTTTGAAGATGTAAAACCAATGGTATTTGCTGGTATATATCCAATTGACAATGATGATTATGAAGAATTGCGTGAATCCTTAGAAAAATTGCAATTGAATGATGCATCTTTAGTTTTTGAGCCAGAAACTTCATTGGCATTAGGTTTTGGATTTCGTTGTGGTTTCTTAGGTTTGTTGCATTTGGAAATTGTACAAGAACGTTTGGAACGTGAATATGATATGACCATCATTACAACTGTGCCGAACGTTACGTATTATGCTTATACAAAAGACAATAATAAGCTGATTGTAAACAATCCTTCAGATTTGCCAGAACCAAATTTATTAAATTCTGTAGAAGAGCCATACATCAAAGCAAATATCATTACAAAGCCTGAATATATTGGTACAATTATGAAATTGTGCATGGACAAACGTGGTATTTTAAAAAATCAAGTTTACCTAACAGAAACAAGAATAGAATTGCAATTTGAAATGCCTTTGGCTGAAATTGTTTTTGATTTTTATGATCAACTAAAATCAATTTCTAAAGGTTACGCAAGTTTTGATTACCACATGACCGATTTTAGAGAGAGTGATTTGGTAAAATTAGATATAAAACTTAATGGTGAGAATGTTGATGCATTTTCAGCGTTAATTCATAGAACGAAAGCCTATCATTTTGGTAGTAGGTTGTGTGAAAAATTAAAAGAATTAATTCCAAGACAACAGTTTTTAATAGCCATACAAGCAGCAATAGGTGCTAAAATTATAGCTAGAGAAACCATATCTGCAATGCGAAAAGACGTAACTGCAAAATGTTATGGTGGTGATATCTCGAGAAAAAGAAAATTATTGGAAAAGCAAAAGAAAGGCAAGAAAAAAATGCGTCAAATTGGAAAGGTGGAAGTGCCTCAGCAAGCATTTATGGCAGTTTTGAAATTGAATGACTAATGAGATTTTAAGAGATTAGAGGCAAGATTTTTGACTATTTAATGTTAACATCTCATAATCTCACTACTGACTACTGCATTATTTAATAATTTCTAAATATTTTTTGAAAAAAAATGAATTATATTTGCACAGTTCTTTTTAATATCCTATCTTTGCCGACCGAAAGTTCTTTATAGATTTTTGTAGGTGAGATGGGTGAGTGGCTGAAACCACCAGTTTGCTAAACTGACGTACGGGAAACTGTACCGAGGGTTCGAATCCCTCTCTCACCGCAAACGAAAACGGGATGTAGTTCAGTCCGGTTAGAATGCCTGGTTTGGGACCAGGAGGTCGTTGGTTCGAATCCAGCCATCCCGACTAACCAATAATTAAAATGCCTTACAGAAATGTAAGGCATTTTTTTATTTAACTAAGTCGTTTTTTATGACACTATCCCCAAAAGTGTGTAAGTTGAAAAGTTAAATTTATAATTTAAGCAAACGCCATTTTCTTTTTGATATTAGCACCTTTTAAATCATAAGGTCTATTAAAAGCCTCTTGACCAAGTTTAAATTTATCAGCAAGTATTCTGATAGTTTCTTTAGATAATCCTTTTTTATAATTCAGTATATCAGAAACCAAACCCTCACTTACATTTAAAAGATTTGATAAATCAACAGCTTTCATTTTATGTTCTTTCATCAATCCTTTTAATAATTGTATAGGGTCAAGGTCATCAAAAGAATTATGTTCCTCATCATATTTTTCAATTAATAAGGAAATTAAATCTATTTCATCTTGAACAGCCTTAGTACTTTTACCATTATCTACCAGTGCTTCAAGAATATCACAATATTTTTTATACTGTGTATCAGTTTTGATAATTTTATATTGTAATGCACTCATATCTATCAGTTAAAAAATGTCTATAATATATTGTTTGTTTTTATCACAAAGTTTATCATACTCACTATGAGAGCCAATCCATTTAATGTATAAATGCACTAAAATTTTTGAGAAATAGTATTTACAAATCATTCTAAAGTTATTGCCACCTATATCAAAAACAACTCTATTACTACCATTTTCCAATACATCAGCAGAGCCAAAAGTTGCCATTATATCTTCGGGAATTTCCCAGTCTGCCATTTTAATAATGGATAACCATAATCTAAAAGAACTTCTGCTATTTGCATTCTTTAAGGAAAATCTTCAATAGTTTTTTTCTTAATTAGCCTAACGCTCATTTATGTAAATGCAAATATAAGAAAAAAAAGTTCACAAAAAGTGAAGTTTTTATTTTTTTAGATATTTCTTATTTTAAAACTGAAATAGAACAAAAAAACACTAATAAGGATACCTATCCAATTTTATTTATTATAATTAATTGATAATAACTAAAATAAATTTATGCTAATTTAAGAAAAAATGCAATATCTTAAATAAAGAGATTTTTATTTAAGATAATTAATGATAACCTTAATTAATTCTTCGCATCATAAATATAATATTATAATACTAAAATAAAAGAATAACGAATTACTCATGGTTTATTGTCCTTAATCAAAGAATATAAATATTAAACAAATAAGATTTTTTGGGCTGTCTTGTTTTTGTTTCAGCTAGGTTGTTAATAAATTTTACTTCGTTTTTTGTTTTTATTTCTATATTTAGCAATTATTAAAATTAAATTATTTAATACTATACTATACTATGCAAACATTAGCGATTCAAGACTATATCGTATTTTTTTCTATTTTATTTTAATTGTAGGCTAAGGATTGTGGATTTATAATTGTAAGGAAAAAGAAAAAACTTCTACAAAAGATTATTTCTTATCGGAGGGTTCTTTAACTTGGTGGGCAATTGGTGCTTCATTAATTGCCAGTAATATTAGTGCAGAACAATTTATTGGTATGAGTGGAAGTGGTTTAAAAATGGGTTTGGCAATTGCAACCTATGAATGGATGGCAGCATTTACTTTAATCCTTGTTGCAGTATTCTTTATTCCTGTTTATGCAAAGAATGAGATTTTACAATGCCTCAATTCTTAAATCAAAGATACAATGGCAAAGTAGCTATGATTATGGCTGTGTTTTGGTTGTTATTGTATGTATTAGTAAATTTAACTTCGATATTATATTTAGGTGCTTTAGCTATTAGTAGTATTTCTGGCTTAAACCTGACTTTGTGTATGATATTTTTGGCAATTTTTGCTGTGATGATTACACTTGGCGGAATGAAAGTGATTGGTTTTGCTGATGTCATTCAAGTTTTCTTCTTGATTTTAGGTGGCTTGGTTACTACTTATTTAGCATTGAATTTAGTGGCTGAAAAATTTGGAATGACAGGTGTACACAATGGTTTCAGTCTAATGAGAGAACATGCTAATGATCATTTTTACATGATATTTGATAAGGCAAATCCAAATTTTATTGATTTACCCGGACTTTCTGTATTGATTGGTGGTATGTTAATTATTAATTTGAATTATAGGGGTTGTAATCAATATATTCAAGAATATACAGGATTTGTAAGTCCAGGTGTATTTGCGATGTTTATTTTAGGATTCTTTTGGAAAAAAACGACTCCAAATGCAGCTTTGTTTGCGATGATAGGTGGATTTTTATTATCTATCATCTTTAAATTTATGCCAGGATTTGTTGATTTATCTTTCTTACATTCGTCAGGATTTTCTGTGCCAAATATGGAAGGTGTTTATGAAATTCCTTTTGTAGATAGAATGGGTATTGTATTTGCCATTTGAGTTATTGGTATGTATTTTATAAGTATATATGAAATTAATAAAGGCGTTCAAACTCAAGGTTTAGAAGTAGATGCTTCTATGTTTAAAACTTCTACAGGATTTATGGTTGGTTCAATCATAATCATTGGAATTTTAGCCGCATTATATACAGTTTTCTGGTAATTTTTAAAGAATCTTTTAGTCTAAAAATTCAATCGTAAAAATTAATGATTTGGAGGTGGCATTGTTCCATGAGGAGGCATAGCACTTGGAGGCGGTAGCATAAAATCTTTAGGCTTATCTCCTTCATTTCCTACGCCTAATTTTTTAAGTGTATAAGTTATTGTTCCCATAAAATATCTCTGCAATGCTGTTGTGTGCACATCTTCAGTGTAAGCATCTGTAACGTTACGAGTAATACTTCTGTTTTGGTTGAGAATATCATTTGCACTAAATTTGATTTCTAAGCTTTGGTCTTTCAATAATTTATAGGCCAATGATGCATTCCATAACCAATAGCTAGTGTTGTATGCACTTGAACCACCAGCATTTAATGTATTGCTGACTTGTGTTGAAAATACAAATCCTTTCCAAAATTGATAGTTTAATCGAGCGGAGGCAGTGTGGTTAAAATAATTAGTATTGTTTCTTTGCTGTAATGTATTTCTAATTAGATTATAACTTGCAAAATAAGATAGGTTAAAGTCAATTTTTGTACTAATATTACTACTTAAACTGATACCTGTATTGAAGTTATAAGTGTTGGAAAAATTCTTTTCAGAATTTATTAAAGAAGGCGTTCTTTGAAATACAAAACCGCTATTAATATTGATATTTGATTTGATGGCTTTGAAAGGAAATCCATAGTTGATTAAGGTTCTTGTATTCCAGTAGCCACTCAAATTGATAGGTTTGATATATTGCATTCCTGGTGTAAATTGTATGCCATCGATTATCGTGTCATTTGTAAATATGGTGGTTGCATTTGCCACTCTATTCATTGAATTAGATGTGTTTGCAAAGAGAAATAAACTACTTGCATTTTCAGGATTTGTACGGCTGTATCTAATATTTAGGGAAGAAGTAAAACTTTGTTTTAAATCTGGATTTCCTGTTGTCAAAATTAGTGGGTTGCTATTGTCTATAACATTTTGTAAATTAGTAATGCTTGGTGCTGAAGTCGAAGTTCTTAAACCTATATTTAAGTTTTGTGTTTTTGAAAATTTGATATTTAAAAAAGACATAGGTAGTAATGATAGGAAATGTTTATTGATATTGTTATTTTGAGGTGTATATTGTTCACTTTTTAGCAAGGCACTTTGACCATTTAAAGCTATCATCCAATTTATTTTTTGATTGTTAAATCGATAGGCAACGCCTAATTTATTTGTGATGTATTTGTTGTTAAATTCGTTACTTAGAATAGAATCTCTTGAAGTATAATCTTGAGTGAGTAAATTATAATTATTCGTATTTTTTATAGAATAATTGTTGGTAAAACTTGGTGTAAAATTAATGGATAACTGTCCGTTTTTTTGGATAGGTTCTGTATAAACAAAATTTCCGCCTATAGTATAGTTATTAGAATTTAATATAGATTTTTGATTAATTGTATCATCATCAAGAAGATTTGAATTCAGAGAATATAAATCTCTATCCGTATTTCTGGCTCCATAAATTGTATTGAAATTGGCAGAAATTGTTCTGCCTTTTTTTAGAAATTTATGTTGGTATAAAATATTATTTGTAAAGTTGATGCCTAATTGTTTTGCCGATTGATTATTTTGTGTTGAACTCTCTGTAAGTGTATCATTCTTTAAGTTGTATGCTTCTAAAAATGAAGTTGTATTGTTGTTTTGGATACTTATACTTGGCGTAAAAGTCAAAATATTTGAAGAGTCAATTTTGTATTCAATTTTCAAATTAAGTCGGTTGTTAAAGTCTTTATTTGTTGTGTTTTTTTGTTCATTGTAAATTAGGTTATTACCTTCTTGCAAAATATAATCTCTGAAAGTAGTGTTGTTATTTATAGTTTTTGACCCATTAAAAAAATAAGAACCACTAATATTTACTTTTTTATTTTTTCCGATGATATCAGAATAGTTTATGCCCAAAGCAGTTGTTGTAGATATCCCACCTCTTGGTCCAACTAAAAAATTATCGATGCTATTATTTCTACGTGGAGGTCCACCACCACTAGGTCTGAATCCTGAACTACCAGTACTTAAACTACCAATTAAATCTTGAATATTAAAGTTTTGTTGGTTGATATTATTACTCATTCCTAAAATAGAAATTCTTCTATTGCCTTGAAAAGTGTTATAATTTAAACCAGTATTGTATCGATTGCCTTGACCACCATATCCAGTATAAATCTTTCCAAATTGAGACGAACTAATACCACCTTTAGTTACAATATTTATGGTTTTTATGCCTTCTCCATCATCAAATCCTGTAAATGCAGATTGGTCGCTAAGTTTATCAAAAACTTGAATTTTATCAACAATATCAGCAGGTAGATTTTGTATAGCAGCTTTAGTATCACTACCGAAGAACTCTTTTCCGTCCACTAAAACCTTTTTTACTTCTTCGCCATTCACTTTTATTGTGCCATTTTCTGAAGTCATGCCAGGCATTTTAGTCAATAAATCTTCAGTAGTTGCATCTTGATTTACTTTAAAGGCATTCGCATTGTATTGAGAAGTATCTCCCAATTGTTGTACTCGTATTTGCGTGCTTTCTATCACCACTTCTTTTAATAGTTTGCTATCTTCTGTTAATTCTAATGATTTTAAATCAGTATCATGATTGATTTGTAAATTCAATTCATTGGTTTTATAACTAATATATTTTAAGCTAAGTTTGTAATTCCCTTTTTCAATATTTTCAAGTATGAAATTTCCATCAAAATCAGTAATGGCATCTTTTGTGATTGTTGAATCAGTAATGCTTTTCAAAAATACATCAACACCAATCAATGCTTCTTTTGTTTTAGCATCGATAATTGTTCCTTTTATTGAAAAACGATTTGCTGTTTCTTGTATGGTGCTATCGTTTAGATGGGATTGTTGTGCAAAAAGTTGTAACTGAAAAAAATATAAAATGCTTGCTAAAATATAAAACCTCATTATCTGTATTTAAAAATTATAATCTTTAAGACTGCAAAGAAATGAAGAAGTTTAATGGGTAAGTAATATATATTTTTAGATTAACGAATATTAACGATATTGAAAATGATAGTATCTTTAGAGATAAAATAGTATTCATGAGAAATTGGATAACATCAGAAAAATTAGTTCAACAGAATCAAAGAAATTATGGTAGGTTTGAGCGAACGCCCATTGCAAATCCATTAGATGAGTTTAGTGGTATCAAAAGACTTTTTAACAATATCAGATTAAAAGAATGGGTTGGTTTTGCACTTTTTCATCCTGATATTTACGGAGCGATGATTATTCAAAATGCGAAAATTATAAAGAGTAGTGATATTCATATTTTTGAAAATTCTAATTATACAAACTTTCAAAGCATTTCAATTAGCTCAAAATTAAAAATTTCAGAAGATTTATTACATTCTACCTTACATTTTAATAAAAGTGCTTATTCGATAAAATTTGATTTTACAGATTCAAGAGTTGCAATATCCATTCATATTAAAGCTACTAAAAATAATCAAACCATAAAAGGTGAAATTGTATTAGATGTCAGTAGAAAGTCTAAACCATTAGTAGTTAGTGCTTTATTGCCACCTTTGGGTACGATGTACACGAATAAAATAATCTACCCAGCTTCTGGATATTTGCAAGTTGGCGATAACAGATATGATTTTTTAGCAGAAAGAGATATTTTAATTTTAGATGAGCATAAAAGCCGTTTGCCTTATAAAACAGAATGGACATGGGGAACTTTTGCTTTCCCTATAGAAAATAGCTTTGTAGGTGCAAATTTTGCAAAACGTCCACAATATTCCGACCAAGAAGAAGAATCGTGTTTGTGGACATCTTCAGGCGTTGAGGCACTAAAAGACATAGTTTTTGAACCACAAGATAATGCCCAAAATGCACCTTGGCATATTTATTCAAAAGATGGTCGATTAGATGTTGTCTTCACTCCAAAAGGTCAAAAAGATGTCCGAGAAAATGCAGTAATTTTTTCTATAAATTATTTTCAGATGTTTGGTAGCTATTCAGGCAAGATAGTTGGAAAAGATAAAGTATGGAATTTTGAAAATATCCATGGCTATTGTGAACAAATGAAAATGAAAGCCTAAGTTATATTTTTTAGGAATTATTTTAATTTGAATATTTTTATGCCTTTTAAATCGCCAGACATACCGCCAGAAATATTTCCTGTATAAATATAATCTTCTTTTGTGGCAATACTCATATTTTGAAAATATTGAGGGTCTAGAAAATCATCAACTTTATCAGATTGATTTGGTTTAACTAATAAAACACCACTCCAGCCATTTGCGACACAAATATAATCGTGTTTTTCATTATAGGCAACATCATAAGCATTTGTCCCTTCAGCACTAGCAAATTGATTTTTGAAACTACTATTACTGATTATTTTTGTAACTGAAATTAGAAAAGGGTTACTAATATCAACAGTTGCAATACCTGCACCCCAGTTTGCCCAATAAGCATAATCATTAACTGTTACAAAACTTTTGCCCCATTTTTCATGCCCTGATTCATTCGTATAAGTTATAGTAGTTGCCGTAGATGGAAAATTGGATTGTTTGAATGTTATAAATTCTCCCAATGCATTGGTCGCTAGAATATACCCATCTTCCTCTTCTAACCACTCAAAATTACTCTGTGCAGAAGTGTGTTGCCATTCTTTATCAATATTTAATATATTAGCAGATAAAGTGCATTTGGCTACAATTCCATTTGCACCATTGCTTCCACCTACCCAAAAATTATTATCATCATCAATTAGTAAAATATTAGGTTTTAGATTACTAGAACTAAAAGTGTATTTAACTTCAAAGTTGAGGTCTTCATCAAATACATAAACCGCTTTTTCATCGATGTTACAAACGTAGAGTTTGTCATTATGAAAAGTCATTTTACCAAAGTTTTTGTTATAGGTCTGTGTATATTTATTTAGTTGTTGTGGTACTTGCGGGTTATTCAATGAAAATAGGAAGATTTGATTATCTCGTTTTGCATATAAGTTATTATCATCAATTAGCAATTGATGAGGTCCTTCCGAAAGTGCGATTGAACCTACGAAATCAATTTTGCCATTTACAGACTGCTGGTCTTTTTTTCGGGTCTGGAGCTTTTGTTTTTTGAGATTTTTCTTCTTTTGTGCAAGAAAAGAACAGTATAAAAACTGCAAATAAAATCATTAAATTTTTCATAATGTAATTTTTAATTTTGTTTAGTAATAGTTTAGTTCTTATTAATATTTATTCTAATCCCAATAAATATACTCATGAATAAACATACTTAAAAAATCCCAAATTATAAAATAAAATAATCAATCTTATGCTTCAACCAATAGAAATCATTAGGCGAAATTTTATTTTTAAGTTTTCAAGTAAAAGCTGTGTCTGTTGAATACTAAGCTTTTATAAAGATTACTAAAGAGTTTAGGTAACAATGCTTAATGCATTGCTTTTCAAAGTATTTTAGTTTACTCAAAGCAAAT
>CAYYMF010000068.1:0-11393 GCA_964472755.1 uncultured Chitinophagales bacterium | reverse complement strand
AAGCTGATGCCATAAAAGATATTGTCCGTAGTATTGCTTTAATTCAAGATAATATCAAACGACAATTGTATATAAAAGAATGTGCCACGATTGTTGATATTGATGAAAAAACTTTGATTAATGAGGTCAATAAAATTAGGATTCAACAATTTAAGAAAAAAGATAGTGTTCCCGAAGAAGATGTGGAACAATTGGCGGCACTTCAAGAAAAATATATTGAATCACAAAAAAAGGAATCACAAATTCCAGAATTTTTCTATCAAGAACGTGATATTATTCGTGTATTATTAGAACACGCCGATAAAAGTATGAATGAAGAAGATAATGTCGGTGCTTATATTTTATCGGAATTGGTAGAAGTACCTTTTAAAAACACGATTTTTGATAAAATTATCAAACATTATATCAATGCTTACGAACAAGACATTCCGTTTGATACTATAAGTGATGCTTCCAAAATTGAAGATAATCAAATCAAATTGGCGATTATTGATATCCAATCTTCTAAATATGAAATCAGCGAAAACTGGCTAAAAAAACATGAAATTATTATCACAGAAGCCAATAGAACCTACAAAACTGATGTTGCATCTGTGTTGAATCGTTATAAATATTTGAAATTTATGGAATTGCTGAAAGATTTAGACGAAAAAATAAAATTAGCTGATACTGAAAATAAAACGGAAGAACTTTATTCTTCTTTACAAAAAAAGATAAAACTTATAGGCGTTCGAAATGAATTAGCCAAAGAAATTGGTACAGTTACGCATCCTTATTGAATTTAAGTATAATTTTTACTATAAACACTGATAATTCGTCCATTTCTTTTAAAATCCCTTATTTTGGGAAAAATAGCCTATTTTCTAAAAGTATGATTCAAAATTTATTCTGAATATTTAATAGGATTTTCTTTACAACTACACGCTGCACATAAAATAAATAATAATTAACGTATTGAAAGTTATGGTTTTCGTACCTTTGTCCACTAGATTAAAAATTAAAAAATACAGATTATAATAAAATGAACTTAATACAAGTATTCTATCTTTTCCTCGGACTATCATTGTTGATTATTCTACACGAATTTGGACATTATCTTCCAGCAAAATTATTTAAAACCAGAGTTAGAAAATTTTACTTATTTTTTGATTTCTTATTCCCTTTCAGCAAAGTATTGCCATTTTCTATTTTTAAGAAAAAAATAGGAGATACAGAATATGGCTTAGGCTGGTTTCCATTCGGTGGTTATGTAGATATTGCTGGTATGGTGGACGAGACGACCTCTGCTGAAGATTTGGAACAAGATGATACGCCAAAAGAAAATCAATTCCGTTTTAAACCAGCTTGGCAACGTTTGATTATTATGGTTGGTGGCGTTACCGTGAATATGGTTTTAGCAATGGTCATTTATGCTGGATTGTTTGGTGTTTATGGCGAAGAATATTTGCCCAATAAATCCATTAAAAATGGAATTATGGTAGTGGATTCAATCGCTTACGATTTGGGTTTGCAAGATGGCGATAAATTAGTTGCTTTAGACGGCAAACCAATTGAGCGTTTTGATAATTTTCAGAAAGACATGTTGTTTGACCAAGCTAAGCAATTAGAGATAGAGAGAAAAGGCGAAAAAATTACATTGGATATTTCAAGAGAATTTTTGGGTGGCTTAATCCAAAAAAAGAAGATGCAAATTATTTTACCAGCATTTCCTTTTATTATAGATAGTGTTTTGGCTGATAAACCAGCGTCAGTAGGGGGCTTTCAAAAAGATGATAAAGTTTTGAGTGTAAACCAAGTTCCAACTCCAAAATATAGCGATGCTTCTAAAGAAATTAGTAAGTATCCCAACCAAGAAATAACCATACAGGTAGAAAGAAATGGACAAGTTACAGATTTAAAAGTAACACCTGATAGTACAGCAAAGATTGGTATTTCCCCAAGTTTAGATTTTAAAAAATTATATCAAACAGAAACGATACATTATGGATTTTTTGGATCAATTGCAAGAGGCATCAAAGAGCCATTTTCAAAATTAGGCGATTATTGGAACAGTATGAAGTTAATGGCATTGCCGAAAGTTGAAATTAAAGATAATTTAGGTGGTTTTTATTCTATGGGCAAAATTATGCCAGCCACTTGGGATTGGAGAGCATTTTGGACAATAACCGCTTTCATTTCAGTAATCTTGGCATTTATGAATATTTTACCAATTCCAATGTTAGATGGTGGATATATTGTGTTTTTATTCTATGAAATGATTGTAGGGAAACCATTGCCTGAAAAAGTACAGAATGCCTTGCAATATGTAGGTCTGATGATAGTTTTTGGATTATTAATTGTCGCCAACGGTATGGATATTATTCGTGGAATTTTTGGCTAAAAGTATTTTGATATATCAAAATATAAAATTACTTTTGCGGTCAGTTCTTTGATTGGGTAGTTAATAAGTATTAGTAACTATTCACTAAATAACACATTAAGCCGAAGTGGCGGAATGGTAGACGCGCACGACTCAAACTCGTGTACGAAAGTGTGTGGGTTCGAGTCCCACCTTCGGTACAAACCAAAAACAAAAGCCTTGTAGATGAATAATTTACAAGGCTTTTTTAGTATAAGTCTATTGTAGGATAAGCTACAAATGCTTTAAATGTATTTATAATACCTAGCACCTATTAAATTAGGGTTTTCTTTTTCAATTCTATCCAATACAAATCGCTTTGGTTTTTGATGTATTGCTGAAATAATTTGCTTTTTGTGTAATTGTAAATAGGTATTAAAATCAATTGGTGTGCGGTTTGCTAGACTTTGAAATAATTGCCATTGTACAACGACCGACTTCCAATTTTTATTGATTATTCCTTCAAAAACCTTTGCTTTTGAACTACTGCCATAAGCAAAGAAGCCAACTTTATTTTCAGTAATTTCCTTGCCTTCATCAAAAGCAGTTTGTAAAGTGGAGAGTAATGCCATAAAAATCGAAGCAGTGTACATATTCCCAATTTCAGAGGATGCTTTTTGAGAAGCTTCAATTTTTTCTTTGACAAATTGTTGGTAAAACTCAGATGATGCTACTTGTTTTAAAGTTTCATTGGTTTCAATATTAATTTCATTTTCCAAAGCAAAGAGTTCAGTAAGAATTCTTTTACCGTGAAATGCATAAGGCAAATGAAAAATCAAATGTTGCCATTCATCAAGCCTATTTTCTGTAGTTGCCATTCCTGATTTGAAATGATAATAGGCTTCGTTAATTCGTTCTCTAAAACATTCGTTAGAATATTGTCCATCAAAGATGGGTTCATCTGTAAAAATCTCTAGTGTATCAGGATAATTTTCTGGTGCATTTTTTAATATATTTTTATCAAAATATCTTCTGGGTTTAAAAAAATCAAATACACTCTCTGTGACAATTCCAAAAATACTTTCGATTTCTAATAAATTTGGGGAAGATGAAATTAATAAGGCAACAGCTCCAGCTCCTTGAGTATATTCTCCACTGCTTTCTAATTCGTATTTGGCATAATCAGCTGCAATGACAATTGCCTTTCTATTTGGATGTACTCGTACAAAATCTAAAGCATTTTGCAAGGCATCAATTCCGCCAATACAAGCAAATGTCATATCTAAAACATCACAATTTCTAAAGCAATGTACACCATATTTTGCAACCAATTGTTCTTCTACCATCTGAACTGCATAAGTACAAGTAGGCTTTGCAGCATCTAAAGCACTTTCTGTTCCGAGATAGATTTTAGAAATATCATTTGGATGGATTGAATAGGTTTCTATTAAACGTAATAGGGCATTGGCTGCTAATGTAGCAGTATCTTCATTGCTATTCAATACTGCCATTTTTTTTAAGCCTAAGCCTTTTTCTAGTTTCAATGAATCTATACCTCTTTCGATTGCTAAATCCTTAATTTCTAAATATAAATCTGGAATAAAGAAATGTGCTGCTTCGATACCTACTTTCATATGCTTTGGTTGTTTATGTGCATACGAAAATAAAACCTTTAGGTTTAAATCAAAGTCATTAAATCTTGAAACTTTTAGTACAAACCCGAATTGTGCAATAGGATTCGTTATGAAAGTGAAAACACCAATAAAATATAAACGTTTGAGATTGAAACAAAGTAACTTCTATGGTGAATGAGTAAAAGTATGCATAGCGTTATATTTTGCAGGTGTTTTCGATTGTAATAGAATATCTATTGTATAGTTCGGGTTAAAATTTTAGTTCAAAAAAAAGAGGCTATCAAAAATTTTTAATAGCCTCTTTTTTTATAAAACTAGAATCTAATTATTCGCCAGTAATTTCAATTTCATCAATATTATATTGAGTAGTTGCTGCAGGTGATAAACCATAACCACCTGTATATCTAAAGGCAATATGAACAGCAGTTCCAGAAATTGTACTTAAAGATATAGGCCCAGCATCAGAAAATCCTGAGGTAGCATGTGGTGCATCATCTACGATTAAAGTCCAAGTTGCAGCACTTGGATCTCCACTTCCAGAATAATTAGTTGAATATAATACTTCCATTTTGATAGTGCCAGAAGCAAAACCTACATATCTTCTAAAGTTTAATTCTTCATTTGTAGAGGCATCAAAATTGATAGCAGGTGTAATTAACCAACCAATATTAGACGTTTCTTGATTTGCTGGGGTGTTATTAAATGCTGAGAAACGTGCATTTTTATTTGTACTACCCGTAGCATACCAAGTTTTCAAACCTGCAGTTGAGAAGTTTACCCAACCAGGAATTGTAATATTTCCAGTTCCTCCAGCATCAAAATTTTCAGATAAAAGCATAACAGGTTCAGGACATCTAGGTCCTTCTAATTTTGCATCTGCTTCACTTCTTAATAATAATTGTGGCGTTGAACCAAATTCTGTATAAATGGCTACTAAATCGCCATTTCCTTTGCTTACGCTTTTGCCAGCAAAATCTGCAAAACCACTAGTTCTTGCAATAATGGTATTGCCATCACAATCTTTGAAAGTAACATTTGCAGCTTGTTGTGTTGCAAAATTTGCATAAGTTTTTGTTGTATCTGCAGGTATAACTTCTGCATTTTTAATTACGATTAATCTATTTTGATAAGAACTATTCAAGTCATCGATTTTTACTTCAATTGGTGTAACGGTATTACCAGCAGGGCCTTTAATGATAATTTTGCTAATTAAAGCACTTGCAATACGTGCAGTTTTTGTTGCATCATCAGGATCAACGCCACCACCCAATTGGATAAGTTTATTGTAGTCGCCAAGGTATAAACCTTTACATTTTACATATACTTTTCTACCAACAGGATAATTTACATAAGAATCACTTTGGTCTAAAGAGATTGAAATACCAGCGGTTCCATCATCAATGACGATTTGTTTGTACACATTGCCAGTTCTATCATCTCCAACGACAACACCTTGAATCCATAAGTTGTCTGTAATCTCTAAAGGAGCTCCCATTGTTGTATATAATGCTTTTAAATCAGCAATAGTGGTATTCACACTATCTTTTTCTTTTGGTTCAGGAATTGTGATGGGAGGTTCATCAAAATTATCTTTTTTACAAGATGTTATGGCAGTTACCGATGTAAAGACTACCAAAGCAAATAAAATTCTAAACATATTTGTTCTCATTATTGATATTTTTTCTTTTTATTATTAATACATTCTCCAAGCTAAACTGATAAAATAATTGATGCCATAAGCATACGCATATCTATTTTTAAATAGATTTAAGTCTTTACCGTCCACATCAAATCTTAATTGTTCGAAAGCAGTAATCTGTGCTTTTTTGTTATTAGTTATATTATTGATGCCGACATTTAAAACTAAATATTGTTCTTTTTTCAAGCCTTTAAACTGATTTTTCAATCTCCAAGAATAACCTCCAAATATATCTAAAGTCCAAACGCCTTTTGGATTAATTCTTTCTTGACTTACTATCGAATTCCATAAGTCAGATTTGTAATCGACTAAATCAACTGCTTGTGCCGTTCTTCTTGATGGACTAATTTCTGTAAATGATCTATCCACAAAATTTACAGTTGAAGTGATGAACCAATACTTTGGAGAACGATAGTTCAAACCTAAACTATAAGCTTGTTGTGGTGTTCCTCCGATATAATAATTTTTAGTATAAACAGTATTGTTTGGTAGAATTACTTCTTGTGTATTATCTACATAAGTTGTAGTATTCCATCTGCTTGAATAAGTATATTTTCCGATTGAAGCACCTGCAGTCATTCCAAAACCTTTGTAGATATTGGCTTCCATGCCTAATTCGCCACCATAATAAGTTTTATCAATATTTTGAATAGAAACATTCACAAAATTATAAACCAACTCATCATAATATCTTAATAAATCTGTACCATCATTGACTTTAGTATAAAATGCAGTAGCTTTTAATCGAACTTTTGGGGAATTTAAAACATAGCCTGCTTCAACACTATAAATTTTCTCATTTTGAGGTTTGTCTATGGTAAAATCTCTAGTTCTAAATGATACGAAAACATTTTCTAACATTGGAGCTTGTGTTTGTACAAATCCATTTGCAAATAAATAGTTTTTACCATTGATTTTATATGTTAAACCACCTTTTACACCGTAATTATGGAATGAAAGTGTCTTAGATTTTCCAAATGAATTATTCATAAATAAACCACTTCTATAATTTCCTTTTCTCCAATAAGTAGAGTTGGAATATTCGGCAGCAACAAAAACATCTAACTTATTAAAGTGGTGTACCAATTGTCCCCAAACGCCTGTTTTGTTGTAATATAAATTGACATTGTATTCATATTTATCGCCAACTTTTATTTTTCTATCTGGATTATCTGCATTATTTTGATTTTCTACAGCATCTTTTGGAAAATTGAATTGTGCAAAACGATTGATGTCCACCCAAAAATCACCACCTAATAAATCTTTCATTTGAGCATAATTTTTGCTCATCATAAATTGATAATTTAAACCAGCAGTCAATTCAGTATTATCTTTTATGGTTTGGTTATAAACTGTGTTTAAATTAACACGTTGTATTTTTTTTACATCTTGTTTTAAAGCATAAACAGAACGACCACTTCCAAATTCAGGATCAACATGGCTTCTATTGGATTCGTATAATTTATCCCATTGAACTTGTAATAAATCAGGATTGTTGCGATACATTTCTGCTATCAAAGCTTGTTGAACAGGATCGCTGCTATAAGTTGGTAAATTCTTATAATATTGAGGTCTTGGATCTGGTGCATTGTACCAATCTAAACCAGAAGTAGAATTTTCGCCAAAAGAATAAGACAAAGCAGTTGTTAAATTCTTACTGTCAGATGGTTTCCATTCATGCATCAAATTGATTACAGGCTGGTGTCTATAACCTTCTCTTGCATTTCTCTTTTTGCCATCTTGCCAACCCCAATTTGGATTATAATAATTACTACCTGCTAAATCATAAAACTGTTGTTCTACAGGTGTAGTTTTCCCGTTTTTAGTTGGAGCACCAAATGCAGTTAAAGAAATTGAATTTTTAGCCATTACTTTTTCTATTGAAAGAAAATAAGACAAAGATTGATAGTTTGTACCATCAACATAACCTTCTTTAGCTAACCTTCCTGTTAAAGAAGCTGCAAATGCCCAGCCTTTTTTAGTTATACCAGAACCATAAGTAATCATCATTCTATTGGTATAAGTTCTGTTTGAAAATGCAGTTGCAACGGAAAGTTGTTTCCTTTGTTTTGAAGCACGTGTATCAATAGAATAAGTACCACCCAAAGCACCAAAAGTTAAAGGGTTACTTTTTATTCCAATATAATTGGTTCTATTTCTAGTAACATCATTTAGTCCACTCCACAAACTGTAAGCTCCAAATCCATTATCAATATAATCTATAGGAGCACCATTCATATAGTTTTCCCAATATTGGCTGTCATAGCCTCTCATTTTAAAACGAGCAAAACTCCAACCAAATGTTGCAATAGAGAAAAATGGATCTCGAGATGCTCCTAAAATTGAAGATACATTTTGGTCGCCCATGGAAGTTCCACCTAGTTCAGATTCATCTAAAGTAATAACAGGAATATCCATATTAATGCCTGGATCAGAAACAGTCGTTTTTGTCTTATTGCTTTCATCTTCTGTATCAACAGTTCCTTGTGATTGAGCATTTCCTGTGAAAGAAAAAGCAAGTACAAAAGCCATTAAAAAAAATAGATTTTTGATATTCATATAAATTGGTATTCTTTTTGAGTATATAAAGATAAATGAATTATTCAAATATCAAATAGATAATTTGGTGTTTTTCTGATTATTTGCTTTTAATCAATAGGGAATAAAAAATTAAATTCTATCTTTAGCTTATGAAAAAATATATTTTTACATTTTTTTTGGTATGCACTATTCTTCTTGGAAATGCACAGAATAGCGAAAATCAATATCGTTTAATGGTTGCTGGATTTTATAATTTGGAGAATTTATTTGATACCATTGATGACCCAATAAAATTTGATGAAGAGTTTACGCCAAGTGGCAGTTATAGATACAATACAACAATTTACAAAGATAAATTAGGTAGGTTGTCTGATGTGTTATCTCAAATTGGCACAGATGTTTCTCCTGATGGATTGGCATTTTTGGGTACCGCAGAAATTGAAAATGTTGATGTATTGTTGGATTTAGTAGCAATGCCAAAACTTGCAAGTAGAAATTACAAACCAATTTGGTACGAAGGTGGAGATGCTCGTGGTATTGATTGTGCATTTTTATATAATCCTAAATATTTTAAACCTATTTATTCTAAATCTATTCCAATTAATTTGAATCAAGTAGTAAAAGATGGTAAGCCAACCCGTGATGTTTTGTGGGTACGAGGTATATTAACAGGAATTGATACGATAGATGTTTTTGTGGGACACTGGCCTTCACGTCGTGGAGGTGAAACATTAACTGCTCCAATGAGAAATTATGTTGCAGAAACAATTCGTCATTATGCTGATTCTATTAGAACAATAAATAAAGCGGCAAAAATTTTGGTAATGGGTGATTTGAATGATAATCCAACCGACCCAAGTTTAGTAAAATATTTAGATGCCGTTGGAAGTAAAGATAAAATGACTGCGGAAAAGTTTTTTAATCCTTTTGTAGAGTTTTATAAAAAAGGATACGGTACCTTGGCACACAATGATGCTTGGGGTTTATTTGACCAAATTATTCTTTCAAACGGTTGGATGAATGCCAAACAAGATGGTTGGTTTTATCAAAATGCACATATTTTTAAGAAAGATTTTATGGTTCAGAAAACTGGAAAATATAAAGGTTATCCAAAAAGAACTTGGAATTTTTCTGAATATAATTATGGTTATTCCGATCACTTCCCAACTTATATTCAGTTATTGCAAAGGGTACAATAGTTTATTATTTTAGTACATTAGGTTCTCTCGGTTCAGCAAAGAATAAATTATCAGTTGTAATTGCATTAATGCTGCTTTCATATAATCTAAATTGGAATGGATTTACATTAAAATCTTTCCCTTTTGGATAGAAAGAAAATTGAAAGTCGATAAATGGAAATCCTAAATCTACACTTCTTAAACGAAGCCCGAAGCCAACACCATATTGGAAATAGCTTTGGCTAATTAATTTTTTTTCATTGTCGCTTACCCAACCAACATCGGCAAATGCATATAACATACCTTTGCTCATTGCAATCTTTTTATTTAAAAGAAGGTTACTTTCAAAACTTGCAGTTACACTTTTTGAGCCACGTAAAGTGGGAGAATAAAATCCTCTAATCAAATTATTTATATTAAAATATCTATTTTCAGGATAGAAAAATCCGTAATTGAATTTTGTACTAATTAAATTTCTTAAAAAAACATTTTTGGAAATTTTATAACTCGGAGTGATATAACTTTGAGCTAAACTTATAAGCATTTGCTCACTTTTTTTCTTTCTTATATAAGTGCTATATTTAAAGTCGGTATAAAAGTATCCCACTTTTTTGAAAAGTTTTCCATAATTTGCTTTGAGTTCCAAATTATTTCTCATACCCACAATTTCATCAATTTTTGGACCTAGCCACAACGCCAAACTCCATTTTTTAGGTAGATATTCAGGAATGTCAACATAAAAGTTATTTTTAAGAATATTATATTCCCAGTGAGCAAATCCAAATCCAAATAAATAATTGGAATTATTGATGAATTGTTCATTGTAATTGCCATCAATTACAAATGGCCTATCCATATAATTGGTATAGTTGAGTTTCGTGGATAAAATAAATTTAAGTGTACTTGCTTTATTTTTCTTTTTGATAGGGAAAGCATAAGCTAACCACAAATTATATTCATTTGATTTTGCTCCAACTAAGGAACTTGGGTCTCTTAAATTATTATTTAGACTGACTTTGATGTTGTTAAAGTTATAATTAAAATTAAAACCCCAATTGGAATTTAAAGAAACAAAATTCTTTTTTAACCCTACAGAAAATTTACGATTTAGTTTATCAAAAACAAAGTCAGTTTTCAAATCAATCTTAGTTCCAAATAAATTAAAATAATTATAGGCAGTAGAGAATCTTAATGGATTCAGCTTATTGAATGGCGTTTGAAACCTCAATGACAACATATTAGGGAAGCCAAATAAATTATTGATATACGTTGCAACTGCAAAACTTTCCTCAACATAGCCAGTTGAAATAGTATAAGACAATTTATCTACTAAAAATACGTAAACATCTACCCCATTTACAATCATAGTATCTTCATCATCACAGCTTTGACTAAAACTAATATCTACATATTTGTATCGATTACGTTCCCAAAGCAAACGCTCTGTATCAGCAAAAATACTTGGGTTTACTTTTTCTCCTTTTTTAAAGAGTAAATCTTGACGAGCCTGCCATTCTTTAGAATTTAGATGGAGTTTGTTGCCCAATTTTTGGCTTTTTTTAAGTTGTTCATATTCATCTGAACCAAAAGGAGGAAGAACTTTTATATAAATATTGACAATATCTTTGTTTTGTTCAGCTTTATATTTATCGATTCCTTGGTATTGAACTCCCTCTCCTCGGTCGCTATAATTGATATAAGAAATATACTTAAAGGTATTTTCTACTTTTGTTTTTCTGTCTTCTTTATTCTGTAAAGCTTCAATCTCAAATAAACTATCACGAGCAATTCTCAAACTATCATAAATCATATTGATAGAATCTAATTGTTGAGCAGTACTATTTTTAATGCCTGAAAATATAAAAAAGAATAAAAAGAATTTTATATACTTTTTGTATTTTGAAAAAGACAAAACCATTTTTTATCACTACTGTCCGATAAAAGTACTGAAAATAAACTTAATTTATTATAACCAATGCATACAGCTTTAAAAAGTATTAAAA
>CAYYMF010000067.1:0-11682 GCA_964472755.1 uncultured Chitinophagales bacterium | reverse complement strand
TATCAGAAAAAAGAAGGAGAAATTATTTACAAAACCGATGAATGGTTTTTTAATGAAGATGAATGTATCGCTATACCATCTAAAGAATGGTTTCCAATTGGTGCAAAATGGTATTATAATTATCGTTATTTGGATAGTAAAGGATATTCTGTTTTTGAAGTGGTATCCGATACAATTATCAATGATAAACTTTCCAAAATTGTAGAACAAACTGGCTATATCGTACCTGATGAAGAAGGACAAAAAGAAAGGCATTATTTTATGGAAAATGAAGGCAAAATATTTTATTATAAAGATGATGTTTATACTTTGCTGTATGATTTTACACTAAATGTCGGAGATACTTTTACACTTTTGAAAAATAATACAGATTTTAGCATTTGCGATGCAATGCAGTATGTTATTGACAGCATAAAATATGACAGCAATAATTTTAAAGTGCAATATTTGCATTATACAAAATTTGTTTGTGCGTATGATTTATGCGGTTCATTTCCAGAAAGAGATGAACAAAATGTAGAGTATATCGGCAATACCAAATCATTGTTTTATGAAATAGGAATAATTTGTGATGTAGCACCTCCCCAATATTTAAGATGTTATTCTGATGATGATATTTCCTTACGTTTTTTTATAGAACCGGGTGTTAGTTGCGATACGATAATTACACGAATAAATGACAAGAAAATTATACAATCTGATATAAAAATATTTCCGAACCCTGTTGCAGATATTTTTAATATAGATGTTTCAAAAGCGGATAAAAAAATAAAAACGATTGAGATTTTGGATATGGTCGGAAATTGTATTTATAAAACAGAATCTATACAACCAATCATATCTGTTAATTCATCTGATTATACTAAAGGAATGTACATTGTAAGAATCTTGTTTAATGATGCTTATTATCAAATTTTTAAAATACTGAAATATAAATAACCGTTTATTATATGCTTCAAAAAAATATAAAATAAATACCTTAACAGTTAGAGATAGAACAAAGCAAGTTCTTCATCTTTAAATTACCAAATAATCAAATGAGCAGATTTCTTTCTTAATCAATTTTATTTTCCTAACTTTGTTGTCCATAACCACACATCAGTTATGGCAAAGTTTATTTTCGTTACAGGAGGTGTTACTTCCTCTTTAGGCAAAGGTATTTTAGCGGCTTCACTAGCAAAGCTATTACAATCAAGAGGACTGCGAGTAACAATTCAAAAATTTGATCCATATATAAATGTTGATCCTGGAACAATGAATCCTTATGAACACGGCGAATGTTATGTAACAGAAGATGGTGCTGAAACCGATTTAGATTTAGGACATTATGAGCGTTTTTTAGGCGAACCTACCTCTCAAGCGAATAATGTTACTACTGGAAGAATTTATTTAGAAGTTATCAATCGTGAAAGAAGAGGCGATTATTTAGGTAAAACGGTTCAAATTATTCCACATATCACAGATGAAATTAAAAGACGTATGTTGCTTTTAGGCAATACGGATAAATATGACATCATACTTACAGAAATTGGCGGAACAGTTGGCGATATTGAATCGCTTCCTTATGTAGAAAGTATGCGTCAATTAAAATGGCAATTGCCCAAAGAAGATTACTTGGTTTTGCATTTAACATTAGTACCCTATTTAGCTTCAGCTAAAGAACTTAAAACAAAACCTACTCAACATTCTGTTAGAGAAATGCAATCTTATGGAGTGCAACCTCATGTTTTAATTTGCAGAACAGAACATCCATTAGGCAAAGAGCGTAAAAGAAAAATTGCAGATTTTTGTAATGTAGAGCCTGATTGTGTTATCGAAGCGATGGATGCCGAAACCATTTATGATGTACCAATTAATTTAAAACAAGAGCAATTAGATAGAATTGTTTTAGAAAAATTAGGTTATAAAGATATGCCTGAAGTAGAATTGGGTAAATGGAATAATTTCTTAAAAGGACATAAGCAACCAAGCAAAGAAATTACAGTAGCTGTTGTAGGAAAATATATTGAATTGAAAGATGCTTATATTTCCATTTATGAATCTTTTATACATGCTGGAGCAGCCCACAATTGTAAAGTCAATATTATTGCTTTACAATCTGAAGAAATAGACAAAACAAATGTTGCGAAGAAACTAGCTCATATTAACGGTATTTTTGTGGCTCCTGGTTTTGGACAACGTGGTATTGATGGTAAAATTGCCGTTATACAATACGCTAGAGAAAATAAAATTCCATTTTTTGGTGTTTGTTTAGGTATGCAAGTGGCTGTTATCGAATTTGCAAGAAATGTTCTTGGTATTAAAGATGCAGATTCTACTGAAATGAACTCATCGACTACAAATCCAGTGATAGATTTAATGAATGATCAAAAAGACATTCAAAATATGGGCGGCACAATGCGTTTGGGTGCTTATTCTTGTGCAATAAAACCTAATACATTAGCACATAAAATTTATGAAACTGAAGCAATTTCAGAAAGACATAGACATCGGTACGAATTTAATAATCAATATTTAGAACAAATTGAACGAGCTGGAATGATAGCAAGTGGGAAAAATATGGACAATAATTTAGTAGAAATTATTGAAATTCCGGAGCACCCATTTTTTATTGGTGTACAATTTCACCCTGAATACAAAAGTACCATTTTACAACCGCATCCACTTTTTTGTGCTTTTGTTGAAGTGGCTTTAAAATTCTAAAATCTTAGCACTTGATGCTTGACACAAATATTCTAAAAATATGAATAAAAATATATACATTATCCGTCATGGACAGACTGATTTTAATGTAAAGCAAATTGTACAAGGTCGTGGTGTGAATTCTGACTTAAATGAAATGGGCATCGCTCAAGCTCAATCATTTTTCAAAATGTATCAAAATATTCCATTTGATACAATAATCACATCTTCTTTAAAGAGAACGCATCAAACTATAGCACCTTTTTTAGCCAATAATATTCCACATTTAGTTCGCCCTGAAATTGATGAAATCGCTTGGGGTATTTTTGAAGGTGTTCAACATCATCCGAGTTTGCAAGAAAAATATTATAGTATTATTGAAAGTTGGAAAAACGGAGAACTAGACAACAAAATTGAAGGTGGCGAAAGTGCTAACGAATTAAAAATAAGATTAAATCCATTTATTGAAGAAATCAAAAACATTCAAAGCGAAAATACGCTAATTTGTACACACGGACGTACACTAAGAATGATGATGTGTTTAATTTTAAATCAACCCATTTCTGTAATGGATAATTTTCAACATGAGAATACTTGTCTGTATCAATTTGAGTATAAAGATAGTGGTTTTTCCTTAATAAAAGCCAATGATTTAGCTCATTTAAGAGGCTAAAATATCTTTCTCTTCCAAACTCTTTAATATATTATAAGTCAACTCACTCGCTTTAAAGAAATCTGAAATAGAATTTGGACATTCTTTATTAAATAAAATACTTTCAGCAAAAGCATTTAATTCTTCGTTGATGGTATCTGTTTCCTCCAATTCAATATTGGTTTCTGATAATTTTAAATGTGTATCTCTTTGTGTAACAATATTCATTCTTCTATTAGAGAAATTTGCAGTAATAACTTTTGAAGATTGATATGCTTGAATAGAAAAAACTTTAGTATTTGAAATTTGATTGATAGAAATATGAGCTGCAGAACTATTGTCAAACTCAATGCGAATTTGTACAAAATCCATCTGCTTAAAAGCATTGCTGTATCTAACTTTTTGAACTTTTCCTTTGGTAATATCTAATAGTAAACAAATGTCTTTTAATAAAGATTCTTGAATCATTTGCGTATTATTTTTTGAGGTCTCAAAAGTGATATTTCGCTTCATCTCCACAAAAACAGGTTCTTCAATGACTTCTTTTAATTTTTTAAAAGTAGGACTAAAACTATCTGCTAAGCTCACTTGCATTTTTATACCTGCTTCACACACTAAATCTTCAATATACAAAAGCTCTGAAATGTCGTGAATCAACGGGCGACCTAAAAAAATATGTTTCCCAGTTTTAATGCCAACATGTAAATATTTCATGATGGATTGGTTGGGTGTGCAAATAATTACAGCATCACATGCTTCAAATAATCTTTTGGCATTATCGTAATGTTTTAAGGCAAACTCATCTTCAAGGTAATTATTCAAATGAATATTAACATCTGAATAGCCAATTATATCATAATAAGCATTGTGTTGTAAGCGATTGATATATTGCATACCCAAATTACCAACGCCAATAATTCCAACCTTTATTTTATTTTGCACAACTGGATTCATCTTTATAACGGATTAAAATTATAAAATGCAACTATTATTTTATTTATATTTAATCCACATTTGGTGCATATTGCTTAACTTCGTCTATGTTTTCAGATAAAACTATCGCATTTCACACGCTGGGTTGTAAATTAAATTTTGCCGAAACTTCAGCTATTACAAGACAAATGGAAGCCGTTGGTTTTGAAACGGTTGATTTTACAGCGAAGGCTGATGTTTATGTTATTAATACTTGTTCTGTAACTGATGATGCTGATGCCAAATGTAGAAATATTGTAAGACGTTCATTGAAAAATAATCCTAATGCATTTGTAGTGGTTTTGGGTTGTTATGCTCAATTAAAACCAAACGAAATTGCATCTATCGAAGGTGTTGATTTGGTTCTGGGAGCAAAAGATAAGTTCAGATTGCCAAATATTATTACAGACTTAACCAAAAATGCTTGTGGGCAAGTTTTTACTTCAGATATTCACGAAGTGAATATTTTTATGCCTTCATTTTCTTTGGCTGAAAGAACACGCTCTTTTTTGAAAATCCAAGATGGTTGTGATTATAAATGTTCATTTTGTACGATTCCTTTAGCACGAGGAAAAAGTAGAAGTGATAGTTTGGAAAATATTTTGAATAATGCCAAAGCTTTGGCTGCAAATGGAATCAAGGAAATTGTATTGACAGGTGTAAATACAGGAGATTATGGCAAAGGAATTGATGAGGAAATTGGCTTAATAGATGTGGTCAAACATTTAGAACAGATTGATGAAATAGAACGTTTTAGAATATCCTCAGTAGAACCTAATTTGATGACTGATGAGATTGTTGAATTTATTGCGAATAGCGAAAAATTTATGCCTCATTTTCACATGCCTTTACAAAGCGGAAGTGATAGGATTTTAGGATTGATGCAACGAAGATACAAATCAGCTTTATATGCAGAAAAAGTAGCTAAAATTAAATCCGTATTGCCTCATGCTTGTATTGGTGTAGATTTAATTGTTGGTTTCCCAAGCGAAACAGAAGAGGATTTTATGGAAACTTTTAATTTCATTCATTCAATTGATGCTTCTTATTTACACGTATTTACTTATTCGGAAAGAGCAAATACAAAAGCATTAGAAATGGAAAATCCAGTGCCAATGCAAGAAAGACACGATAGATGCCTTCGATTAAGAAATCTTTCAGAAAAGAAGAAAAGACACTTCTATGAGCAACACCTAAACTCCAATAGAAAAGTATTATTTGAAGATGAACAAAGAGGCAAATGGATGCATGGCTTTACAGATAATTATATTAAAGTAAATGCACCTTATGATAAAAGTTTATGCAATACTATTCAAGATGTTTATTTAAACAGTTTCAGCGAAGATGGAAATATTAATGTTAATCATTCAATTTTAATTTAGATGCTAAGGAAAAATATTCTTATTCTGATAGTCAATCTTAGTTTATTTTGTCATTTATTTGCTGGAGATAAATTGGACTTGTCCTTGAATTTAAAAGTAGGAGATACTTATAAAATTAGTATTCCAATGCAAGTGCCTACCAATATGGATATTTCAATTAGTAAAGAGAGTATTCAACAAATATTAGGTTTGCAAGATACCAATCTCAATGAAAATGATAGTTTCAATATTGATACTTCAACGATTGAACAATTTTCTAAGAAAATAAAGTTGGATATGCAGTTGAATATAGTGTTTATGGTAAAAGTATTGGAACACAATAAAAATAATTATCTATTTGAATTGTATTTTGATGAATTGTCCTATTATTCTAAACAAGATAGTACTGAAGTAAGATTTAATACCAAAAGTTCTTCTAATAAAATCCCAGATAAAAATAGAGCAGAATTTAATAGTTTAAAAAAAGTTATTGGTCAGAAATTTTTGGTATCCACGAACCAGATTGGAAAGATTTTAGAAATTCAACACTATGATAAAATTGAAAAATTGTTGAATGTAAAGAAAGTGGAAGACTCGAAATCTAATAACGCACTTTCAGACCAATTGAAAGCTAAAAACTTTGAAAATACCTTATCTGATATTTTTAATATTCTGCCTAATAAACCAGTAGGTATTGGTGACTCTTGGATAAAAGAATTTGTAATAAAAGATGAAGTTGCACCCTATATTGTTAAAACTAAATATACTTTAAAAGATATTGAAGAAGATGCTTTATTGATCAATAGCATGACAATTGTTTATTCAGAAAAACCTACTGCCAATCAATTTACAACAGAAGGAGATGGGAATGCAATTATTCGATTGAGTAAATCAGATAACTTTGCTCAAGAACAAAATTACAGTCTGAAATTAATGATGAAAATGAATTTATTGGGCATGGATATGCTTATAAATTCAAATGCTTCATGTGTGTATGCTGTGAAAAAAGTTTTTTAATTTTCAATTGCCATAGATTTAATTATGGCAATTGAAAATTAGGAATTGAAACTTACTGCTTAGATTTTGCCCAAGCAATAATTCTTTCTTTTTGTGCTGTATCTAAATTTGCATCATGATGGATAATCGTATAGCTTTTTAAAGGCATTTCATTTTCTTCAATCGTTTCTACAATATCTTTATAACGCTTTTGCTTAATTACTTCGTCAAAATTTAATTTTTGCTTACCATTTTTGATATGCTTATTCATCCACCATGCAATAGGCTGAATATTGCTGTACCAAGGATATACCGTTTGGTTACTATGGCAATCATAACAAGCTACTTTCAAATCTGCTTTTACATCTTCAGGAATTGTATTGATGTCTGTATGTGCTGTATTGTTTTTGGTTGGTCTGAAAAATTGAGACAGTACCAATAAAACTAAAATTAATAACCCTATTTTTTTCATATAATATATTCTTATAAAGTTGAATAAAATTTGCCCAATCTTGCTTCAATACGTTCTTGTAAAAATCCAGTTTTTTTCATACTTTCAATAATTGGAACTGCAATTTCTTCAGATTCTCTTAAAATTATCTCTTTTGTGATGCCATTATCTGTCAGTATCTTACTTATTGCTTTTTTACCATCGTGCTTAAAGAAGTGGTCAATAACAAAATGAGCTAGTTCTTTTACTGCTTCTGCTGCAATTAAATCTTTCGCAACCATTTCGCCTTTATCTACATTTTTTTTTATATGTTCTTCTTTAACACCTTTTGCTAAATTTTTCACTTTTAGAGATTCTGCTTTGTCCCAAATGTTTCTAGAAAGCGTTTTTAATTTAGAAGTACTTAGCTTTTCTTTCAAATTATCTTCACTATCAGCAATGGCTTTAGAAAGGTTTGTTGATATGAATTTTTTGATATTTTTGTCGATATTATCTTGAACACCTGAAAGTGCGGCATCTACTAAACTTTTTCCGATACTAAAGATTGAGCCACCAACAGTTTCTTGGCTTGGCCCACTTTGTGCCATAAAAGATTTTATACCATCATATAAAGTATCTGCAAGCATTTCGCCATAAAATGGATTTTTTACAATTCTACTTATTATGCGTTCTCTTGCATCTTTTTGTTCTATTAAATAATCTGCTATTTCAAAATAAGTATCTTTAGATACAAAGTCAGATAAAGTATGTTTGCTTTCTAGTGCAAGTTCACGAATGGCATTACCTAAATCAATTAAATATTCTTTCTGATGTTCTGTTAATGTTCTGTCTTCTAAATTTCTTTCCAAAAAATCTTTGACTTTTTTTGCCGAAGTGATGTCATTAAGTTTTGCTTTGCCCATCCAGCCCCAAACGGCATCAACTTCTTCTTTGATATTACTTTTAAGTAGCTTGCCTTCAAACTGTTCTAATTCAAATGCCACGTGTGCATCATATATTTTTTTAATTTCTGCTTTCATTTAAGTAAAATTTTAATCAAGATAGTATAAAAAAAACTAATTAGAATAATCTTTTGCTATTTATTTTTTTAATTAAAAAAAGCAACCAAAATGGTTGCTTAATCTATATGTTTAAAAAAGTAAAAATTATTTTACTCTTTCCATATAATCACCTGTTTCTGTTTTGATTTTGATTTTGTCGCCAACATTCACAAATAAAGGAATCATTACTTTTGCTCCTGATGAAACAGTTGATGGTCTCAAAGTATTTGTAGCAGTATCGCCTTTAATTCCAGGCTCTGCATACGTTACTTCTAAAACAACTGTGTCTGGTAAAGTACAAGTTAAAGGCATTTCATCTTCAGCTCTGACAGCAATTTTTACCACCATACCTTCTACTAAAAATTCTGGTGCATTAATTACTTTCTTATCAACTGTAATTTGCTCATACGTTTCATTATTCATGAATGTAGAGAAATCGCCTTCGTCATATAAATATTGATATTCACGGTGTTCTACCCTCACTTCGTCCAATTTTGCACCTGAAGGAAATGTGTTTTCCAAAACTCTTCCAGTTGTAACACTTCTTAATTTTGTTCGTACAAATGCAGCACCTTTTCCAGGTTTTACATGTAAAAATTCAATAATTTGATAAATATCAGAGTTGAAATTAATACACATACCATTTCTAATATCAGAAGTTGAAGCCATTTTTTTATATTTTTAAATCAAACAATTTATTTAAAACTAATTAAGCTTTTTCGTAGCCTTCAACTAGTTTTTTACCATTGTAGTATAAATCACCTTCGTGTACATAAGCATTGTGGCTTAAATGACTTTCGCCAGTTGCTTTGCAAGTTACTACATTTGGAATGTCTGATTTGTAGTGCGTTCTTCTTTTATCACGTCTTGTTTTCGATGTTTTTCTTTTAGGATGTGCCATCTTATTCTATTTAAGTTTTTTTTTAATTTAGTTTATTTTTAAGTTCCTGAAGTTTTGCCCATCTTGGATCAATTTCCTCAGTTGCTTGTTCATTTTTCTCTTCTGTTTTTTGCAAATATTGGTCAATCGCTTTGAGCATTTCTTTATCACAAAATTCTGTATTGCCTACACTATTACAAACTTTGTAAATAGGCATACTTAAATGTAATAAATCATAAACCAATTTTGTAAAATCAATTTCAGGCTCATCTCTTGTAATAAAAATTATTTCAGTTTCGCTTTCTTCTTCTGAGTTATGCTCACCAATATATTTGATATACAATTCAAAATCTGCTAAAACGGTCATTGGAAATGTGGCATTGCATTTATCGCAATCGGCTTTTACAGTTCCGTCAATTTGAATTTTAGCGTGATAGGGTTCTAATCTTTTATCAAAATTAATTAATACTTTTAGATTACAATCCTGAATGATTGAATTTTCAAAATTTGCAAAGAACGCTCCATTTAGTTGATATTCAAATATATGGACTTCCTTTTTGAGTCCCTTGTGCTGGATTTTAATCGATAAGTCATTATGAATTTGATTAGAATGCATCACGAAGAACTTAAATTGGAGTGCAAAAATAACTAATTATTTTGAAATAACCTCATTTTTAGCTATTAAACATTTGTTATCTAAAGACTTTATCTTTTTTTTGTATTTTTATTGCTTATTAACGGAGGAATATGCCAGTTACCTTAGATTTGAAAATCGATAGTTTAGATAATAAGAAATTATATTTTCTCTCAGATATTCATTTAGGCTCACCAAATGATAAAGTTTCTTTGGAGCGAGAATTGAAATTAATTACTTTTTTAGATTCAATTCAAAAAGATGCTCATTCTATCTTTTTTGTCGGTGATATTTTTGATTTTTGGTTTGAATATAAACATTCCGTTCCGAAATATTTTATTCGTTTTTTTGCTAAAATATTAGAATTACAACAGAAAAATATCCGTATTTATTTTTTGAAAGGTAATCACGATTTGTGGATGCAAGATTATATTTCCGATTATCTAAATGTATATTTGATTGATGATAGGATTTTGTTGAATTGTAGTGGTCATTCGTTTTTTATTGCACACGGAGATGGAAAAGGTCCAAATGATATAAAATACAAAATTCTAAAGAAAATATTTACTAATTCGTTATGTAAATTTTTATTCCGTTGGGTACATCCTGATATTGGCATAAAATTAGCACTTACTTGGAGTAGAAGTAGCTTTACAAATCCTGCTGATGAAGTTTTTGAAGGAGAGGATAAGGAATGGTTGGTTCAATATGCTAAAAGAAAAATGCAAGAAAATGTAATAGTGAATTATTTTATTTTTGGTCATCGACATTTGCCGATGCAACTCCAAATTGGAGAAAATACTAAATTGATAAATTTGGGTGATTGGTTGTACCATGATACTTATGCAGTTTTTAATGGTAAAGATTTTGAATTAAATGAATGGAAAATATGAAATTTAAAATCGTTTTATATAGCTTTTTCGTGTTTTGTTTTTTAAATAATTATGCTAAAGTTCCAGAACTAAGCACGATAATTCATGAGAAAGCATTTAATATTCAAATCAATTATTCCGATGAAATTATTATCCTTCAAAAAGGGAATGTGAAGAAGTTTGATACGCAAGGTAATTTATTGGCAACTTATGGTAATATCTATATTAATCAACAAACAGAAATTTTAAGTTATAATACATTTCGAACAATTTTATATTGTCCTGATTTTGGTAAAATTATCATTTTAGATAAAAGATTTGGTGTAGTCAATATTATTGATGTGTATAATATTGCAGATTATTTTGTTAGTAAAGTAGGCATCGCTTATGATAACTCAAGTTTATGGTTTTGGGACGATATTCGACAAGTTTTAATAAAAACCAATCAAAAAAGTGATATTATTTATGTGAGTAATAATATGCAAATTTATATTGGAAAAACGATTCATCCGAATATGATTTCTGAACTTGCAACAAAATTATATTTGAATGATACCACCCAAGGATTGTTTGTATTTGATAATACAGGCACTTATAAAAAAATAATTCCAATTCCAAATATTCAGTCTTTTTATGAAAAAGAAGGTTTATTGTTTTATGTTTCAGGCGATGGCGTTTATAGTTACAATGCAATGACTTTTGAGCAAATTAATTATGCATCAGTACCAAAATTAAATCAAATAAAAATTGGACAAGCGATACTTTGTGGTATTAATTCTGATGGTTTTGTAGAGATTTGGAATTATTGATTTTCTATTTAAAAATGTTTTTTCAATGAAGTATAAAATTCATTGTAAATAGTAGTATTTGTTGCGATAATACTTTTCCCAAATAGGTAATTATTCCCACCATTAAAATCACTGACTTTTCCTCCGGCTTCTTGTACAATAAGGCTTCCGGCGGCAACATCCCAAGGCGATAAGCTATATTCAAAAAATCCATCAAAAATGCCATTTGCAGTATAACATAAATCGATAGCAGCAGCTCCCAAACGTCTAATTCCTCTTGTATTTTGAATCAATTCTTTTATTAAAGCTAAGTATTGGTCTGTGTATTCATAATCATAATACGGAAAGCCTGTC
>CAYYMF010000066.1:4928-11720 GCA_964472755.1 uncultured Chitinophagales bacterium | reverse complement strand
ATGGTCGGCGACCGCACTAACGCCGCTGGAGACTGTGTTGAGGAGAGCGGCGACAGGCCGTTGGCCATGCTGTGTCTGCTGCCCATTCCCTGCTGCAGCACGAGAGACCTGCGCCCAGAGTACATGGGCGAGGTCGCGGTGGTGCCGGGGCTGAAGCTGGATCGATGGACGGCGCCGCGGTTGCGGCCGGCAGACAGATTGACGGCGTCGACTGGTCGGTTTTGGTGGGTATTGGCATGCGTGACCTGGTCTACGAGGCGGCGCATCGCCTCCAACTCCGTCTTGATGCGCTCGTAGTCCTCCGGATAAGCACCACCACCACCGCTGACAGCACTGGCCGGGGGAGTATTGTCTAATGACGCCACAGGACTGGGCGTCAGTAGAATCGGCGAGCTATTCAATGCAGTCGGAGGAGGGGTGCCAGTTGTACTCGACAATGCATGAATGCTGTGTACCTGCTGCTGATCACTGTGACTTTCTGGGGCAGTGCGCGGCGCAATATGAGGAGGCGGCGTCGCAACAGGAGGAGCTGATGATACAACAAAGGAAGTCGATGGAAAAACGGCGGGTGCCGCTTGGGCCGCACTCATCATTTCCTCGATTTTCCGTCGCAGTGCCTCATTCTCAGCCGCCAATTGTCGCTCCTTGTCGCTCGCCAGCTGCGGCTGGGTCTGTTGCTCTTGTAGAAGGGTTGCTGCGCTGGCCCGCTGCTGCTGCTGCAACTCGGCTTCCGCTCTCTGTTTTTGCATAGCACGCTCTAGCAGCGCACGTTGCTCCTGCTCCTCGGCCAATCGTTGTTTAAGCTGTTCCAACTGGTTGGTCAGCTTCGCGTCCTCGCGCGCTTGCTCCCGCAGGGCAAGGAAGCGCCGCCGCTGCTGCACTCGTCGAACAATGCTGCTCAGCACCACAGCACCCCTTCGGGCAATAGTGTACCGTGAGCGATGTCTCACCATGCGAACCAGAGCCTGGATGCGGGTCGCCCGCAACATCCTCCGCAGATGGAGTGTTAACAGCACCGCTTGCCACGCCCTAACCCGGCTCTGGATGAGAACTGCTCTAGCCAGGAGCCGCAGGAAACCCCGTCGATTTGAACGACACCTATAGAAAGTCTGCACCCTAACTACGCAGCGACGGAGATGAATATATTTCTTCCGCAGTAGTCGCGTTTGTAGCAGTCGCTGCAAAGTTGTCGCTTGTGCGTTCAGCACGGCGCTGCGTTCGCGTTCAAAAACCTCCAGAACTCCGTTTGAGAAAAACACTTTAGTCAGACCGAGCTCGTACGGCCGTTTTTCAGGTTTTGTCTCCGTTGTGCTATCGCGCTGACCAGTGACCTTCCCAACAGTATGCTGTTGGTAGTGAGTGTTGTAGGCTTCCAAAAGTAGTCGACACCTTTCTTTCGCGAAAGCCCGGTCGAGCAGAGCGTGCCAGGAGAGCAGCTGGCTTATCGACGCCGAGGGAGTGTTGTACGAGTTGCTGTGGTGCATCCACCACTGCGTGGGCTTGAGGCAGTGAAAGCGCGCCAGGAACTCACCGTGCGCGATGCGGTACGGATAGGCTGCGCGAGACACTTTGACGGCCTCGATGATACCCGAACAGCGCAGCTGCTCCACGACCATGGGCCTGTCAAACTCGGCCTTGTGCTTCCGACTGTTGGGTTTACTGCAGCGCACGTAGCTCTCGTCCGTCAGGGAGACGCTCTCCATGAGGCTGCCCAGCTGCGATTTAAACTTGGTCAGTACCGTGTCCGCCATCATGAAGCTCTGTGGCCGGATAGCGGTGACCGCGTCTCTCCTAAATACCGGCCGCCGCGACTGCTTCCGGCTCACAGTGTGGCCACTGTCCGTCAACGAATCGATGTCGTCGTCATTGCCGTCAACCATTGGAGACGAGAACAGGTCGCTGCCCGGCGGCGCGAGCGTCTCCAGGGTGTCCATTAGACCAGCGTTGGGCGGAGAGAAGAGGTGGGCCACAAGCTCATTGGTGCTCGTCAGCATCAGGTTGCGCATCTCTGCGGGCAGCGCATCCTTGTTGCGCTCCAGGAAACCGCTCACATTGTAAGCAACCTTGCCCGCGTAGTGCCGGATGCAGAACTCGTCCCTGTGCGGCCGACAACAGTCAGTTAGTGCAGTATTCAGACGCGTGCGAGACATCGGTGGGCTTACTTAGAGGTGAGCACATTGAGCGAGAAAAGAGGGTTCTTCTGGAAGGCGCTCGCGATTTTGTTCAAGAAATTGGCGTTGCTGCCCTTGGGGAGTAGACACTCCTCGTTCAGCAGCGCCACGAAGCCCAGCCGGCTCTCGAGAAGGTCGAGCACGTCGTTGTTGTCCTGGTACTCGATGGCCTCCCAGTCCAGCCCTTCCGCACGGTACTCGGCCTGCACCGACATAAGTACGTCCGAGGTGAACTTTTGCTGCAGCTTCTCGTTCGTGTAATTGATGCACAGCTGCTCGAAGCGATTTACTCGAAACGACTCAAACCCGAAAATGTCCAACAAACCAATCACGCGGCCAACGCTGCTGCCGTCACACTCACTAGCAGCCGTGCTCTCGTTGATCACGTTCACCAGCCAAAGGAACAAGCGAGTGTAAGTGTCTTTCGCCAGCGCATCCCGCCCGTCCACTGCCTGGTCACGCGTGAGGCTGACTGTCACCGTGGTGCCCGCGGCCTCGATATTGCGCACAACGATTCGCTCCCTCAGTGCCGTCGGATCTAGCCCTAACAGCGCGCAGCAGTGACCGACAGTTTCCTCGCTGACCGCAGGGTCCACCCTGGAGGTGTCTGCGTCGCCCACGAAGGCTACCTCGCCCAGATACGCGATGCCTGCGATGATCTCCCGGACCTGCGCCTGTAGACGACCCGCAACCCCGATCAGCTCCAGGGTGCGCATTGTGGTCAGGTACCGCTCGCCATCCGTCACTCCCTCGATGGTGTCTGTGCGCAGGTCTCCGCCGCAGGTGTACAAGAAATCGGCACAGGAGCGTCCCGCGATCCGCAGAGACGACTTCACCGCCTCGGGCGCAGCAAACACCTGGCGAGTGAGGAACGAATGTCAAATCCGGTCACCAACTAAGTATGCACTGCAGTGAGAAGCCCTACCTCATGGAAGATGTGGTAGTTGCGCTCGCTCTCGTCACTCTGGCTCACCACGCGGGTCTGTGCAAGGGAGCGCGACAAGAGATATTGCAATGCAATGACATGCTGGTTTAGCCAATTGTCGCTGATGAAGATACTATACCTTCTCCAGCAGGTAAGTGACACACTTGCTGCCAACGAGCTTGGTCTGTCTGTCAAACTGCAGCTGCGTGAACTTGCCGAAGCGAGAAGAGTTGTCGTTGCGAGCCGTTTTGGCGTTTCCGAAACTCTCCAGTAAAGGGTTCGCCTTTAAGACCTTCAGACATGCAATGACAATTAGTCAATGTCTAAAACTCAGTCGCAACAAACGCCAACTCTACCTTGTTGATTATAGTGTCGTCCTCCTTGCCCGAAATCTGCGCGAGGTGTCCCATCAGGATCTTCACAGTCTCTGTCTTACCCGCACCGCTCTCACCGCTCACCAGAATCGACTGGTTTCGGCCCCGGTCTCGCAGTCCCTTGTACGCGCTCGCAGAAGTCGCGTAGGCGTGGGGAATCATATCCTGTTTCGGTGTGCTGATGTACTTGTCTCTGTAGAGATGGACATATTAACATTCAGTTCATGCTGAGCGTTAGTCTATGGTGAGTTTTACCGTAACGCTGGAGAGTAGAGATCCAGCCATTGATACGGATTGACCTAGAAAAATGAACAAGCCTTTAAACAGCGAAAATTTGTCACGCACTTGAGTAAAGCACACCGCAATGCAAATATCTCCAGTATAGGTGTAGGGCTTCTTGTGAAGAAACCGCCTTCTTAGATTGTCCAAGATACTTGCTTCGTGGAGGTAGTTCAGATTTGTCATATCATCAACACCTTGTTCGACGACCTCATTCTGAAGAGGAAACGCATCAAGAGTTTGTTTGTTTGCCTTTAAGCTCACTGTTTTCCGTTTGGCAGACTTTCCATTTAGCACATATTCAGGGTCAGTTATTTCCACTTCGAACGTGTTATCAGCCAGTTCATTTAAGATACAACCCGTTACCCATACTAAATTGTCGTCCGGTATAAAAACTTCAGTTCGTTCACAGCTTGAATTCATTTGCGGCAGAAAACTGTTTGTCAAACCTCAGAAGGTTCAGAGGCTCAACAAGTTATATATTGCTATTACTGGTTTAACTTTGCCCTGTGCTGTTAGCTAACTAATAATAAAAAACTTAATTTAGCATTTGATAATTGCTTACAATAACCTACTGAGAATCTGTTAGGTTAGTCTATTAAAAACTTTTAAAAATGGCTTATGATATGACAGAGTATGTCCATAATAAGTACCCAATCGATGACATGACAGTATGCCATGGTATGACAGTACACCATGGTACAGCAGTATTACTTGTATCTCAACCCACAAGGTACACTAAACTACAAACCAGGGTAATAAATAATAACTAGTTTCTGGGGTTTCTGTGACATTGTGGTGTCTGTTTAGCCGTTTATTTAAAGCTTCACCTTTTTCAGAACTGATTTGCTTTAAACATGTCATGGCGAGGTGGTGGTTCAGGAAGCGGATTTCGTGGTCGCGGAAATTCACGCGGACGTGGTGGACGATTTTCAGGTCGTGGAGGCTACAATCCATCGAATACTGACGTAAATGCGGAACCGTCAATGTATGACATATGCAAATTCTATGTTCGAGATGGAAATTGTCGAAACGGCAGTAATTGCAGGTACAAACTCTTATTGGCAGCCTTTTTTGCGATTTAATGTGGCACAATATACAATATTCCAGATTCGAACACTCAATGGTTGTTGTTGCATTTACAATTGAAGCTCATAAAAATCCAATCAAATCTATTGGCGCTTACAACGTTAACGGGCCAAAATTACTCACTGGATCATCAGATAGCACAATAAATGTAAGAACCTGGTCATGTCCTCACCACCTGTGATAACAACATGTTGCATTGTATAAGGTGTGGGACCTGCAAACAGCTGTACCCACGAATGAGATGACTATTCCAGCTACAGGAAAGGTGGAACACATCGAGGTGGTGGAGGACGTCATTCTGTGGTCTGTGGACGAGCCCGTTGACAAGGACGTGCCAGACATCACTATGGGAGTGGTCTACATGCTGGACACCAAAGACATGTCGTCCATGGTATCCCTTAAGGTGAGTACTGCAATGAGATGTTTGAATCCTGCACTATCCATTTAAGGGAATGTCGTCGACGTTGGTGCAAACAGCGATCTGAGGAGCTGCCCTTCACACACACTTTCGGCCCAATAAGGAGTTTCACGGTGGCCAAGACCGAAGGCACCATGTACGTGGTCACGTCAGGCGGCGACGGCAACATCCGTACATGGCGTCATGACGCGGCGTCGAAAAAGTTCGAGCACTTGGCGCTTCTGGAGGGCCACATCAGGGCAGTAACATGCCTGCTGCTGTGCGGTGAGACACATTTCAGCCGGCTCACAACACTACTCTTTCTGACCTAGTCTCATTTGTTCTCTTGTTTTAGAATCGTATCTGTGGTCTGGATCGGTGGACCGCACCGTGCGGGTCTGGGACGTGGGCACGGGCAAATGCATCGGCGTGCTCTCCGCGACAGGCGGCGGTCACGGTCACAAAGACGCTGTTTCGTGCATGGAACTGATTCCCGCAACAGCTCCGGGCAGCGACACGTACATAGCGACAGGTGCCGGTGACGGCGAGGTGAAGCTGTGGAAGACCAACGGGGAGTTCGTGCATACTGTGACCCACTCCTCGTTCGTCACCGCCCTACGCACGTTCCAAGACACGCTGGGAGGTGACACGACTCGTTTTCACTGTTCGGTGTGCTGGTGCAGTGCGTTTACATTTCGTTTGATTGCACAGGTGTCCAAGTGCTGCTGGTGGGGTTGCTGGATGGGAACATTGTGGCACGATCGTGCGCGTCGATGAACATCCTGTTCGTGCTAGACGCCAGCATCTGCCGCACGAAGGCCGTTTGGTCCATCACCAACCTCGGTCAATCCTGCTTTGCAACGGGTGGGGATGACGGTAATTTGATAGTTTGGAAAGTAGAGCGCGCTCTGGTAGACAAATGAGTATAATGATAAGAAGCTTTTGTTCAGCACTTAATTAATTTATGCCCTTTAGTCTCGTAATGCTGCCTTTATAATAATTTTATTGCAATTTGTTCTTCATGATATATTTATTGTAATTTTTTATAGACTTGTAGAAGAGGTTCCCTTGTGAATTTGTGAACGTCGTCTTTCATGCGTGAATTCTTTTTATGCACAAAACCAATTAACATAATACAATATACACAATATCACAGTAATACACAAATCATTGCAATGTATCAGTCAACTTCAATAAAATACTGCAAAGTTCATCTGTTGATTGGGCAAACTGTCCGTACTCTAATTTTCTTTCATGACTCACTTCTCCACTGTCCAAAATTGATTTCTTTTTCAAAATATGATTTATTAAAGCTGTAGTGTCTTTTGTGTCAGTTTCCGCCGAGTTTAAAACCACCCGTAGAGACGGTGGAATGATAGCCATATCTTTGTCCAGTAATGCTTTCCTGTTGGCACAGGCAAAATTCAATAATTGAGCTGATTTAATTGCTTTGTTCGATAGGTCAGAGAATTCTACTTCTGCCATGACAGAAAACTGAACTATTAATTAAGAAATTTAATAAAATTAATATTGTTACACCTCATTTATGTTGAATTA